>JBBSCZ010000289.1:0-3911 GCA_038249795.1 Gemmatimonadales bacterium | reverse complement strand
CGCTGAGCTGGACGCGCTCGAGCATCGGATCCGCAGCATGAACGCGGTAGCACGAATCACCCGCACTGAACAGGCGAAGGTCGCGCTCGAGGAGGTGCTGGACATCGGCGGCTTCGATCTCGACCGGGCACTCGAGCAGCGACCGACGTTCCTCGAGCCGGAGTATCCGTTCGAGTGGGGTGGCACCTTCGAGTTTGCAGCCGGTGCCGTCCAGTTGGTGCTCGAGGATGGCCCGGATCCCGAGATGACCGTCATGGCTTGGCGCCTCCCCGACACATCGGCCGAGGCGCTGGTGGCTGCACAGGAAGGGGTCACGGTCCGATTCTCTGCGGACACCCGCGCCGTGCTCCCGGCACATGGCTTCGAACCGTCGTTTACGCCGACGTCACTCGTACTCGAACAGGCTGGCGAGAAGCGGTTCCTGCTGCACATCGCCGAACCCGGAGCGTACGCCCTCTTTACCCAGCACCATCCCGACGAATTTCGGATGCGCGTGATGCAGAACGGTGCGCAGATCGCTGCCATCAACGATCATCATTACAACCCGGAACACGAGCACGACGACGATGTCACCTCCGTCGGTCTGGAGTTTCCAGGTGACTTCGATCAGGAAAAACTGAACGGATGGCTTGGTAACCTGCTCATGAATCAGGGCCCCGATATCTTCCGGATGAAAGGCATCATTGCGATCAAGGGTGAAGAAAAGCGCTTTGTCT
The DNA here is from genome assembly GCA_038249795.1 of Gemmatimonadales bacterium. Lineage (GTDB taxonomy): Bacteria > Gemmatimonadota > Gemmatimonadetes > Gemmatimonadales > Gemmatimonadaceae > JACMLX01. Next base: position 3,195 of record JBBSCZ010000289.1, on the reverse strand, counting down.
TTCAGGGTGTCCACATGCTGTTCGACGGCCGTCCGGATCGGCCGTGGCACGACACGCCGCGATCGAGTCAAATGGTGTTCATCGGACGGAATCTCGATCGGGAACAGCTGACGTCGGGGTTCCGGGCATGTCTGGCGTCGTGACCGAGCGTGGGCGCCTGGGGGGGCCGGCGATCTCGCCGCTCTGGCGCGTCGAGACCAGCGATGCGCCGCTGGCGCTGGCGTTCAACGGGAACGGCAGCCTGATCGCGATCGCGGGGGGCGACGGCGAGATTCTCGTCGTCGACTCCAGCACTGGCGTCGTCGTCGAACGCTGGGCGGGCCATGCCTGCGGCACGCTCGATCTCGCCTGGTCGTCCAGCACCGGCACGCTCGCTTCGGTTGGTCAGGACGGTATGGTCCGTTTCTGGAAGCTTGGGCAGGATGGTGCCGTCACTGCTGCGCTCGCAACACCTGAGCCAGCGACCGCCGAGGCCCGCCGGACGATGCGTCCGTGGGCGGAACGGGTACGATGGTCGCGCGATGGTGCCGTTTGCGCGACGGCGGCCGGGCCGCACGCTGCGCTCTGGCGGGCCGACGGCTCACCCGTGCGACGGTATCCGCCGGCTCCGAGCACACTCTCGGACCTCACCTGGTTGCCGGACGGGCAGCGCTTCTCGACGGTCGGCTACGGTGGCGCCACCGTCTGGCACCGCGATCACGACACGCCGGAACAGCAACTGGCCTGGAAAGGCTCGTTCCTCTGTCACGCCTGGTCGCCAAATTCGCGATGGATGGTCGCCGGGATGCAGGAGTCGGCGGTGCACGTCTTTGAGGTCCGATCCAACAAGGACTTCGAGATGAGCGGGTATGCGCGTAAAGTCCGTCGAGTCACCTTCTGCGAGGATGGACGCCGGATGGCGACGACCGGCGGCCTGTACACCACCGTCTGGAGTTTTGCCGGCGCGGGGCCATCCGGAACCACACCACTGTCGCTTGGGGGGCATCTGCTTCCGGTGAGCGATGTGTCGTTCTTCCGCTCTGGGCTTTGGCTGGCGACAGCCGGGGAAGACGGTCAGGTGCTGATCTGGGATCTCACGATCTCCTCGAAAGCCGCCCAGGGAGCAGGGTTCATTCCGGCGCCCGCAACCCATGTGCAGTGGCACCCGCAGGATCGACGCGTGGTCAGTGCGCACCAGTCGGGGCTGGTGGTCGGGTGGCCCGCGATGCGGTAGATCCGCACGAGCATCTCGGTCACGGTCACGCAGACATCACGACCAAAATTCCACGATGGGCCAAAGGATGGCCACACACCGATGATCGGCACGAGCGTCGCTTGTGCTACTCCCGCTTCGACTTTCCCGGCTGTGCGCCGCTGACCTGAACCAGGCCGTCGGCACCGGGAAGAAAGCTCACCTGATCATGGACCGGCACTCCGCCGACGAGATGCTCAGCGACGATACGCTGCGCGAGCGCCGGAGTGACATTCCGATACCAGACGTTGTCCGGCATGATGACGACCGTACACGCGTCGTCGCACCGCCCCATGCACCGTGTGCGAGCGGTGTGCACCAGTGGATCCAGGTTACGTGCCTGCAATTCGCGTCGCAGGGTGAGAGTGACCTGATCGGCACCCTGTTGGGTGCAGGTGTCGCCGTTGCACAGCAGTACGATCTGCCGAGTGCCGTTGAGGTCCCAGGTGGTCATGTCGCGCGCGGGTCAGGGGGGGGAGAACGGCTGGTGAGCCGGCTGCGTGATCCGAGAGCACAGGCAGCGACGACGGCGAGGGCGACCGGGAATCCCGGTCGATCAAGCCCCTCGGCAGCGATGGCACCGCGAAATGGCTGCGTCGCTTCGGTGTGGTCCTGAGCACTGATCTCGCTCTCAGTTAACGATAATCTATTCTCGTTTAATTCCAACAGCGATTCCGGTTTCCCGGCGGCGTTGCGGACGCGAGGCATGCATTACATATTCATTCCATGAATCGTGCAAGTGATGAATCGTCGGAGTCGCCCGCTCGCTGTCTGCCGGACGATGTCGGCCATGGTCACGCCAGCGGCATCCAGCGGGCACTCGCCGTTCCGAACGTCGTGGAGCGCGCCGCCGGCATGCTCAGCGCCGCTGGTGATCCCGCGCGCCTCCGGCTGCTGGACCTGCTGGCCGGTGGCGAGCGGTGTGTCTCCGAGATCGCCGCACTGACGGGCAACACGATGCCCACCGTGTCACAACGCCTGCACCTGCTGCGGCGCGAAGGATTGCTGCGATCTCGGCGCGACGGCAAGCATGTGTTCTACGCGCTCGCTGATGCGCACGTCCTCGATCTGATCGACAACGTCCTGCGCCACGCCGCCGAAGGCGGCTGATGCCGTCGGCGGCCAGGTCACACCTGTTCCTGCAGTCCCATTCACCTTTGACGGAGCGTTCCATGCTACACACACACGCAGACCACGACCACACCCACGGCGCCGGTTGCGGCCACACGGCTCTCGTGCACAATGGCCACACCGACTATCTGCACGACGGCCATCTGCACCACCAGGCTGGCGCAATCGTCGAGGAGCACACGCTCGACGTCAGCGAGACGAATCCGGCTGACTGTACGCCAGCCCATCGCTGCGGCGGGCATGATGCGTCGCATGTGCACGGCGCCACCTGCGGCCATCCGGCCGTGCCGCATGGCGATCATATCGACTATCTGGTGGATGGGCACCTTCACCATCCGCATGGCACGCATTGCGATTTTCATGGGGCAGTGCTGACCGCGGTATGAGCGCCACCTTGGTGATCAACCGGAGCCGGCCGGCGTCAGCCTGACTCGCTGAACAGCGCGTCACGGCCAGCCATAACTGTTTTCTGATAGCGCAGCGGGCATCGTCGCCAGGTGACGATGCCCGCTCTCGCACCGCGTCAGCACGCACGCTAATCCAGGATATCGTCATCGCGAACCATACGATCGTAGTGCGGGTCTTCCGCCGACACCAAGTACGTCAGCTGTACGCCTCGTCGAAAAACTCCTCGAGCGTCAACACGAACGGCTCACGCGCACCCGCCGGCTGCCATTCGACACGCTCACTGAGAATCTCCCCCGGCTCGCTCCGCCCGCGCCACCGCAACACGTTCCGCGCGTCCGGATCGATGACCCAGTACTCCTCGACCCCTTCGCGCAGATACAACTCCCGCTTGACGTGATAGTCCAGCCGCCGACTGCTCGGCGATG
>JBBSCZ010000288.1:0-3943 GCA_038249795.1 Gemmatimonadales bacterium | reverse complement strand
TCGCCGCGGTAGAAGCTCACGTTCCGCGCTTCCGCCACCAGGCGCCCCGAGCGCTCCGCCTCCTGCGCCTGCATGCGCACGTTGCCGATGCGATCACGGCGCTGTCCCCGCTCCACACGCAACGCCTCGAGGTTGCGCACCCGGCCTTCGTTACGCGTGCGGCGGGCCTGGATGCCGGTGCGGATCCACACCTCCTCCTGCGCGAGCTTACGGTCAAACTCCGCCCATTCGCGCGCCTCGATCTCGAGCGTGGCTTCCTTGCGCGTCAGGTAGGTGTCATAGTCGCCGCCCCAGTCCACCAGCTTGCCGCGATCCAGTTCCACGATCCGCGTGGCGACGCGGCGCAGGAAGGCGCGATCGTGCGTCACGAAAACGAGCGTGGTGCCGCGATCCACCAGGTAATTTTCCATCCACTCCACCGCGTCGACGTCGAGGTGGTTGGTGGGCTCGTCGAGCAGCAGGATGTCGGGCTGCCGCACCAGCGCACGCGCGAGCAGCGTCTGACGCTTGCGACCACCCGAGGCGTTGGCGAACGCCATGTCCGGATCGAGCGACAGGTGCTGCAGCACGGTCGACACGCGGGTGTGCACCTGCCAGGCGTCGGCGCGGTCGAGGGCGTGATGCAGACGATCCAGCTCCTTCAGCGCGCGATCGGAGGCATCGCGCGCCACTTCCAGGCTGGCGTGATGGTATTGCGCCAGCAGCGCACCCGCCTCGCCCAACCCGTCGGCCACCACGTCGAACATGCTGCCGCCGACATCGTCGGGGATCTCCTGTTCGAGCCGCGCCACACTCAGCCCCGTCAGCCGCACCACGGTGCCGGTATCGGGCTGCAGCGTGCCGTCCAGCAGCTTCAGGAGCGTGCTCTTGCCCGTGCCGTTGCGGCCCAGCAGACAGACGCGCTCACCACGCTCGATGCTGAAATCGGCGTGCGACAGCAGTGCCGGGCCACCAAACGCGAGCGTGACATCCTGCAGGCCCAGCAGCGACATGATGCAATTGACGAGGTGACCCGGCTATTTCGACCCGTCAATCTAGCACACCCTTCACATACCGCCGAAGAGCGTCTATCGCCGCACCGGGAACGGTCTCGACGTCGGCAACCCGTCGGCGAATCGCCACGGTGTCGGCCCCTCGCGCGTGAGCGGGATGTTCGCCAGCCGCGCGCGCACCATTGCCATCGGCATCGAGCCGCCGAGCAGCACACCGTCGTGGAACTCACGCGCGGTCATCTGCTTCCCGGTCACCAGCGCCTTGTACATCGCACGCATCTGCAGCCCGCCGAGCATGTAGGCAGCCTGATACGTGGGCGAGTAGTCGCCAACGAAACTGCGACGGACCTCGCCCTCGGCATTCGCGCGCTCGAAGTTCACCGTGTCCACCAGAAACTGGATCGCCTGATCGGGCGACATCTTCCCGAGGTGGAAGTTGAGCGAGAAGATGATCCGCGCGCTGCGGTGCATTCGCCAGAACAGCGCACCGACGCGATCCTCCGGTGTGACGTGGAAGTCGTTGTCGTAGAGAAACATCTCCCAGTAGAGCGCGTTGCCCTCGTTCCAGAAGGGCGTCGAGAAGAGCCGGCGGTGCGGGTTGTAGCGCGCCGCCATGAAGCCCTGGAGATGATGCCCGGGATTCAGTTCGTGGAATACCGTCGCATGCGAGAAATGCGGATTGTTGCCGCGCATGCTCATCCGCTTCTCCTCGTCGGTCATCTCCTCGGTGGGATAGCTGACGAGGATCTGCTCGCCGCCGAGGAAGAACGGCGAGATGCGCTGCCGCTCGGGCGGGATCATGTCCATCCGCCAATCTTCCTTTGCCAGCGCGGGGATCGTCACCCAGTCGCGCTGCGCAAAGAACTCCTCGGCCTGCCGCGCGAGATTGCGGATCATCGCCGGCTGCTCGCCCGGCTCCACGTAGGTGTTCTTCACCTTCTCCATCGCCGCCTTCCAGTCGTCGCCGAACCCCATCTCGCGCGCGGCCTTCCTGATCTCGCTCAGGCTGAACGCATACTCGCGCTCCGCGATCACGATCAGCTCCTCGGCGGTGTACGGAATCATCTCGTGCCGCAGGTCGGCGGCGAGACCGGTGACGCCGATCGGATCACCGATGATCGGCCCGGTATTGGCATCGGGCGTAGCGGTCGCACCCGGACGCCCGCCGGCCACGGTGGCAGGCCGCGGAATACCGACGACCCGCTCGCGAATCGTGGCGGCGTAGCGCGTGAGCGACTCGGTCAGTTTCTGATTCGGGTTCTCGAGCCACCAGGTGAACATCGGATCGTAGCCGGCATGAAAGCGATACCAGCTGCCCATCGTCCGGCGCACCCCATCGAGCTGGTCGGCGGCGCGGTTGGCCACCGTGCGCGACACCTTCGGCGCGATTCCGCGCGGCCGGGCCATGCCGCTGTCCGTGCGCATCGGCGTTTCGAACAGGGCACGCAGGCTGTCGACCTGCTTCGCCACATCGGCGACGGTGCGCGCCACGTCCTGCGGCTTGAACGTGACCAGATCGCGGCGCGCATCGTGCAGGGCCAGCAGCGTCTCGCGGAACGGCATCAGCGGTGCCGTCTCTCCGCGCTGCACTTCCTGGCGATCGGCGAGATCGAGCTCGTAGCGCAGATGATTGTCGAGCAGGACGTAGTCGATCCTGCCTTCCTGCGAGAGTCGGTCGAAGTCGAGTGCGCGAAGGCGTGTCCGCCACGCTTCGTAGAACCCGCGCATGCGCTTCCGTTGCGCCGGCGAATCGTAGGCGTCGTAGCGTCGGCTCAGCGCCTGCTCGTCGAGCGCATAGCGCTGCACCACCGTCGCCAGCTCACTCCCCTTGGCCGCAGCCAGGGCCGCCAGTTCAGGCACCGAGGCCAGCGGATCCTCAGGGAACGGCGGGCGTCCTGGCGCCTGTGCGATCGACAGGCTCGCACTGGCGCAGGAGGCGAGCAGCAACACGCGAATGGCGCGGCGGGAAGAAATTGTCATCCGTCGGGTCACGATCAGCTCCACGTTCGATTGGCGCGCGCGGCGATGGTGAGGCACCATCACCGTTGATCATGCGACGGCGGCTGCCATCGCAGGGCCGCTACATGTCCGGCGTCAGCATCAGGTGCGCACGCGGTGTTCCGGGATTCATCAGCCACGGGCCCTTACCCGGTACGGTGGGCAGGCCGGTCGTCGCCGTCGTGGCTCCGGGCATGTAGAGCACGAAGAGCGGCTTCGACTGCGGTGCCGTGCCGGTGGCGGCATCGAAGTCGTTCGCGGGGCCGGTCAGCGAGTAGAGCGACGCAGGCGAGGTCGGCATGCGCAGCTTGCCTCGACGGATCTCGGCGAAACGAACCGTGTCGATCATCGTGCCGGGCGTTCCACTGGCCCGCAACTGTCGCCCGCGCGCCATGAACGGCTCCATCGACGTGGAATAGCATGCCACGTGGAAGCGTTCATCGGCCGGATCATCGGCCAGGCAGCGCAGGCCGTTGCGGGCCTGGCGGAGTACCACGAGCTTGCCCGCCTCTCGGTAGCCCATCACACCGGCACCGGCGCGCAGGGAGGGAGGCAGCGGAAGCACTGCGGCCGCAATCTGGTCGGTTTCCGATGGAATTCCTTGCGCTGCTGCGGGCGCCGCCAGCAGGAGGGTCGTCAACAGGGTGGTTGCAGCGCGCATCAGAGATCTCGGATAGGGGGGAAATCAGGACGAACCAGACGTCGTGCCGCACGGTGAGAACGTTCGAAGCGCAGGCCGCGTAGACCTCGTTGCCGACTGAACTTGCGTCCGGCAACATTTGATGGCAATACAACGGCTTGCTGCCGTTGCCTGCTGTGCCCTCTCACCGAAGACTGCATGCGTCGCTCCACCGGACCACTGCTGCGCCATGCGCTGCTGCTGACTCTCACGCTCACCGCCAGTGCCTCTGCCTCGGCGCAGGCCCGCCGCATGTTCACCGACGCCGACTACG
>JBBSCZ010000287.1:0-3944 GCA_038249795.1 Gemmatimonadales bacterium | reverse complement strand
TCGCAAGATCCCCGGATATGTCGTCGACAGCATCTTCCCGCCTGTGGAAGCGCTGCGACGCTTCCGCGAGGCGTCCGGGCCGTCCCGGCCGACACGACTCGTCGACGGGGACACGACCCTTCTGGCACTGTTTGCGGGCTACGTTGACGCGTTGCGCGCCCGCGACTCTGTCGCAGTGCTGCGATTCGCCCTCACGCGTCCGGAGTATGCCTGGCTGTATTACGATGGATCTCCCGAACAGCAATCAGGCCTCGTGCCACAAGCCGCCTGGGCCATGATGGAGAGCCGCAGCAACGTCGGTCTCGGCCGGGCTGCCGGGCGCGTCAGCGCGTTGGGGAACGCACGTGTCGTGAAAGCCACCTGCGGTCCAACCACGCAGCGTCTGCCGGCGGCGGAGCTGATCGGACCATGCATGGTCGTACTCGAGTCGGCCAGTGGCACGCGAACATCGTTGCCACTCTCGCGGATGGTGCTGCGTCGGGACGGTCGTGTGAAGCTGGTCAGTTTCGCAAACGAATTCTGATGAATGACATCGGTCTGCACCCCAGGGGCCGACCGCATGGCCGCGCCTCCACGCGGCCTCCGACAGCGAAGTTCACGATGCGCGTTACCACGACGCCTCACAGCCGGTAACTTTCCGGGTCGTTTTCCCCCGGCCCCACCCGCATGCCCGCACGCACCACCCGTCGCACGAAGCCGTTTGCACCGCCGCCCGGGGATCCCGCCGCCCGCGTGCGCCGGATCGCGGCCATCGACATCGGGTCCAATTCGATCCGCGCGATCGTGGCAGATGTCACCAGCACGGGCCAGATCCGCACGATCGACGAGATGAAGGCCGCGCCGCGGCTGAGCACCGGTGTGGATGAGACGGGACACCTCTCGGTGGAATGCGCGCTGGCCGCGATCGAGGCACTGCAGCGCATGATGACGCTGGCCACGCAACTCGGTGCCGAGCGCATCGAATGCGTCGCAACCAGTGCCGTGCGCGATGCCACCGATGGTGCCGCATTCGTGCGGCAGGTGAAGAAGTCGACCGGCCTGACGGTGCGCGTGATCAGTGGTGAAGAGGAGGCGCGCCTCTCGTTCCGCAGTGCCCAGGCAGCATTCGACCTTGGCCATGGCCGCATGGTGACCTGCGACATCGGCGGTGGCTCGGTGGAACTCGCGCTCTCGGCCGATGGCCTGGTGGAGCGGTTGTTGTCCATGCCGTTCGGCGCGATCCGCGCCACCGAGAATTACTTACAGAAAGGGACCAAACGCACCGCCGCCATGAAGCTGCGCAAGGCGGTGCGCGAGGAGATCCGCGAGCGGTTCGCAGTGAAGGAATGGCGGAACGCCGGCATGATCGGGTCAGGCGGTACGTTCACCAACGTCGCCAGCATGCTGCTCGCGCAGCAGGGCGTGGCGACGGCGCGCACCGTGCACGGCAAGATCGTGAAGCGAGGCGAATTCGAGCACCTGCTCGATCAGCTGATCGAGATGTCGCCGGCGGAGCGGCTGGTGGTGCCGGGACTCAACCCAGCGCGCGCCGACATCATTGTGGCCGGCATGGCCGTGGCCGCGGAGATCATGGCCTTTCTCGACATCCGCGCCTTCCACACCTCGGCGTACGGCATTCGCGAGGGACTGCTGCTGGAGGCGGCAGATGTGTTGCCACAGGCCACCGATCCGGGCGAAGGACGCCGACGCAGCGTGCAGCAGTTCGCCGAGCGCACGCAGTACGAGGAGCCACACGCACGGCACGTCCAGAAACTCGCACTCCAGCTCTTCGATGCGATCGGTGCCCGCATCGGCTGTGCGCCGGAGGATCGTGACACTCTGCGCGATGCCGCGCTGCTGCACGACACCGGCTACCACATCAGCTACAACGATCATCACAAGCATTCCTATCACCTCATCGTGCACGCTGAACTGCTTGGCGTATCTCCGGAGGAGCAGGTGGTGATGGCCAACGTGGCGCGTTACCACCGCGGCGCGATGCCAAAGGCAAAGCACGCGACGTTCGCGCGGATGACCGCCGATCAGCAGCAGCGGGTGCGACGGTTGTCGGCGCTGCTGCGCGTGGCGGACGGCTTCGATCGCGGCCATGCCTGCGCCGTGCAGCAGGTGAAGGTGCGCTGGACGCAGCGAGCGCTGCGACTGACGCCCGTGCCCGATCCCCGAGCCCGTTCCACACGGCTCGAACTGTGGGGCGCGAGCCGCAAGAGCGATCTGCTGGAGCGACTCATCGACCTGCCGGTGCTGGTGATCGGCCCCGATGGCAAGCCGGTGGAGTCGGACGGCGCCGACACGGTGGATTGACGCGCTGCGCGCTTACCGCCGTCGCCGCACGAGGTGCGTGACCTGCACCTGATCCCGGACCAGCCGCAACATGATGAAGCGCCGCACCCGCTCCTGCTCCGTGCGCACGGGGAGGCGCTGCCAGGTCGCCACGGCCGTCAGCGGCACACTGTCAGCCGTGGCGGTGAGCGAGTCCGCAGGCGCCAGATCGCGCGCGAGACTGATCGACACGAAGTTGGGGTACAGCGCCCCGAGCTCCCGTGACAGATGCGTGGCGAGGCTGTCGATGCGTCGCGCCTCGCCCAACTCCGCCGTGAGCTGCGCCACGCGCGGGTCCTGAGGCGCCGGCTGGGCCTTCCGGATATCGGCGTCTCGTGAGACACCCTGTTTCACCAACTCGGCGATCTGCTCCGCCGTCGGCTGATTGCCGAGGGGCTGGCGCACGATCAGCCGTGTACCGGTCAACCGGTACTGTGGCAGTCGCGCGCGAACGGAGTCCAGCGTGGCCCTGCCAAGCCGTTCGCCGATGAGCGTGACGTCGATGCTGGAGCTGTCGCGCGTGCGGTAGGTCAGCACGACATTCAGCTGACTTCGCTCTGGCGAGGAGAGCTCCGCCGCGAGAAAACGGCGCGCCGCCCCCTTGAAGCTCGTCTCGCGCACGACCGTCCACGCCGTCCAGGCGCTCGGCACCAGCATCGAGAGCGTGAGGATCCAGATGATGGTGCGGATGCGTCGCCGTTGCTCAGGCTCGGGATCGCTCACGCGCCGAAAGCCGAGCAGACGGGTGAAGCCGAACGTCGCCAGACAAATGAACAGCGCGTTGATCAGGTACAAGTGCATCGCGCCGAGGAAGAATCGCCAATCGAGGTGCGCGAGGCCGAATCCGGCCGTGCAGAGCGGCGGCATCAGTGCCGTCGCGATCGACACACCCGGCGCCACCAGACTGCGATTGTTTCGCCGCGAGGCCGCCATGATGCCCGCTGCCCCACCAAACAATGCGATCAACACGTCGTAGATCGTCGGGCGCGTGCGCGCCAGCAATTCCGACTGCGCCTCTGACAGCGGCGTGATGGCGAAATAGATCGTGGATGATAGAAGTGCGATACCGGTTGCAATGAGCAGCGATCTCAGGCTCTGCCGCAGCAGCGGCACGTCACTCGTCCCCAGTGCCAGGCCGGTACCGACGATGGGACCCATCAGCGGCGAGATCAGCATGGCACCGATGATGACCGCGGTCGAGTTCACGTTGAGCCCCACCGATGCGATCAGAATCGCGAACACCAGCGACCACGCACCGCTGCTGCGGAGCTGCGCATCAGTGCGGACCAGCTGCAGCGTGGCGGCGTAATCGGTGTCCTTCCGCACCGACAGCAGCCGGCGCGCCAGCACGATGAACGCACGACGCGTGGTGGTCATGCGATCATCGGTGTCGTGGCTGGCACCGCAACGGGGAACGGAACGGCACGGGGTTCGGAACTCCAAGACGGGGCGCGGGGCAGGACTCGGGCGACGGAAGCGGAAGCTATCTCCCCAGTCGCACCGCGCGCATCAGTGCCCGGCGGTCGGCCCCGCCTGAATGCGGCCCCACGGATCGCGCAGCAGCAGTGCGTGCGTGCCGCGATCCGGCTCCCCCTTGGCCGGCGTGCGCTGCACGTACGTCCCGT
>JBBSCZ010000286.1:0-3956 GCA_038249795.1 Gemmatimonadales bacterium | reverse complement strand
TTGCTGACGGGCAGGAATTTGAGCGTGAGTCTCACGGGCGGAGTTCGTGTGACCGGACCGAGCAATTTTGCGACGGTCGTGGCCGCTGACATCATTGCGAAGAACGGCGTGATTCACGCGGTCGACAGGGTGCTGCTGCCGTAGCCTGTAAGTTTGTAGAAGAGTTACCGGGCCTTCCGTCACCGAGCCGCGTTGAAGATCAACGTGGCTCGGTGACGGAAGGCTTCGGCTTTGTCTCTTACGGCGAATTTCTACCTCACCATACTAGAACATCGTCGTCAGGCGAACGGTGACGGCCCGGCCGGGAAGGTTGTAGCCGCGCTTTTCGTAATAGTTCTCATCCGTCACGTTATTGACCTGCAGGTCGGCGCGGAGACGATCGGTGAAGCGGACGCCGGCGGTCAGGTCGAGCACGGCAAACGGCGGATACTCGATCAGCGAGATGTCGGAGAAGTCGGTGAAGTCGTCGTCCGTACGCGTGCCGACGTAGCGACCCAGCGCGCCGAGCCGCACGCGCGAGCGGTTGTCGTACTCCAGGCCGACGTTCCAGTTGACCGAGGCCACGTTCCGGATCCGCGCCGTGGTGCTGGGAGCCCCGATGCGAACACCGGGGAAGATCGAGGCCGGCGTGAAGTTCGTCGCACCGTTGAACCGTGCGGCGTCGACCGTCACCGTAGGTGTGGTCTCCGTTGCCTCGAAGATGCGCGTGACGTTGGTAAAGGCGTTCAGCGACCAGCTGCGACCGAGCGCAGCGCCGATGTCATGACGGATTGCGGCCTCGAATCCGCGGATCCGCGCATCGCCCGCATTCACGGCCGTCTGCACGCGCGACACCCGATCACCACTGGCCAGCACTGGACGCGAACCGGCAGCGAACGACGCCCGTGCGTTCGTGATGCGATCGGTGACGTCGGTGGTGAAGTAGGTCACGTCGAGATCGAAGGCGCCGCCGGCCCGGGTGATGCCGACACCCAGGTCCGCCGTGATGGAATTCTCGGAGCGGAGGCCCGGATTACCGAACGTGATCGCGGCCACGCCACTCGAGACAGTTTGTGTCAGCCCGGCCCGGCCGAATGCATCCGGCGCCAGGAACGCCCGCCCGATACTGCCGTGTGTGCGCACGCCGCCGCCGATCGCATACAGCACACCGGCACTTGGATTGAAGACCGTGAAGGCATCTTTCCCTGACACGACGTCAGTGCGGAACGGTGTGGTCAGGAGTGACAGCGTCACACGGTCGGCGCGCGCGCCGACGGTCGTGATGAGGCGGCCGTCGAGCGCCGAGATGCGTGCTTCGCCAAACCCTGCCAGCGACGAGATCTCGCTGTTCGGGCTGAACGTGCCGGTTTGTGCGGTGGCTGACGTGAACCGGCGCGACGTGGCCCGCTGCTGCGTCGCGTCCACGCCGAACACCAGCTTCTGCCCGCGCAGCTGCAACACGTCCTGCAACTGGAGTCCTCGCGTGCGTGCCTGCGACGCGAAGCTCACGAAGCGCTCGCCGACGGGACGGTTGAAGTTGTCGCCGGTCTCGTCGGCCGTGAACACGCGAGCGAGCAGCGCGTGCGACCCGAGCGTCGTGCCGACGTCCACGGCGCCACCGATGCGACGGACATTCTTGCGACCGTTGCCCGGAAACGGTGTGTTGGCCGCGTAGATGTCGCCGGGCGAGGCGACGTCCTGGGCATCGAACACATCACTGCGCACGTCGATGCGAACCCGATTCGCCACCAGTCCACCAACGCGCAGGTTGCCGCTGGTGGAGGCGAGCGTGGTGAACGGTCGCACCACGCCATCGCCGAGTGTGTCGGGCACGAAGCGGTTCGGCCGCCCGCCGGCGGGGTAGATCTTGAGCGCCGTATCTCGGCCGAAAATACCCCGCAGCGTGTTCCCGCTGCCGAGGATGAAGTCTTCACGCTGATCGTAGCGACGCAGGCTCACGTCGGCATCGACGCCGCCGATCAGCTTGCCGCCACCCTGCACCCGGAACTCGCTGGCGCCGAAGGTGCCGGCCGACATCGAGGCCAGCCCGCTGCGCGCGCCCGTGCGACGTCGCGTGACGACGTTCACCACGCCACCCATCGCACTCGATCCATAGAGTGCGGAGGCGGGACCCTTGAGCACTTCGATCCGCTCGACGTCCTGCAGGTCGAGCATCGCCAGATTCGTGATTCCGCTGGGGCGGCCGTCGAGCAGGATCAGCGCGCGCTGCTGAATCGAGCCCACCTGCGGCCGGAAACCACGAATGCCGATGCCGCCCAGCAGCCCGGGGAACTGCACCACGTCGAGATTGGCCCGCTTCTTCAGCAGGTCCACCATGTCGAGTGCCGGCGTGGCATCGATGGCGGCACGGGAGATCACCTCGACACGGCGAGGCAACGAATCAGCCGGTGCGCCGTAGCGCGAGGCGGTGGTGGTGACGGCTGGCAGGCGCTGTACGCGCGTGGAGTCGGCCCGGGGCGTCTGCGCGCCGAGGGCGGTGGCACCGAGCGTCAGCATGACGCAGGTGCGGAATCTGGAATACATGAGTCTCTCGACGCGCGGCGTCCCTCGCAGCCTCGCGTTACCGGAATGCCCGCGCACAGCGTCACACGTGCGGCACGCACGGGCTTCACGCCCTGTCAATAGTGATGACAAGACATAAAAAACCCGTCCGTCCACGGTGTGGACCGAACGGGGGCAGTCGGACGAGACAGCAAAGGCGCACGAGCGCCACGCAGCCACATACGATCACCCCGCCTCCCTCCCTCGAGGGACCTGCTGCGGGCGTGATCAGGGCCGGTCTCCTGGCTCGGAACCATCGAAGCGCCTTCCCGCCGCGCTACTCGCGACAGTGGCATGGGAATTCGATGCTGCTGACTTACGTCAGCCGTTCCTTACAGTGGCGGGGCCGCGCCGGTGTTGCACCGGACTTCCGGATGGCCAGATCACGTCAAAATTGTGTGTTCACAGTACCGCCGATCTGCTGCGGTCGCAAGCGACACCGTACGCAGCGCAAGTCGCGCGCGGGCCGTACACTTCGCATTCGCCACTTCCGCTGCACGCACTTGGACCGCAACTGCAACAGTGTTCTCGCGACCTCCGCGAGAACACCGTTCAAGGACTCGACCATGAAAAAAGCTTTGCTGGTGCTCGCAGGTGCGGTACCGATGCTGCTGCACGCCCAGGACGGCTATCGCCAGCCGCCCGAACCAATCCGCAGCATCATCGACGCCACGCCCACGCCACGCGTCGCCGTCAGCCCTGACAACACGCTGCTCCTGCTGCTTGGACGGCCGTCGCTGCCGCCAATCGCGGAGGTCTCGGCACCGTACATTCCGATGGCGGGGCAACGGCTCAACCCGAACACCGGCTTCCCGACCCGGGCCGCCACCAGCACCAGCCTCGCGCTGATGACGATCGCCAGCGGCGCCACGCGCTCCATCGCGATTCCCGACGGCGTGAAGATCGGCAACGTGCGGTGGAGTCCCGACGGCCGCAAAGCCGCCTTCCCGATGATCACCGACGCCGGCGCCACACTCGGCCTGCTCGACGTGAGCACCGGCACGGTGTCGAAGGTCGGCGCGGTGCGCGTGAACGGCGCGTTCGGTGATCCCTGCACATGGATGCCGAGCAGCGATGCCCTCGTCTGCAAGACGATCGCGAACTCGCGCAGTGCAGCACCGGTGGCACCGACCGTCCCCACGGGCGCCATTGCACAGGAATCATTCGGTACCAAATCGCCGGAGCGCACCTATCAGGACCTGCTCGGTGACGGTTACGACGAGGCGCGGTTCACGCACTTTGGCACGAGCCAGCTGGTGGTGGTCTCGCTCGATGGCACCACGCGCAGCATCGGCACACCGGCAATCTACACCAGCGCCACGCCGTCGCCCGATGGGCGCTTTCTGCTGACTGCGGCGATGCACACGCCATACAGCTACGTGGTGCCGATGAGCCGCTTCCCGCTGACGACGGAT
>JBBSCZ010000285.1:0-4026 GCA_038249795.1 Gemmatimonadales bacterium | reverse complement strand
GGAAGCGATCGACCCGCTCCCCCGCTTCCTTCAGCAGCTCTTCCTTCTCCTTCGGGATGTGCAGGTCTTCAATGCCGATCGACACGCCGGAGCGCGTCGCATTGCTGAAGCCGAACTCCTTCAGGCGATCGAGGAACATCACGGTCTCGGCCAGGCCGGCGCGACGGTAGCTCTCGAACACGAGCTCACCGAGCACCTTCTTCTTCATGTCCTTGTTCTGGAAGCCCAGCGCCGTCGGCACGATCGCGTTGAACAGCACGCGGCCGGCGGTCGTGGTCACCCACGCGCCGTCATGCAGGAAGCGGATCACATCCTTGCGGACGATGTGGCCGAGCGTCAGCGCCGACTCGATGTCGGCCATCGCGCTGAAGTGCTTCAGTGCGTTGAACTTCGCCGGATCCTTGGCGGTCTGGTCGAAGTCCGCCGGGGCCTTCGTCGCGACATAGCAACCGAGCACGATGTCCTGCGACGGCTCTGCCACCGGACGACCGTCGGCCGGCTTCAGGATGTTGTTGGACGACAGCATGAGCACACGCGCCTCGATCTGTGCCTCGAACGAAAGCGGGACGTGCACGGCCATCTGGTCACCATCGAAGTCGGCGTTGAACGCCGCGCAGACGAGCGGATGGATACGGATGGCCTTGCCCTCGACCAGCACCGGCTCGAAAGCCTGAATGCCGAGGCGATGCAGTGTCGGCGCACGGTTCAGCAGCACCGGGTGATCGCGAATGATCTCCTCGAGGATTTCGTACACCTCGGGGCTCTCCCGCTCCACGATCTTCTTGGCGCGCTTGACCGTCTCTGCAATGCCCTTGTCGACCAGCTTGTGGATGATGAACGGCTTGAAGAGTTCCAGCGCCATTGCCTTCGGCAGACCGCACTGGTGCAGCTTCAGCTCCGGGCCCACCACGATCACCGAGCGGCCGGAGTAGTCCACGCGCTTGCCGAGCAGGTTCTGACGGAACCGGCCCTGCTTGCCCTTCAGCATGTCCGACAGCGACTTCAGCGGACGCTTGCCGCGGCCACGGATCGCCTTGGAGCGGCGGCCGTTGTCGAAGAGCGCGTCGACGGCCTCCTGCAGCATGCGCTTCTCGTTCCGGAGAATGACTTCCGGGGCGCGGTGCAGGATCAGCTTCTGCAGACGGTTGTTGCGGTTGATGACGCGGCGGTACAGATCGTTCAGGTCGGACGTCGCGAAACGACCGCCATCGAGCGGGACCAGCGGGCGCAGGTCCGGCGGCAGCACCGGAATCACGTCCATGATCATCCACTCCGGACGGTTCCGCTGCTCGCCGTTGTCGCCCGAATTGCGGAAGGCATCGACGATCTTGAGACGCTTCAGCATCTGCTTCTTGCGATGCTGGCTCGTCTCCGTGGTCAGCGACAGGCGCAGCGCGATCGCCAGCGAATCCACGTCGAGACGCTTGAGCAGCTCACGCACGGCCGGCGCACCGATGTCGGCGAGGAACGCGGTATCGCCCTGTTCCTTCGCACGGGTGCGCAGGTCCAGGTACTCATCCTCGCTCAGCAGCTGATTCGCACGCACTTCCTGCGAGCCAGGATCGATGCAGATGTAGTTGCTGTAGTAGATCACCTTCTCGAGGTCACGCAGCGTGACGTCGATCAGGTTGCCCATCGGCGACGGCAGGGTCTTGAAGAACCAGATGTGCGCAACCGGCACGGCCAGTTCGATGTGGCCCATGCGCTCACGACGAACCTTGGCGAGCGTGACTTCCACGCCGCATCGGTCGCAGATCACGCCGCGATAGCGGATGCGCTTGTACTTGCCGCAGTGACACTCCCAATCCTTGACCGGACCAAAGATCCGCTCGCAGAAGAGGCCGTCCTTCTCCGGCTTGAAGCTGCGATAGTTGATCGTCTCGGGCTTGGTGACCTCGCCCCACGACCACCAGGTCCGCAGGCCGCCGAGCTCGAGGCGCTCGCGTTCCTTCGGATCCTTCGGACCACGGATCTCCTCGGGGGAGGCGATCCGGATCCGGATATAGTCAAAGCTCGACGCGCGGGCTTCGCGCGCATTTCGGAAGTCAATCATGCGTTACTCCTCGCTGGCGTTGTCGGCGCCAGTGCCGTCCAGCAGGGCATTGGGCGAGAATCCGTCGCCCTTGGCTCCCATCTTCACATAGATGCCGAGAGCCTGCAGTTCCTTCACGAGCACGTTGAACGATTCCGGCGTGCCGGGTTCCGGGAGGTTCTGGCCCTTCACGATCGCCTCGTACACGCGGCTGCGACCGTTCACGTCGTCGGACTTGACCGTGAGGATCTCCTGCAGCACGTGCGCGGCGCCGTATGCCTCGAGCGCCCACACTTCCATCTCGCCGAAGCGCTGACCACCGAACTGCGCCTTGCCCGCCAGCGGCTGCTGGGTGACCAGTGAGTACGGGCCAATGCTGCGGGCGTGGATCTTGTCGTCGACCAGGTGGCTGAGCTTCAGCATGTAGACCTCGCCCACGGTGACCGGCGACGAGAACGTCTCGCCACTCCGACCATCGCGCAGCCAGATCTTGCCGGCCGGCGTGGTGCCGGCCAGACGCAGCAACTCATCACAGGCCGTATCGAGATCGAGGTCACCCTTCTTCCCCGATGTCGCTGCGGCCAGCGCGCGCAATTCGTGGCGCGCCAACAGATCGCCGTCACCACCCGCCTGCGCGGCGGTGATCATGCCGACACCCGCCTCGAGCAGCGCCTTCTCTCCGGCCGTTGCATCACCCAGCATGCTCTCATGCGTGGCAACCTGCGACACCAGCTCCGCGCGCTCGCGTTCCACGAGTTCACGGGCTGCCGACAGCAGGTACGCCTGCACGCGGGCATGCACATCCCTCGTCTGCGCCGACATCCCCTTGCTTCCGAGATCTGCAATGCGCGCATCCGACAGCAGCGTCACCTTGTCCGCGTCTTCCGTGGACGGCTTCACGTCAGCGACGATCGAGGCGATGTCGGCATCAGTGATGACCAGCGACGGCGTCGCCTGCAGTTCGAGCGCCTTGCGCGTCCAGCTCAATGCTGCGAGACGCAGCATCAGGCCGATTTCGCGCTCGTTCGCACCCTGGAACACCGGCGTCTTGGCATAGAAGCCAAGCAGGCGCGCGGCCCAGCCGAGGTGCGTCTCGAGAATCTGACCCACGTTCATACGGCTCGGCACGCCGAGCGGATTGAGGACGATGTCCACCGGCCGGCCATCAGGCAGGAACGGCATGTCTTCCTCAGGGACGATACGCGCAACGATACCCTTGTTGCCGTGGCGTCCGGCCATCTTGTCGCCCACCGAGATCTTGCGCTTCTCGGCGAGATAGACCTTCACCAGCTGGATCACACCCGGGGGCAGTTCATCCGGCTGCAGGATGCTGTCGATGCGCTGCTCCGCCCACTCCTCGATGCGCGACTTCTCCGCCGCCGCCGCATCCAGGATCACGCGGATCTGGTCATTGACCTTCTTGTTCTCGACGCGGAAGGTCTTCAGGTCCATCGACGCGATCTTCAGCGTACGCAGGAATTCCTTCGTGATCGTGGTGCCCTGCGGGATGGCCTCCTCGACCGTGCCCGACTTGAGCGCCAGCGCCACGACTTCCCCATCGAGGATGTCGCCCAGCTCGGCGTCGCGAATCTCGTTGACGCGGATCTTCTCCTCGCCCTCGACGCGGCGTACTTCACCGATGCGCTCACCGCGATCCTTCTCGACCACCGAATCCTCGATGCGCGAGAAGATCTTGACGTCGATGACGACGCCTTCCATGCCGGGCGAGACCTTGAGGGACGAATCCTTCACGTCCTTCGCCTTCTCACCGAAGATGGCGGTCAGCAGCTTCTCTTCCGGGGACAGCTCCGTCTCGCCCTTCGGCGTGATCTTGCCGACGAGGATGTCGCCCGGCTTCACATGTGCGCCGATGCGGACGATGCCGCGCTCGTCGAGATCAACCAGTGACTCTTCGGCGACGTTTGGAATTTCGCGCGTGATTTCTTCCTGCCCGCGCTTGGTGTCGCGCACGTGCAGCTCGAGTTCCTGAATGT
>JBBSCZ010000284.1:0-4032 GCA_038249795.1 Gemmatimonadales bacterium | reverse complement strand
TGGTCGACGGCACCCCCTCGATGGACATCGGCCGGATCGATGGCGGGATCGGCACCACCGAGTCGGCGCGCGCCGCGTTGCTCCGGATGCTGACCGAACGCAGCCCGATCCTCCCCGGCATGTCGTTCGTGCTGCATGCGACCGGTGGATCACGGGTTGCCACGGTCACCGGACTGGCTACCAGCGGCCGGCGGATCGTCGCCCGCCTCGACGTGCCGGCTTTCGGTTCCGGCGAGCCGGCGCTTCCGCTGGAGTGGCGTGGAGAACCCGCCGTTCCGCCGCACCTCGTCAGCCGTCGTGACTGTGAGCCAGGTGACGACGCTGCGATCGAGCGCACCATGGCGCGGTACGTGGCGTCCAAAGACTCAGCCGTCTCCGCGCTCCGTGGCTGCTTCGGTCGATTCAGGGCCCTGGTCACCGTGCGTCCGCTCGCGATCACGCCGGAGAGCGTAGAACGGGTGATCCTGGTGAAGCCGGACGGCACGACGCAGAAAGGTCGCCTCCGCGATCTGTCATATCCGCTGCATCAGCTGGTTTCCGTGCTCGACATCGATGGAGACGGCGTACACGAAATCATCGTGCACAGTTTCCGGCCGGCAATGGAGACGTGGGCCGCACTGCGGATGACGGACTCGATCGCCTTCACCCGATTCGCCAGCGGCTACACGATCGAGAAGCGTTGAGCGTAATCGCAGAGAAATATTTCTGAGAGCAGAACAAGTCAAATGTCGGGAAACTGTTCTTTTACTGTATCGATGAAGCCGGTTGAACGGTGTGTGGCGATCGGTAATTACCGACTAAGGCCTGCTGGAGGACCCGGCACCGAGTCTGGCGACGGGAGCAGCTGCACGATGCGGCTGACGCGGTCGCGCAATGTGCTGACTTCAGACTTCGTGGATCGTGCACCGCTTGAGAGCGCTCGGCCGTCGGCATCGATCCAGCGGTACAATTCGGCTCCGCGAAACCAGACCTGATCCACTCTGCCGGGACGGTCGGGGCGGGTGAGCTCGAGCCGTGCGCCGACCAGCGCGCCGTTGGTCAGCCAGTAAGTGTCGCTGGTGCGAAAGCCGGTTCCTTCGCCTTGGACGTGGAGGCGCTGCCAGGAGGTGCCGGCCCGCCACGCGGTGAGTGTGCCCGTGGCACCTGCGCCCATTTCGAGCTGGCGCTGGGTGGCGGCCATGCGGGCGGTGTCGGCGTCGACGTGGGCGGTGAACGACGCGAGAGCGGAGAGCGTTGCGATGCTGTCGCGGGCGCTGGCGGGGAGGGTCAGCGTGACCGGGGAAATTTCCGCTGGCGGTTCTGGCGCATGGTCGACGCTGGCGGCGCACGCCGTCATGGCGACCAGGCTGAATGCCATCAGCCGGCTTTGCACGTCAGGCGGCCGCGCGCAGTGCCTCTTCAGCCCGTCGCGCCCGCGCGGCGCGGAAACTCTTGATGCAGAGCGCGAGGAAAACGAGGCAGATCACGAACATGGCGGCCTGGACCTTGGCGGCTGTCGGCCGAGCGACGTCGCTGCCGGTGACGAGCTTCAGGAAGCTGATCATGCCCATTGCTGAGCCGGCGATGCCGAGCAGTGCCAGGACCGAGGCGCCGTGCATCGCATGCGCTTTCAGCCTGGGTTGCATCGCCAGCACTCCGAAAAGCTCGAACAGAGTGCCGAACGCGAGCGGGATGAGGGCGGTGAAGCTTTTCGTGTCGCTGAGCACGTAGCCCATGATGCCGAGTGCCGAGAGCAGGGTGCCGACGACGATGGTGACGATGGGCATGCGCGTGGGCTGGAAGCGGGTGGGCAGGGCGGGTCGCCTTGGGTGGCGCAGTCGGTAAATTCTACTCGGTCACCGTCGTTCCCTCACCCTTCGCCGCCCGCCCCATGACACTCGACGAGTACCAGCAGTTCGCCTCCCGTACGATCGGGACTCGCACGCACACCGACCAGCTGTCGAACATGGCACTTGGTCTGGCGGGTGAGGCGGGGGAGACGGCCGACATGTTGAAGAAGCATCTGTTTCACGGAAAGCCGCTCGACGTGGACGAGGTGATCAAGGAGCTGGGGGATGTGCTGTGGTATGTGGCGGGGCTGGCGACCGCGATCGGGGCGTCACTGGATGATGTGGCGCAGCGCAACGTGGACAAGCTTCGGAAGCGGTACCCCGATGGATTTTCGGCGGAATCAAGCGCCGCGCGCGTCGACGTCATTGCGTAGCATCTCGACTGTCTGCTTTGTTGCCGTCGCATTGCTGACGGCATCATGCAGGAGTGGCAGGGCGTTCGAATCCAGCGTCGTCTCACTGCCGAAGCGCCCGGCACCGCAGCAGACCGGCGCGACGGCCGCTGCCATGCTCTTCGATTCGGCCAAGGGCGTCGTCACGGTCGACGACATCGCCAGGCTGCGCGAGCGCGGATTGATCGTGCCGGTGCTGGGGCGGTATCCCGCCGATGTGGCCGACACCTTCCGGGCGGGGCGGAGCGGCGGGCGGCAGCACAATGCGGCGGACATCATGGCGCCGCGCGGCACGCTGGTCGTGAGCGCCGACGACGGTGTGATTCGACGGCTCTCGACCAACGCACTGGGCGGCATCACCATCTACGCCACCGATCCGGACGAGCGGTTTGCATACTACTATGCGCACCTCGACGGCTACGCCCCGGATCTGCGGGTGGAGCAGCGCGTGCGTCGGGGGGAGGTCCTTGGTTACGTTGGCTCGACAGGGAATGCGTCGCCGGATGCGCCGCATCTCCATTTCCAGATCATGCGGCTGCTGGACCGGGATCGGTTGTGGGACGGCATCCCGATTGATCCGCGGCCGTTTCTCCAGCTCCCGGGAGCGTTGCGATGAGCATGACCGGCAAGGACCGCGCAGCGCTGCGCGGTGAGGCGCATCATCTCGTGGCGGCCGTGCACATCGGCCACCAAGGGCTCACGGAAACCGTCCTCGCCACCATCGACGATGCGTTGCGGACGCGCGAACTGGTGAAGATCCAGCTCGCCAAGACGACCGATGAGACGCCCAAGGTGGCGGCCGCGCACATTGCCGATGCCACCAGGTCGGAGGTGGTGCAGGTGATCGGGCGGACGCTGAGCCTGTATCGCTGGAATCCGGAGCTCAAGCGCAAGGGTGGCGTGCCGCCCTGGCGGAGCTGATTCGCTCGGCGCTGTGCGATGATGACGGGTCCTTACCGGTTGCGTCGCCGCAAAAAAAGCGTAAATCCATTGTTTCCGGTCTCGGCCGGTCAACACGAGCGGGAGTCGCCCGCTGTTCGCGCCATGAGCCCTTCAATCGTCGGATCGTACACATGCCGTACGTGATCACCGAAGCCTGTATCAATACCAAGGACAAGGCGTGCGTCGACGTCTGCCCGGTGGATTGCATCTACGAAGGACCGGACCAGCTCTACATCGAGCCGAACGAGTGCATCGATTGCGGCGCATGCGAGCCCGAATGCCCGGTCACGGCCATCTTTCCTGAGGAAGACGTGCCGGCGGCGATGCTGAAGTACGTCCAGATCAACCGCGACGTCTTCAAGGGCCCGAATCCTCCGGGCCGCCCGACCCGTTGATTCGTCCGTTCTGCTGATTCGTCCGCTCCGCTCCCACGCGGGTTCTCGAGGTGGGGGCGGGGGATTCGGCGAGTTCCGATCGACGCTGATCGCTGCATTTCCTTTCGTTCGCGCGGCGAGCGTCGGTGACGATCGTGGCATCGAACTCTTCTCACACGGAGCCGCGGTGACGCGGAGAACAACAACTGCTTTGGGGTTGTCTGCGCGCATTGCCCAGCTCTGCGCCCGCGATCAATAAGTCGCGATGAGAGCCGTTCCCACAAGCCTTTGCTGTCGCAGTTCTCGCTGTTCTCCGCGGCTCCGTGTGAAAAGAGTTGACGATGCCGCCGACCGCGCCGACCGACGCCCCGCGAGCGCAGTCGCAACTGCGTCCGCCGCGAAAAAGCGTGTCAGCGGACGGCGACGTCGAGGAACTCGGCGATCGCGGCATTGACGATTGCGGGCTGCTCGAGCGGGGCGAGGTGACCGGCGCCG
>JBBSCZ010000283.1:0-4048 GCA_038249795.1 Gemmatimonadales bacterium | reverse complement strand
GGCCTGCGGCGAAGGCACCGTGCGCCTCACCGTCGTGCATCCCGCAGGCAAGCGCCGCCAGACCGCGCGCGAGTGGGCCGCCGGTCGCGGCGTCGCCATCAACGACGTCCTTGGCGCCGAAACCGAGACCGTCGCGTGATCGACGCGTGACCAGCGCGTGAACCACCGCACGATCCCGGCACTGCATGCCCTCACCAACGACGTCGTACTCGCGGATCCCGGCTTCGTGGCGACGGCGTCGGCCATCATGCGCGCGGGCCGACAGCGCGTCGCGATTCACCTGCGCGCCAGCGCGACCACCGCGTACCGTCTGCTGGAGCTGGCGCTCGAGTTGCGCGTGGTGAGCGAGATTACCGGCAGCTGGGTGCTGATCAACGACCGTGTCGACATCGCGATGGTCGCCGGCGTGAGTGGTGCGCAGCTCACGACGCGCTCGATCACCATCGCCGACGCACGCCGCATCGCGCCGACGCTGGTGCTCGGTGCCAGTGTGCATGCCACCGCCGATGCCTGGATCACCGCGCAGAGCGGCGCGACCTTTCTCGTGGCCGGGCCGATCGGCGACGACGCACATTCCGCCGACACACCAGCCTTCGTGCGCGAGGTGGTGGAGGCGGCCGATGGCTGCCCCGTCATCGCGATCGGCAGCATGACGCCGGACCGTGCACATCAGATGGCATCGGCGGGGGCCGCCGGTGTGGCGGCGATGCGCGGCATCTGGTTCGATGATACCGAGTCTGCGTGTCGTCGCTATCTTGCGGCCTATGACGAGGGATTCCGCCGGTGAAGCTCCTGTGACGCTCGCGGCGGTGCCCGCCGGGCGTGGCGCACTGATCACCGAATCGCGTATTGCGGCCGCCGAGATCCTCACATCGCTGCGCGGCGGCACGCTGCTGGATGCCGCATTCGAGCGCGTCACCACCACACTCGACCCGCGCGATCGCCGCTGGGTGCAGGAGCTCGTGTACGGCCTGCTGCGCTCGCGCGGCTGGATCGACGCCATCCTCGCACCACGCATCACCGGTGGCCTCGCCCGCCTCGATGCCGACCTTGGCGACCTGCTGCGACTCGGCGCCTACCAGCTGCTCTCGATGGGCAGTGTGCCCGCGTACGCCGCCATCGCGCAGACCGTCGAACTCGCCAAGCGTCGTCATGGCATCGGCGCCAGCAAGCTGGTGAACGCCGTGCTGCGGCGGATCGACCGCGAGCGCGACCTGCCGAATGTCGCCACGCCCGATGGTACTGCGGCGGCGCTGGATCGCAATCACGATCTGACCGAACGTCTCGCGGTACGCACCAGTCATCCGCGCTGGTTGCTGGAGCGGTGGATCGCCCAGTGGGGCAAGGAGGCGACCGAACGGCTCACCGCGCACAACAACAGCGAAGCGCCGATCATCGTCCGTCCTTTCGGGATCACACGCGACGAATTGCACGAGTCGTTGCAGGAACGCGGCGTCGACACCATCCCGGCGCCGCTGATCACCGACGGATTGCAGCTTCCTCCCGGCGTCGCGCTGACGCAGCTCGGCGCCTTCCAGCGTGGGCAGCTCTACGTGCAGGACTCGGGGAGCGCGCTGGTGGTGCAATATGCGAATATTCCGCGTGGTGACGTCGCCGCCGATCTCTGCGCCGCGCCGGGTGGCAAGACGCTCGCTTTGGTGCAGGCCGGTGCCACCGTGATCGCCAGCGATCGCTCGGCCAACCGCCTGCAGCGTCTGCACGCCAATCTCGAACGGATGCACGCCACGCATGTCGACGTGCGCGAGATGGACGCCACCGCACCGACGCTGGAGCCGGTCGACGCGATTCTGGTGGACGTGCCCTGCACCGGCACCGGCACCTTCCGGCGTCATCCCGATGCGCGCTGGCGTCTGCGCGTGAGTGACATCGCGCTGCTCCCGGTGCTGCAGCGCGACATCCTCGCCGCGGCCAGCAGCTGCGTGAAGCCCGGCGGTCTGCTGATCTACAGCACCTGCTCGCTCGAGCGCGAAGAGAACGACGCCGTCGTGAACGAATTCCTCGCCGACGACGACAGCTTCGTGCTCGAGCCGCCGCCCGCCGGCACCGTACCCGACGCCGTGATCGACGCCGGCTTCCTTCGCGTGTTGCCGCAGGTGCACGGCGTGGACGGCGCGTTCGCCGCACGCCTGCGCCGGATTCGATGACCCCGCGAGTGCGCTCCGACACCGCCAGCGGCGGACGCACTCGACGGCTCTTCAGTCGGTTCCCGCTCATCTCCACTGCACTGATCGGATTTTTCGTGGGCTATGCGGGCATCGCAGCGTACCTGATGCCGGGTGTGATGCAGAGGTCGGAGGCGGCGGTGCCGAATGTCATTGGCCTGCTCTACAGTGACGCCGCCGCGAGGCTCAGCGCGGCGGGCTTCAGCGCCAAGACCGGCGAGTCACTCTTTCATCTGACGGCACCAAAGACCTCGGTACTCGGCCAGAATCCGGAGCCCGGCGTGAAGGCGCTCAAGGGCGACGAGATTTTTCTCGATGTGTCGCTCGGTGCGAAACGCGGAAAGGTCCCGGAGATCATCGGCTACTCGCGCGAGGATGCCGTCGCGGCGCTCCAGACGGCGGGCTTCGATGCGCCGACCGAGATCGTCGAACGGCTGAACTCCCGTCCCCGCGGGGAGGTGCTGGCCGTGTCACCGGTTGCCGGCACGACGCTCACGCAGCCCGCCACGGTGAAGCTCACGCTCAGCGCCGGCCCCGATGCCATCGGCGTTCCCTCGCTCGTCGGCATGCCGCTCGAGGATGCGCTCGCACTGCTCGGTCAGCTCGGCCTCCTCGCCGGCCCCACGCAGGACGATTTCTCCGGCGCCCAACCGGTGAACTACGTCGTGTCACAACGTCCCGCCGCCAACGCCCCCGTGTCTCCCGGCAGCACCGTCACGCTGACCGTCTCACAGCCCAGCACTCCCCCGATCGACCCCACCCCCCGCTGACCGCACGAGTCGCCAACCGCGCACCGCAGTTCCAAAGCCTTGCCGTCGCAGTTGCTGTTCCCGCGCCCCCGTGATTCCGAGACTCGCTGTGCCTGCAGTTCACCACGCGTCGCCACACCACGCCGCCCACCGAGGCATGGTATCTTCAGGAATGACTGTAAGAATCGCCCCCTCGCTCCTGTCGGTCGACTTCGCACGCCTGGCCGACGAACTCGCCATGATCGAAGCCGCCGGCGCCGACTGGCTCCACGTCGACGTGATGGACGGGGTCTTCGTGCCGAACCTCACTTTCGGCGTGAAGGTCATCGAGACGGTGCGGAAACTCACCACGCTGCCGCTCGACGTACATCTGATGACCGTCGAGCCGGAGAAGTATTTCGACAGCTTCGCGAAGGCCGGCGCCAACGGCCTCACCGTGCATGTCGAAACGGCGCCGCACCTGCACCGCCAGCTGATGCGCATCAGGGAGCTTGGCTGCATGGCCGGCGCGACGATGAATCCTGGCACCTCGCTCGAAACGGTGCGCGACGTGGCCGGTGATCTCGACCTGCTGCTGATCATGTCGGTGAACCCGGGCTTCGGCGGCCAGAAATTCATCCCGCATTCGCTCGACAAGATTCGTCGCGCGCGGCAGCTGCTCGACGCCGTCGGCAGCACCGCCGTGCTCGAGGTGGATGGCGGCGTGGCGCGTGACACCATCCGCAGCTGCTTCGAGGCCGGTGCCGACACCTTCGTGGCCGGCAACGCGATCTTCAGCGCCGCCGATCCGGCCGCCGAAGTGCGCTCCCTCCGCAATCTCTGCGAACTGGTGGCGGCATGACCCTGGGCCAGCAGTGGGGCGTGGTGGGTGCCATCGTGGCGGTGCTGGGCGGTGCGCTCTGGTTCGGCGCCTATCAGCTGAAGGACGAACTGGTCGGCGTCGACGTCGGGACCGCCGCACCGATGTTCTCGGGCGCCACCGTGGCGGGACCGGTGAAGGCGAAATCGCTGGCCGACTACAAGGGCAAGGTCGTGCTGCTGAATGTCTGGGCCACCTGGTGCGGCCCCTGTCGCACCGAGATGCCCAGCATCGAGGCGCTGCATCAGGCACTCGGC
>JBBSCZ010000282.1:0-4058 GCA_038249795.1 Gemmatimonadales bacterium | reverse complement strand
GAGTTGTATGGGCAGGAAGACGACACGCTCACCCAGCTGCTCGCCGTGCGGCTCGCACACGAAGTGATCGTGCTCGAAGCATTCGCGTCGCGCGGACTCGAGAATGCATGGCGCTCGGCATGCGACGCGATGGCGAAGCCGTCGCAATCGGAGATGTCTCCGCAACTGGCGATCGATGTCGTGCTGCAGAGTGCGTACGATCTGAGCTGGCAGGATGGGCTCATCACGCGGATCAACAGGACCGCAGCAGCGGCGAATGCCAGCGCCCCCGCCGTTTTTCGGCCAAGTGCGCAGGCGGCATTTTGTATCGATGTGCGATCGGAGGTCTACCGCCGCGCCCTCGAGTCGATGGACGCGGGGATCGAGACGATCGGATTCACCGGTTTTTTCGGCTTTTTCATGGAGTACGTGCCGGTGGGCCAGGAGCACGGTGGCGCACAGTGCCCGGTGCTGCTCACGCCCGGCATCACCATCGCCGAGAGGGTGCATGGCGGGGCAGCGGAAACGTCGCGCGTCGGCGCACAGCGGCTCGCGGCTCGCCGGGCGCTCAGTGTCTGGAAGTCGTTCAAGATGGGCGCGATCTCCTGCTTCGGTTTCGTGGGCCCGGTGGGCCTCGCGTTCGGTCGTAAATTGGTGACCGATGGCTTCGGCATGACGCGCCCCGTGCCGCATCCATCGCTCGACGGCATCTCGGCGGCCACGCAGGCGCGCCTTGGGCCCACGCTCGAGCCATCGCAGCTCGGCGGCCGCGCCACTGGCATCGCCCCCGACGCTCGGCTCACGATGGCGGAGACGGTGCTCAAGGCCATGTCGATGACGAGCAACTTCGCACGCCTGGTGGTGCTCGCGGGTCATGGTTCATCCACCGTGAACAATCCGCACGCCACGGGGCTCGACTGCGGCGCCTGCGGTGGTCACACGGGCGAGGCGAATGCGCGCGTGGCAGCGGCGGTGCTCAACGATCCGGCCGTGCGCACGGGGCTCGTCGCACGAGGGTTGCCGGTGCCCGCCGATACGATCTTCCTCGCCGGCCTGCACGACACCACCACCGACGACATGACGCTGTTCGATCTGCACACCGTGCCGGCAACGCACGCCGCCGACCTCGCGCAGCTGCAGTCGCAGTTCGCTGGCGCGGCCGTGAAGGCGCGTGCCGAGCGGTCAGGCGCGCTCAGGCTCGCGCATGTGGCGGACGTCGACGACGCGGTGCGGTTTCGCAGCCGCGACTGGGCGCAGGTGCGGCCGGAGTGGGGATTGGCGGGATGCGCAGCGTTCATCGCGGCTCCACGCCGTCGCACCGCGCACGTGGATCTGAGCGGACGCTCCTTCCTCCATTCGTACGAGTGGCAGCAGGACGCCGGCTTCGGCGTGCTGGAGCTCATCATGACCGCGCCGATGGTGGTGGCCAGCTGGATCAGCCTGCAGTACTACGGCTCCACGGTGGACAACGACCACTTCGGCTGCGGCAACAAGGTGTTGCACAACGTGGTGGGCACAGTGGGAGTGCTCGAAGGGAACGGTGGCGACCTGCGCACCGGGCTGCCGTGGCAGTCGGTGCACGACGGCGAGAAGCTGGTACACGAGCCGATCCGGTTGAACGTGGTGATCGAGGCGCCGATCGACGCGATGAATGCGGTGATCGCGAAGCACGAGGGCGTGCGCTTGCTGCTGGACAACGGTTGGCTGCACCTCTGGGCGATGGATGCGCAGGGGATGATGTCACATCGGTATGCGGGTGGCCTGGAGTGGGTGGCGGTCGCTGACACGCTGGCGGAACGCACGGCGGCGTGATCTCGAGGTGAATGGGATGGCAGACGCGCGTGGTGACCGTCGGGAAAGCACTGCGCGCGTCTTTTTTGAGCCTATTCATTATTAAATACGTACCGCCTGCAGCTTACCGTGCCGGAAGCTCGATGTCGCGCCGACCGAGCACGTCCTGCACGTACAACATCGTGACGAGTACCACGAGCGCGGCGGTCAGTGGCGTGGCGAGCGCGACGCCCATGATACCCGCAAACAGTGCCAGCACGAGCTGCGCGACGATCGTGAGGGCGGGCGGCAGATAGATCGTCTTGCGGTCGATGATGGGCGCGAGCACGAAGCTCTCGACGATCTGCACGCCGCTGTAGAGCAGCGCCACCCAGAGCGCCTGGCGAGGCGCACTGGCGAAGGCCAGGAGCACCGCCGGCGCCGCCGAGAGGATCGGCCCAAGATTGGGAATGAACGACAGGAGCGCGGCGAGAAGGGCGAGCGGGAACACCAGCGGGACACCCAGCAGCCAGAGCCCGATGCCGGTCACCACACCGAGAAACGTCATCGAGACGATACGACCCAGGAGCCACCACCAGAGCGTGTCGTACACGCGCGTGATCACCTCGCGCCCGCGTGCAACGGCGCCCGCCGGCACGAGGGCCAGCAGTCCGCTGGCGTAGACGCCGGGTGTGGCGGCGAGCACGATGCCAAGAAACACGATGATCGCGAAGCTTCCGAGCGCACTCACGGTCCGCGAAACGATTCCCGTGGCGCGCGAAAGCACGGCAGGGCTGTCGGGCAATAGCGCACGCGGATTCGGTGCCGCGTCGATCGCGCGCTGCCCCCATTCGTATTCGGCGAGCCGCCCCTTCATGCTCTCGGCAGCCTTGGGGATCTGCTCCTGAAAGGTGCGCATCTCCGCTGCGATGGCCGGGCCACGGAGCACGAAGACGCCAACGAGGCTGCCGAAGAGTGCAGCGACCACCAACGCCAGGGCCCATGCATTCGACAGTGGCGTGTGGGCACTCAGCCATGTGGCGAGCCGGCGAAAAAGGACCGCCAGCAGCACGCCGGCGAAAGCGAGCAGCAGGACGTCCCGGGCGAACCAGAGAAAGAGGAGTCCGACGCTGACGGCGGCGGCGATACCGACCGCGCCGAGCTCGCGGCGCGCGCGGCGCGCGCGCGTTGCGGGGTCGATCATCGTGAAGTCCTCGAATGGATCGGAGCGTTGTCGACGTGCGGGCTCGGCGTCATTGGAGGACGCGCGGGACAGTGCCTGGGAAAGCTGGGACCTGCTGTGCGCTATCGTTCATGGGCGCGCACACTGCAGACTTCGCGCCGGGCGCACACGAGGCCGAAAATCCGTGGTCGGTCACGGGGGCCGCCGCGTATCGTGCGTCGAGGCCGGTCGAGACTCTGGTCACGGCTTCGCTACGCAGTCAGGCGGCCCCATGCCGCGAGTGCGACGTAGGCGGTCAGGAGAGAGAGGGCGATCGCCGGCAGCGTAAGCCAGATGCCATCTCGCGAGCGCATGCGAAGGCCCACAGCGAAGAGCATCAGCGCCGACAGACCAAAGGCCGATGCCGCCAGCAATCGCAGCGACCAGAGCCCGGCCAGCAGGCCGATGCCGCCCGCGATTTCGAGCACGCCCGCCAGCACGCGAAACCTGGCCATGCCGAATCGCTCGAACTCGCGCGCCATCAACGGTGATCGGAGACAGCTGATGCCGAACAGGAGGAATGCAACGCCCAACCACAGCTCCAGAGCGGGAAACCACGACATTTACGCTCCGGTACCGCGCGACATCGCCGCCACGTAGAGCGACAGCAGCAGCAACACGAACGAGGCGACGTACTTCGCCAGCGGATGTTTGGCTCGCCAGTGGTAGTACTGCGCGCAGACCATGAAGAACGCCATCACGACCGCCGCCGGAAACGCGAGTCCGGGATACCAGAGACCGGCCAGCAGCAACGCCGCCGCCGACGTCTTGCTGACACCCACGACGTTCCGCACGACGTCGGGAAGCGCGTACTCGCGGAACTCACGGTGCACATTGGGCAGACGGAATGCCCACACGAACAACACCGACACTCCGATCGCGACCTGCGCGATTGCCACAGAAGAATTCATGCGCCTCGCTCCGTTTAGTGTTCAGCGTACACTTTTACACTTCGCGGTGGCGAACGCCGTCCCTGATGTGGAGGTGCCCTCGGGTGGCGAGGTGATCAGCCGGTCGGCTGCGTGACCCGCAACACCGCCTTCACCGCCTTCACCGCCAATGCCGCCGCAGTCACCGCACCGGCCAG
>JBBSCZ010000281.1:0-4074 GCA_038249795.1 Gemmatimonadales bacterium | reverse complement strand
CGGCGTGGCAGTACGTTCGTGCCGATCGGTGATGGTACGATGGGCCTGATGCCCAACGAGTGGCTCGACCGACTCGGCCCGCTCGTCGCCGCCGCAGACCGCACCGACGGCGCCGTGCGTTTTCGGCGCGAACAGCTACCGTTGCTCGATGCGTTGCTGGCCACGCTGCCGGAAGCCGACATCGACGAGACGTTCGCACACGCGCGTGCCGAACTGGCGTCATTCGCACGCGTGGCGCCGGCCGATCCGCCTCCATCGTTCCAGGGTAGCCTGCGCGAGTATCAGCGCGAAGGCCTGGGCTGGTTGCACTTCCTGCGACGGTTCAAGCTGGGCGGGTGTCTCGCCGACGACATGGGTCTTGGCAAGACGATCCAGGTGCTGGCGCTGCTGGAAGGGCGCCGAGTGGATGGGCATGGTCCGTCGATCGTCGTCGTGCCACGATCGCTGGTGTTCAACTGGCTCCGCGAAGCGGAGCGCTTTGCGCCGGCACTGCGCATGCTCGATTGCAGCGGTAATAAGCGGTCACTCGACGCGATCGGTGATGCGCAGGCTGATGTGGTCATCGTGACCTATGGCAGCCTTCGTCGCGATGCAGCGATGCTGGCCGGCATGACGTTCGACTATGCGATCCTCGACGAAGCGCAGGCGATCAAGAATGCCGCGACGGCGACGGCAAAGGCGACCCGCCTGCTGCGCGCAGAGCACCGGATTGCGATCAGCGGCACACCGATCGAGAATCGTATCACGGAACTCTGGAGCCTGCTCGAGTTCCTGAACCCTGGAATGCTCGGTGGCTCGACGAACTTTGCAGCGTTGGCGCGGCAATCGACGCCGACATCGGGTACCGTTCCCGGCGACCGGCCGTCCGACGGCCAGGCGTTGCTGGCGCGTGCACTCCGTCCGCTCATTCTGCGCCGGACCAAGGCACTGGTGGCGCCGGACCTGCCGGAACGCATCGAGCAGACGCTGGAGGTCGAGATGGAGCCGAAGCAGCGGGCGTACTACGAGAGCATTCGCAAGCTGGCACAGCAGCGGGTCATGGCGCAGGTAAATCGGCATGGTATCGCAAAGTCGCAAATACACATCCTCGAAGCATTGCTGCGGCTGCGACAGGCGGCCTGTCATCCGGCGCTGATCGACAAAACGAAAGGAGCGCTGCCCAGCGCCAAGCTGGACGCGCTGATTCCCGCGCTCGTGGCCATCGCGGCCGAAGGGCACAAGGCGCTGGTGTTCTCGCAATTCACGGAGTTGCTGGCACTCGTCAAGGAACGACTCGACGCCAGCGACGTGCGCCACGCCTATCTCGACGGACGGACACGTGATCGACAGGCGCGAGTCGACCAGTTCCAGAGCGACGCCGCGTGTCCCGTGTTTCTGATCAGCCTCAAGGCTGGTGGCCATGGGCTCAACCTCACGGCCGCCGACTATGTCTATCTGCTCGATCCCTGGTGGAATCCGGCGGTCGAGGCACAGGCCATCGACCGCGCACACCGTATCGGGCAGTCTCGTCGCGTGATCGCGACGCGACTGGTGGCGCGCAATACGATCGAGGCAAAGATCCTCGAACTGCAGGCCACCAAGCGTGCGCTCGCCGATGCAGTGCTATCGGCAGAGCGCGAAGGTTTGTCGTCGATTGGTCGCCAGGAGCTCGAGCTGTTGCTCGGCGGTGCCGACGGCGCCTGAGCCGCGATGCGAACCGCGCGCAGCTCTGACGATGAACGCGCGAACGTGGTTGCGTCAGGCTCGCGAGCTCAGTGTGGCCGCTGCTCCGAAGGATGCTCCCCCGTCACGCGTAACGTATCCTCCTGAAGCGTTTCGCTGCGTCCATCGGTCGGGAGGATCCCGATGTCGTTCAGCACGAGACCAAGCGCATCGGGCACCATTGCCGGCCAGAGCACGATGCCTTCGAGGCGCAGCAACGGACGCGGGGCACGCCCGCTGCCGGCGTAATGCCGCCGCGCCCAGAGTTCGTAGACGAACATCACGCCACCGCCGATCAGCGCGAAGCAGAGCCAGGTGGTGACGGCATCGCGCCAAGGCAGGTCGATCAGCATCCATATGAGCACCATGTAGCTGAGCAGCATGCCCATGGTACCCATCCCGCGCCGGAACGCCGCGTTGAGGACGACCGTGACGGTGGTCCAGAGCAACACACCGAAGAGCACGATCGCCCACATGACATTGATGTGGAAGTACGTCATGACTGCTCCGGATCGTGAGACACCGCGGCGATACAGGGTGCGGCTACACCGCGTCCGACAAACTCGAAAAGTTGAAGTCCGTGCACTTGAGCGACGGCATCACCCGCCCGGCTCCCACCGGCTCCGCGCGCCCGATCTCATCGATCTTGCCCAGCATGAACAGCGGGCTCTCCTGCCAGCGGAAATTCTTCACCGCCGCCGTGATCTTTCCATTCTCGATCAGGAACGTGCCATCTCGCGTCAGGCCGGTCAACATCACCGTGCGCTGATCGAGCGGCCTGATGTAGAAGAAGTGCGTGACGAGAATGCCACGCCTGGTGCTTGCGATCAGCTCCGCCGTGGACTTGGTGCCGCCGACGAACTTGATGCCACCGCCGCCGCCGCCCGTCGCCGCCTTGCCCTGCTTCTGCGCCCAGTAGCGATCGTACGCGAACTCCTTCAGAATGCCGTTCTCGATGTAGGTCACGCGACGCACCGGCGTACCATCGTTCGCGAAGGGTTGCGCGAGCAGGTCCGGATCGGCAGGATCGGAGTACATCGTCACGCGCGCGTCGCCGATCTTCTCGCCGAGCTTCGTGCCGCCGCCGGGCTTGCTGAACGTGCCGCGGCCCTCGTCGTTGCTGCGGGCGTTGAACGTGCCGAGCAACGTGCCCATGATATCGGCGACGGCGGCCGGCTCGAGCACCACCGTGTAGAGACCCGGCTCGATCGCCTTCGGGTTGCGACTGGCCGACGCCTTCGCCGATGCGGTGCGCCCGAGCGCAGCCGCGTCCACGACGCTCCAATCCCGTGCGCCGGCGTTGGACCAGCCGGAGCCGGTGCCATCGGGAGTGCGGGCGGTGATGCCGAGGTTCGAGCTGGTGCTGCGATGGTACGCAAACAATCCGCGACTGGTCGCCACGGCGCTGGCACCGGCATTGGCCTGCAGAAAGCCGGCGACGAAGAGGTTCGCACCTGCTCCGACGGCCGCTTCGGCCGCGCTGATCGCGCTCTGCACCGCAGCAGCACGCTTCTCTGGATCGAGGCCGGCGGTGGCATCGAAATAGCCGTTCACGGTCGCATATTCCTGCGGGCCTAGCTCCGGCACGAGCTCCGGATTCTCCGGACTCAATCGTGCAAGCGACTCGGCTGACTCCACCGTGCGTTTCAGGCTCGCGTCGTCGAGGATGTTCGTCTGTGCACTCGCGCGCCGCTTGCCGATGGTGGAGGTCACCGTGACCGACGTGTCGGTGGTGCCGCCGCTGGTGGTGATCTCGTTGCCGGCGAAGCGGGTGTTGCCGGCCCATCCGCTATTGATGTTCACGCGCGTCTCGTCAGCGCGGGCAAACGCCAGCACGCGATCAGCGAGCGCCTTGGCCTCGTCGCGCGTGAGATACTCGCCGTCGAGCGGAGCGGCAAAGAGAGACTTCGGTGCGTCCTGCATCAGCCTTCTCTCCCGGTGTTGACGACATTGATGCCGCGAAAGCGTGCCGGCGGACAGCCATGGCTGACGGAGTTCGATTGCGACGGCTGTCCCTTGCCATCGCCGAAAGATCCGCCGAGGTAGTACGAGTCCTTGCCACCGATCATGTCCATCGCGTTCCAGAAGACCGGGGTGGTGGACTGATAGGCCACGTCCTTGAGCATGCCGGTGATCTTGCCGCCGCGCACTTCATAGTACGCCTGGCCGGAGAACTGGAAGTTGTAGCGCTGATGGTCGATCGACCACGAGCCACGGTTCTTGATGACGATGCCGCGATCGGTGGCGGCGATGATGTCATTCAGCGACGTATTCTGCTCCGACGGTAGCAGCGAGATGTTCGGCATGCGCTGGAACTGCACCGAATCCCATGAGTCAGCGAACGAGCAGCCATGCGACTTGGTGACGCCGGTG
>JBBSCZ010000280.1:0-4129 GCA_038249795.1 Gemmatimonadales bacterium | reverse complement strand
CGACGCCGGCGCTTTCATCGTGCATCGCATTCACCCGCACGAGCTGGAACGCTGGCGCACACGGTGCAGCTGCTGCGTGATGCAGGCCTCGATGCCGACCGCATCGTGGACACACTGGCGCACATCGAGGTCAGTCCGGTGCTCACGGCGCATCCGACCGAAGTGCGTCGCAAGACGATCCTCGACACGCAGCGCCGTATCGCCGAACTGCTCACGGAGCGTGACCGTACCAGAATGGACGCGGAGGAGACGGTCGCGTGGGAGGCAGCGCTCCGGCTGCAGGTGCTCACGCTCTGGCAAACCTCCCTGCTCCGCCTGGCCAAGCTGCGGACGCGCGACGAGATCGCAGAAGCACTGCGCTACTACGAGCTGACACTGTTTACCGTCTTGCCGCAGCTGCAGATCGCGGTGCAGGACACGGTGGAGACATTGGCTCCCGGTCGCGCACCACGCATGGCTCCCGTGGTGCGCATGGGCTCGTGGATCGGTGGTGATCGCGATGGCAATCCGTTCGTCACCGCCGATGTGCTCGCGATGGCGATCGACCGGCAAGCCGCGACCGCGCTCACGCATCATCTCGACGCGCTGTTTCAGCTTTCCCTCGAACTCTCGATGTCGTCGCGACTCATCACACCCAGCGATGCACTGCTGGCACTCGCCGAGTCCTCGGGTGACGACTCGCCGTTCCGCGCCGACGAGCCGTACCGCCGTGCCCTGCGCGGTATGCATGCGCGCCTCGCGGCCACGGCAACCCACACCCTCGGCATCATCCCCGGTCGTTCGCCGCACGCGGTGCTCGAGCCATACGGTGATCCGGACGAGCTGTCGCGCGATCTCGCGATCGTCGAGGCATCGCTGCATCGGCACGGCGCCGGCACGCTGGCCGATGCCCGGGTGGAGCCGATCCGTACGGCGGTGGACCTCTTCGGCTTCCATCTGTGCACGCTCGACCTGCGCCAGAACAGCGACGTGCACGCGCAGGTGGTGGACGAACTGCTGCAAAAGGCCGGCGTGATCAAGGGCTATCGCGAGCTCGACGACGAGGCGCAGGCCAAGATCCTGCGCCGTGAACTGCGCTCTCCACGCCCCCTCGTCAGTCGTGCAGTCACCTACAGCACGCTGACACAGGGTGAACTGGCGATCGTCGAGAAGGCAGCGATGGCGGTGCAACGGTTCGGACCGCGAGTGATCGGGCACTACGTGATTTCGAAGTGCTGCTCGGTGAGCGACATCCTCGAGGTGGCGATCCTGCTGCGCGAGGCGGGCCTGTTCGTACCGGGCGACGAGCCGCAGCTGGCCATGGACATCGTCCCGCTGTTCGAAACGATCGAAGACCTCCACTCCGCCGCGGGGACGCTCCGTTCCCTGCTCGCGATGCCTGAGTACCGCGGATGGCTCCGCGTGGCGCGCGGTGATCAGCAGGAAGTGATGCTCGGCTATTCCGACAGCAACAAGGATGGCGGGTATCTGGCGGCGAACTGGGCGATCTACCGTGCGCAGGCCGAAATGGTACAGGTGGCACGCGACGCAGGGGTGCGTCTGCGCTTTTTCCCCGGGCGCGGCGGCACGGTGGGACGCGGCGGCGGTCCGAGCTACGATGCCGTGCTGGCGCAGCCGCCCGGTGCCGTGAACGGATCGCTGCGACTGACCGAACAGGGTGAAGTGATCGCCGCGCGCTACGCCGATCGTGACCAGGCGCGACGCAACCTCGAGGCGCTGGTATCGGCGACGGCGATCGCAACCGCCGACGGTGTGGCGAATATCATCGACGAGTTGGCGTTCGCAGTCGCCATGAGCGAACTCTCGGTATTGTCGCTGCGCGCCTATCGCACGCTCGTGTACGACACGCCGGGTTTCGTACCGCTGTTCCGCGCCATCACGCCGATCCGCGAGATCAGCACGCTGAACATCGGCAGCCGGCCCGCGTCACGCACGGCATCGGATCGCATCGAAGACCTGCGTGCGATTCCGTGGGTCTTCAGCTGGAGCCAGTGTCGCATCCTGCTACCCGGGTGGTACGGCACCGGCAGTGCGTTCGACGCCTGGGCCGCCGACCCCGCACGCATTGCGCTGCTGCAACGGATGCACCGCGAGTGGCCATTCTTCCGCACGGTGATGTCGAACATGGGCATGGTGCTGGCGAAGAGTGACCTCGACATCGCCGCGCGCTATCTCGCGCTGGCGCCCGACCGGGCAGTGGCCGATGCGGTGTTCGCGCGCATCCGCCACGAGCATGCGCGCGCCGTCTGGTGGACCGAGCAGATCACTGCAGCCCCGCTGCTTGGCGACAACCCCACGCTGGCCCGCAGCATCCGAAACCGGTTCCCGTACCTCGACCCCCTGCACTCGATCCAGGTCGAGCTGCTCCGTCAGTTGCGCAGCGGCAACGACGATCCCCGGCTGGTGCGACTCATCCAGCTCACGCTCAATGGCGTGGCAGCCGGGCTGCGAAACAGCGGCTGATCGCCGCCAGGTGTCCTGGTGCTCTGGTGTTACGGCCGGCTTTCTGATCGTCGCCAGGGGGCCTCGAGACCCGGACTGACGGCCGCCTGTTCCGATGTTCCGACGAACGATACTGTTACGCATGTCACGCTGAACGGTCATCTCCGTTGAGAACCCGCCGCCACCGATCCGATACTGTGCAGTCATGCCCTCACCACGCGGGCAGTTGTCCTGCCGAATGGCGGTACCAGACCACCCTTGTCCTCACTCAGATGCGCCTGCTCTCTCGTCACCTGCTTGCCTTCGCCGCCGTCGGAGTTCCGTCGCTCGTCTCGGCGCAGCAGGTCAGCTGCACCACGACCGGCCCGGTGACGGTCCAGGGCTACCTCGCTGACGCCTGCCAGAAGAGTGCAGATCTCTTCGCGTTCATGATGCCGCAGTTCGGTCAGGCGCTGACGGGCGGCAGCGCGATCCTCGGCACCGCCAATACGCTCGGCGGCCTGGGCAAGTTCTCACTCAACGTGCGCGCCACGGCTGTCGAGGGCCGCGTGCCTGTGGTCGACGACATCAGACTGAGCGCGACCGGACGGGTCGCCTCACAGATCGCGACCACGCGGGCACCCGTGCCCGCACCGGTGGTGGATGTCGGCGTCGGCCTGTTCAAGGGCATCCCGGCAGGCCTGACCCGCGTGCTCTCGCTGGACGCGATCGTGAATGTGGCGTATCTGCCGGATGTCGACGTCGAGGATGTCGCCCTGGTCGTGCCGGGCAGCCGCTTCAAGTTCGGCTACGGTGGTCGCCTGGGCATCACCCGCGACGCGCACCTGATTCCCGCCATCTCGGTCAGCTACCTCCGTCGCGAACTGCCGACGGCCGACATCAGCGCGTCGTTCGAGGGTGGCACGGGTGGTACCGACCAGCTGACCCTGACCGGCTTTGCCGTCAGTACCGAGGCGATCCGTGCCTCGGTCTCGAAGAAGCTCGGCTTCATCGAGATCGGTGGTGGCGCCGGCCGCGACACGTACGACACGCGCCTCAACATCGGCGCCGCCGTGAGCGAAGCGGGCGGCATCGGCACGGCCTCGTTCAGCTACGCGCAGAAGACGACGCGTGACGTGGTCTACGCGTCGCTCGCCTTCAACTTCCCGCTGCTGAAGATTGCGGCGGAAGTCGGCCAAGCCTCGGGCGGCACGGTGCTCAACACCTTCAACAGTTTCGTCGACGGCGGCCAGAACGACGCCCGCCGCTTCGCCAGCGCCGGTATCCGCGTCAGCTTCTGACGCCTGGGGCGCTGAGGCGCGCTGAACGTGAAAATTGCAGGAGGGGCGTCGCTTCGGCTACGCCCCTCCTGTGCGCGAATTTTCGTGATCAGACGCGACGAATACGCGCCAGTCGCGGCAGCACGCCCTCGCACCCGACGCCGAGCAATCGGTCACGCCAGCGGATCACGACGTCACGCGCCACGATGTCGCCGTGCGCCGCCGGATTGCGCGCCTCGCGCGCGAAACCGTCGATTGCGGTCGCACATTCACGCACCAGCCACGGGCCGTCCCGGAGCACCGTGCTCAGATGCTCCGCGCGCAGCTTTTCCCCCGCCAGCGCCTGTACCAGCGGCGTGAGTGTCAGCGGCAACGCATCGGGCAGCAGCAGCGAGATGCCCTGCACTGTCACGTAGCAGTCCTGTTCG
>JBBSCZ010000279.1:0-4142 GCA_038249795.1 Gemmatimonadales bacterium | reverse complement strand
CGCCTACCTCAGCGGCGCTGCAGGCAAAGCCCATCGAGCGCGAGATCCCGCTCGCCCCCCAGCCGCGCCCCCCAGCCGACCGCTTCGCCGACCGCACCGCCCCACCTCTCCGCCGTCCCACGCCCATCGACGACGCCGTCCTTCGCGCCTGACACAGCTTTTTCGCTGCCTGGCATTGACGACGAACAGCGAACAGCCTGACGCAGAGGGGCAAAGGAGACGGAAAGGCGCAAAGGACATCTTTGGGAACAGCGCTCGCTGAGCGGGCCGACAACCCCAAATGTTGTTTCTCTCCGCGCCTTTCCGTCTCCTTTGCCCCTCTGCGTCAGGCTGTTCAGCAGTTCAGCAGTTGAGCCGCTGTGAGATCTAAAGACCGCTACCGACGGACGGTGAGCGCAGCGCTCGCGTCGTCGAGCGCGCGAGCGGCGTTGTCCACGCGCGTCACGAGGTCGGCGAGTTCGGTGCGGGCCAGCGCCACGTTGCCGCTGCGCACCGCTTCGCCGATGGTGGGGAAGATCATCGTCGAGTAGCCGTTGTCGACGTCGGCGGCGTAGATCAGGCTGCGTACCCAAGGGCGTGACTTGAGGCCCTCGTCACGCGCCAGGCGACGCTCCACCTGACGCAGTGCGGCGTTGGTGGCGTTCTTCGCAGCAGGCGCGAGTGCCCCGATGGCGAGCACGCTGTCACGCGTGGCATTGAAGGCCACAGCGCGCGCGGTGAACCGCTGCCACGCCTGATCGAGTGTCGATGCATCACCGGCATTCAGCGACGCCAGCTGACGCGAGGTGCGCTCGGTGTAGCGACGCATCGTCTTCCCGAACTCGACGTAGTCGTACGGCACGATGTCGGCATTCGCGAGACGCAGCAGCATCGCGGCCGCGAGGCGTGCTGCCGCCGCGTGCGCCACGTACCCCGTGTCACCGAACGTCTCCATCCACGTGTTGGAATCGTAGGCCGAGTGGTACACGCCACCCGGACCGCCAAAACCCCAGTCAGCGTGCGGGATTCCGAAATGGTTGTAAAATGCCGCAAAG
Organism: Gemmatimonadales bacterium; assembly: GCA_038249795.1. Classification (GTDB taxonomy): domain Bacteria; phylum Gemmatimonadota; class Gemmatimonadetes; order Gemmatimonadales; family Gemmatimonadaceae; genus JACMLX01. The sequence continues at coordinate 3,108 of JBBSCZ010000279.1, read as the reverse complement.
TCGGAGCCGCCGCCGGGATCACCCATCACCGGCTCGGAGGTGTCGGCCACCGCGTACCGCTTGCGCCAGGTGGAATAGACCGAACCGTTACCGCGTGGATCGGGCACCTCACGCGCCAGTTCGCGCGTGAGCCCGCGCAGCGACGGTGAACCACCAGAGCCGAAATCGAAGCCGGTCGCACTGACGTCGAGATTCAGGTACGCCACACCACCCTTCTTCAGTCGCAGTGAATCATCCTCGACATACTCGGTGGAGCCGAGCATGCCCCACTCCTCGGCGTCCCACGTGGCGAAAACGATGGTACGAGCGGGAGCCTGACCGTTCAGCGCACCCACCACCGCACGAGCCGACTCCATGATGCTGGTGATGCCGCTCACGTTGTCGCCGGCGCCGGCGCCCCACGCATCACGATGTCCGCCGATCACGATCACCTCGTCGGCGTTGCTGCGGCCGGGCAACGTGGCGATCGTGTTGTGGATCATCTTGTACGGCACACCGTCGAGCGTGACCTGCACTTTCGCGCGCACCGGTCCCGGCCCGATGTGGTAGCGGAACGAGAGGCCCCCCTGCCACTGCGCCGGGATCCTGGCGCCGGCGAGGCCTTCCAGCAGCGACGTCGCCGTACCGTACGACACCGGCACCACCGGTATGCGTGGAATCACCATCTGCTGCTCGGTCAGGCGCGGCGCCTTCTCGGTGGCGGCGTAGCCCGGCGTGGCCGGATCGCCGTAGCCGTTGAACACACTGCCGCGCTGCACACCGCGCGAATTGCGCATCGGCCCGGCGGGATACACGTCGCCGGTCACGAAGCCGTCATCGATCGGATCGCTGTAGATCAGCAGTGCAGTCGCGCCATGCTTCTCTGCCTCGCGCGCCTTGATGCCGCGGAAGCTGCGACCGTAGCGCGCCACCGCGATCTTTCCCTTCACCGACACGCCGATCGAGTCGAGCTTCACGTAATCCTCGATCAGCCCGTAGTTCACATACACCACCTCGCCTTCGGCCGTCCCGCCGGCGCTGTAGCCGTTCACCGTGGGATACTGCACCATCCCCGACACGGCATCGCCGGCCAGTGCCGGCTCGTCGACGGCCAACTCCATCGGCTGAGGCGCCATGCGCCACACCTTCACGCCCGTCGCGTGCGGCAGGTACACGCGGTAGCTCTTGGTCTCCACGCGCAGGCCGAGCTTTCGCATCTCACCATTCACGTAGTCGCGCGTGCGCTCCTGCGCCGGCGTCCCCGCCACATGTGGCTCCGCTGACAGCACCCGCGCGATCCGTCGCGCCGAGTCGGGCGACGGCACCGCGATCGCCCGCCGCTCGAGCTCCCGCTGCGCCGCACTCGCTGCACGCGTGAAGCCCGCCAGTGGCGCCTGTGCGCCGAGTGCCGTCGGCGCCCTCGCGCCCAGCAGCATGAAACGAAGCGAACGATGCATGACGGTGCGCGTGGCTGAGGGACGAAGAAGCAGTCCCGCATGGTGCCCCACGCCGTTCTCCGACGCAAGGCGTACACGAAGCGTACGAAGTGAAGAGTCAGCTCATCGGCAGAGTGTTCACCAAGCCGTGATGTCTGTTTCTATGCGAATGAAAACGCATATCACGGAGGCTCGGGGGCATGGGTTCTCGGAGACATATGGTGGTGAACAGCAGCCGTGTCGACGTGCGACCTCGCACTTAAGGCAGCGCTACTCAAACCCCCTTCCCACACACGCTTCTCCGGGTCGCCGAGCCTCCGAGACACCTGCTTGTGCTGTGCACCTTCATACAGTCGGCGCACGAGCAGCGCGACTCACTCCTCGTACAGCTCCTGCAGCAGGCGCTCGGCGGCGCGGTGGAGGGCGGCTTCGGGGTCGGGGGACGAGACCGCGCCCGGGCTCAGTGCACCGAACTGTGTCAGCATCTCGGCGGCGATCATGGCGTCCGACGGGTCGCGCACGCCGAGCCGCTGGACCGTGAGCACGGCGACCTGCCGCAGCAGCGCGCGGAGTGTGGCCGGCAGCGCCGCCAGTTCGTTCGGGTCGCCGGGCAGCATCGGTGTCTTGCGACCGGTGCGCAGGCGCGGCGGCTCGACGAGTGCGCGGAGGGTCGCGACCGTCACCACGAATGCACCCGGGCCGTACTCGCTGAGCGACACCACCACGTTAAGCCGCTTGAGCTGCGTGCAGCGACGCAGCACTCCCGCGCGAACCCGGCCTACGCCATCCAGGCTGCCCAGACCGCGGCCGGTGATGATCAGAACCTCACCGCCACCGTCGGCCTGATGCAGGCGCAGCCACGATTCCACGCGCGTCTCGGCCTGCGCCACGGTGGGCAGGCTGTCGCGGAGATTGAGCGTGCGCGCCGCGCCGAACCGCAGTTCGTCGAACGCCCGCGCGATCGGGACCGTTGGCGCCGCCGGACGGCCGGACTTCTTACCGCGGCCGGAAGGCATCGCGCAACACCACGCCATCGAGCGCCTCGAGCGGCGTCACGCCGATGCGACGCGCCAGTGTCGGCGCCATGTCCACCACGCGCACTGTCCGCGTGCGTGTCACGCCACGTGCAAAGCCGGGACCGTAAAACAGAATCGGCACGCGTGCGTCGGAGTCATTCGGTGATCCATGCGTGGCGTACATGACTCCGTTCCAGTACACGTTCGGCTTGGGCGACAACACCAGCACCACCGGCAACGTCGCCGGCAGCGAGTGGATCCAGCGCCGCGCCACCACATCGCGCACCGTGTCGGCCTTCGCCAGGTCGCGACGCAGGTCGACCCGCGCCACACCCGGCACCTGCCTGAATGCCTTGGCCATCACGCGCAGCACCGAGTCGAGCGGTACGTTTGCCCGCTGGAACGCCATCGAGTCGGCAAACAGCATGCCGTACTCGAAGTCGAGGGCCAATGCGGTATCGAGCCCACGGCCTGCCAGCGCGCGCATCGTCGCGGTCAGCACTGGCTCCGCGTTCACGCGCAACGTGCTGTTCGGCTGTGAGGCGAAGTGCAGCTCCGGATACGGCTGCACGCCGTGATCCGCCGTCAGCGCAATGATGATCTTCGACGAGTCGCGCACCTTGTACAGCGAGTCGAGGAACTCGCCCATGTACCGGTCAAGCCGCAGCATCTGATCG
>JBBSCZ010000278.1:0-4155 GCA_038249795.1 Gemmatimonadales bacterium | reverse complement strand
AGAGGCGCGCCAGCTCCGCGTAGACCGCAGCGGCGTGGGCACGCAGCGCCGGACCCTTGAGCTGCGGGAATCGCGTTCGCAGCACGATGCGCGTGCTGGGCCTGGGCGTCTTCGCTGCCTTGATGCGCGTTCCGGGTGCGGCGGTCACGCGTGCAATCTGGCGTGCGGTCTTGCGTGTGGGCACAGCGTGTCAGGCGGTGGTGAGCGCCGCATCACGCCGTCGTCGGGCGAACGCCAGCACGTCGTCGGCGCTGCGGGTGTTCAGCACGTCGCCCGAACGCAGCCATCCCTTGCGCGCCATCGACACGCCCAGCGAGACGTTGTCGAGCCCCGCGATCGAATGGGCATCGGGGCCAAGCTCGATCTGCACTCCCGCCTCGCGTGCGGCGCGACACCAGCGCCAGTCGAGGTCGAGACGATGCGGATCGGCGTTCAGCTCCACCGCCACACCCAGCTGCGCGGCGCGCGCGAGGATCGTCGGCAGATTGATCGCGTACGGCTCGCGCGTGAGCAGCAGGCGGCCGGTGGGATGCCCGATGATCGTGACATGCGGATCCTCCATCGCCTTCAGCACGCGATCGGTCATCTGCGTGGCGTTCATGCCGAAGCGGGTGTGCACCGATGCAATCACGTAATCGAAGCGATCGAGCACCGGGGCACCGAAATCCACCGTGCCGCAGGGCAGGATGTCGGCCTCGACGCCCTTCAGCACGCGGAACCGTCCGGCGAGCGTGGCATTCACCGCGTCGATCTCGTCATGCTGCTGCCGCACGGCTTCGGCCGACATGCCGTGTGCGTTCAGCGCCGATCGCGAGTGATCGCTGATACCGAGATAGCTCCAGCCGCGCGCCATCGCCGCCGCCGCGAGATCGCTGATGCCGAAGCCGCCATCGGAGTAGAGCGAGTGGCAGTGCAGCACACCGCGAAGGTCATGCTGTTCAATCAGCGCCGGCAGCGCACCGTCGGTGGCGGCGGTCACTTCACCGGTCGATTCGCGCAGCTCCGGCTCGATGAACGGCAGCCCGGCCAGCGCGTAGAGCGCGTGCTCGTCGGCCAGCGGCACGACGGTGTTGTCGGCGTCGCGCACCTCGTCATCCACCACGCGAAAGCGCCGCGCCGTGAGCCGCTGCAGTACCTCGCGCACATGCTCGGCGCTGCCGGTGGTGCGGAGCAGCGTCACCGCGAACTGCGTCGGATGCACGCAATGCAGCGTGGCGGTGGTGGCATCGTCGAAGTGCAGCGAGATCACGCGCGTGCCGCTGCCCACCACACGCTGCACGCCGCGCAGATGTGACAGTGCGGCCGCCACCGCGATGGGCTGCATGGTGCATTCCACCACCAGTGCGATCTCGTTCACCGTCTCCATCCGCCGGCGCAGCGTGCCGCTCAGCGCCACGCGCGACACATCATCGCGCCCGCTGACCTGCTGCAGCAGTCGCATCGCTTCGGCATCGCCATGCGGCAGCAGCACCGAGGCCCCGGTGGCGCGCAGCTGCATGATCCCGTTGCGCACCCGTTCCACGAGTCGCGGGCCGAAGCGGGGCAGTGCAGCCAGGCGGCCATCGCGCACCGCATCCTCGAGCTCCTGCAGCGTCTCGATGCCGAGCCCCGCGTGCACGCGCTGAATGGTGCTGGGCCCGAGTCCGGGCACGCGCAGCATCTCCTGCAATCCTTCGGGAGTCTCCTCGCGGAGATCGTCGAGCAGACTCGAATCGCCGTCAGTCAGCAACTCCTGCAGCACCTCGAGCACCGGCCCGGTGAAGTGGCCTTCGCTGACGGCATCGGCGAGAGTGCGCGTGAGTTGCACGCCCAGCTGCTTCGATGCAGCCTCGAACTCTGCAGCGCCCGCCTCGCTCTCCCCGCGCAGTGTGCGCAGGGTGGCGATTTCGGAGAGTACGTGGGCAGCGGCGCGGGCATCCATGAGTTGAAAGATACTCCCCCGCGCCAGCTCGGTTCTCTCGGTCAGCCGCCCTGAGTGGCGACGAAATCGGCCAGCGCCCGCTGCAGCGCGTCCGGCTGTTCGACGTACGGCACGTGGCCGCAGTCAGCGAGCTCGACGAATGTTGCCCCGAGGGCGTTCGCCGTCGTGTGCGCGCTCGAAAGCGGGATGGGGTCCTCGTCGCCGTGCACGACCAGCGTCGGCACCCGCACCGTCGGCAGCGCCGCCAGCACCGCCTTGCCCTCCACGCTGGCCCAGGTGGACTGCTGCACCCTGCCGGTCACGCGAAACGGCGTGAGGTTTGCAGCCCGCTCGGCATGCGCGAAGTACCCCGCGACACTCAGCTCGAAAGCGCGCTGCCGGTGCGCCTCCGGATCCGCCGCCCGCAGCCCCGATGCCTGCAACTCGGCGCGTAGCCCCGCCACCTCGGGCGACAGCTGTCGCCGAGTCAGCTCCGCCTCGAACGCCGCCCGGTCAGCCGGCAGGTACGGCGCCGGCGAGATCAGCATCATCCACGGCGGCATCACGACCCCGCGCCCACCCGCCCGCGCCGCGATCGCCACGTGCATCGCCAGCAGCGCTCCCCACGAATATCCCACCAGCGGCGCGCCCTGCACCCCCAGCTCCGCACTGACGGCAGCAAAATCTTCGACGTGCATCGCCACCGTCACCGGGGTCGGGTCATCCGTCTTCGATCGCCCGCCCCCGCGCTGGTCATAGAACACCAGCTCGAACCCCTCGCCCAGCGCGGCCAGCGACAACAACTGCGGCAGCAGATAGTCATGATGCGCCCCGGGCCCGCCATGCAGCACCATCATCGCCGCCGCGCCTTCGCGCCCATACCGGCACCAGTACAACGGCACGGCGGTAGTGGTCGTGTAGCCGCTCTCGCGCGGTGCGGGGATCGTCATGGACATATCGCGTCAATCTATCGAGCTGTTCGGCCTCATCGTGTGGCGATTGGTTGGCGTTGCTCTGAAGAACTGCACAGCGCGGGGGCTCGAGGGCTCGGGGGCTCAGGGTCTCGGAGAAAAATTGATGGAATTGTGAACAGCACCATAGGGAGCACCGGAATGGCGATTCCATCGGAGCGGGGAGCTGAAAAACAATTTCTTGTTCCTGAGCCTCCGAGTCCCCGTGCCTCCTCATCATGCTGTTTCTACGAATCTGCGTAAAACGAAGCAACAGCGACGGTCTGGAGATGGACCCGGACAGTGTCGGCGATGTCGCGACCGTAGCCACCCGCGATGGTCACGCACACCGGAAGGCCGATTTCGCGGCAGGTGCGGATCACGAGATCGTCGCGCTGCGCGAGGCCTTCGAATGTCAGCTGCAGCCGGCCCAGTCGGTCGTTCTGGTGCGGGTCGGCGCCGGCGAGGTAGACCACCAGGTCGGCGCGGGCGTCGCGCAGCACCACGGGGAGCGCGTGCGAGAGCCGGTCGAGATATTCCGCGTCGCCGGTGCCGTCGTTCAGCTCCTCATCGCGCGTGGACGGCACCTTGTGAAACGGAAAGTTCTTCGCGCCGTGCATGTTGAACGTGTACACGCTGTCGTCATCGGCGAACACCGCGTTGGTGCCGTTGCCCTGGTGCACGTCGAGGTCCACGATGCAGGCGCGACGGATGCGGCCGAGCGATTGCAGGCGTCGGATCGCGATGGCGACATCGTTGAACACACAGAAGCCTTCGCCGCGATCGGGGAAGGCGTGATGTGTGCCGCCGGCGAAGTTCATCGCGATGCCATGCGTCACCGCATGGTCGGCCGCTTCCACCGTTCCCTGCACCACGCGGAAGGCGCGTTCCACGAAGGTGTCGCTCCACGGCAGGCCGATGCGGCGCTGATGCGAAGGTTCGAGCGTGCCATGCTCCACGCCATCCACGTACTCGCGAGTGTGCACGCGCCAGAGATCTTCGTGCTGCACACGCGGCGGCTCGTGCAGGCGCTCCGCCGTCACGAGGCCCTGCGACAACGCTGCCTCGCGCAGCAGCGCGTACTTCGCCATCGGAAAGCGATGGCCGTCAGGGAGCGTGATCGCGTAGCGGGGCGATGACCAGCAGTGCAGCGCCATCGTGTGCTCGCAGGTGGTCCGGCACGCGAGTGTGCGCCGGACCAACCCGCTATCGATTGGTGAAGTCGGTGCTGTCGTCCACGCGTCGGCACACCTCGGCGATCAGCGTCGCAGCGCGATCGAGATCCTCCAGGCTCACCATCTCGTT
>JBBSCZ010000277.1:0-4168 GCA_038249795.1 Gemmatimonadales bacterium | reverse complement strand
GAGCCGTGCGACCTACCGAGCGCTGCGGTTCAGGCACAACCGCCACGAGCAGCGAAAGCGTGATGCGCAGCCATCGTGGCATGTATGGTGTGTGTAGCAATGTGGACAGGGTCGAGGTTTCGTCTCACTGCCTACATCACGCGAAGTCGCACGCGCTGAGCCAACTCGACCGCACGTGCCACGCGTGCACGCCTGAATCCGGTATCGAGCGCCTCCAGACCGATAGTCACTTGCCAGTCTCGTTCCTACGCCTACACTCATACGCCTGACATGCTCAGCAGACTCCGGCACGCCGTCGCGCGATTGACCGACACGCTCTGGTTCATCCCGAGCCTGATCGCGTTGTTCATGTCCGTACTGGCCGTGGTCATGGTCGAGGTGTCGTCGATGGTCGATGCCGAGGCGCTGGCGCGCTTTCCTCGCATCTTCGGGGCGAGCGCCGACAGCTCCCGTGCGCTGCTCTCGGCGATCGCCGGCGCCATGATCACGGTCGCCGGACTCACATTCTCGCTCACCATGGTCGCGGTGACGCAGGCGTCGAGCCAGTACACCTCCCGCATCCTGCGGAACTTCATGCGGGATCGCGGCAATCAGGTCGTACTGGGCATCTACGTCGGCATGTTCGCGTACTGCATCCTCGTCGTACGTACCATCCGCAGCGGCGACGAGGGCCAGTTCCTTCCGTCACTCGCCGTCGTCCTTGGCATCGTGCTCGCGATCGGCAGCGTCGGCATGCTGCTGTTCTTCGTGCACCACATCGCCAACGCGCTGCAGGCGTCCACGATCGTTCACCGGATCATGGACGAAACGCTCGTGGCCGTCGACCGTGCGTTTCCCGCGAACATCGGAGAGCCGGCTGGAGACGAGACATCCGACGAGGTCGCCAGCGGCGACGCAATTCCCGACGACGCATGGCGACCGGTGGGTGCACACGCCACCGGATACGTGCAGTCGGTCGATCAGGACGAGCTGCTCGCGCTCGCCGAGAAGCGCGACGTGGTGGTGCGGCTCGTGCCAACCGTGGGTGATTTCGTGATCGAGGGACATCCGGTGGCGTGGGTGACGCCATCGCGCATGACAAAAGAAAGTACGCCGCCTGCAAAGTCTGTCATGCACGACCTCGCCGGCACGCTGACCATCAGCAGCTATCGCACGGTCGAGCAGGACGCCGCCTTCGGCATCAGGCAGCTGGTGGACATCGCACTCAAGGCGCTCTCACCCGGCATCAACGATACGACGACGGCGATCACCTGCATCGACCACCTCGGCGCCATCATGGTGCGCGTCGTCGGTCGGCAGGACGTCTCACCAGTGCGCGCGGTTGGAGGCGTCGTACGCGTCATCGCACCGGTCCAGACATTCGCGTCGCTCCTGCAGCTTTCGTTCGATGAGATCCGACGGAACGCGGCCACCAACGTCACCGCCCTCACGCGCCTGCTGCAGACGATCGGGACCGTCGCCAGCTACCCAATGGATCATCAGCGCCGCGACCATCTCGGGGAGCAACTTACATGGATCGCCGAAGCCGCGCAGCACGTGCCGTTGCCGTCCGATCGCCGCGGCGTGCTCTCCCTCGTCGACCGAACGCGCATGACGCTGCGTGCCGGTCCGACGTGACGTGAGCGGAGTCGGGCATCACGGGCGCACCGCACCGGCAGTCCGATGTGCAACACGTGCGCGACGCAACGCGTCCACGGCGCGCCGAGCCTCCTCCGACGGAAACGTACCGGCTTCGATGGCACGCATGACGGCCTCGTCTCGATGGTAGATGTCATCGGCGAACAGCATCGTGCCGGCGCTTGCATAGGCAGTGAAGTACACGATGTACACCGGCAGCTTCGCATCGAGATTCACGCGCCGGTCGTCAGGGCCGGTCTGCATCGCGGCCTGAACGCGGTCGGAATCCCATCCCAGCACGAAGCGCGCGAGCGCGTCAGGCGCCTCTACCCGCACGCAGCCGTGACTGACTGCGCGTACGCGATCCGCGAACAGCGCCTGCGATGGTGTGTCGTGCAGGTAGATCGCGAAGTCGTTCGGAAAGATGAATTTCACCAGCCCGAGCGCATTGTCCCCGCCAGGCTTCTGGCGGACGTACGAGCCCCATCTCGCGCGCACATACTCGTAACCATTGCGGGAGAAGTAGCTGGCGTCCGCCCGCTGTTTCGGCCACAGCTCGCGCGCCGCGATACCATTCGGCACGTTCCAGTACGGCCGGAACACCACGTACGACATCGAGTCGCTGAACACCGGCGTCGAGCGACCGCCATACTCGGCGCCCACCACCACGTTCATGGCCAGCACTTCGCGTCCCGCCTCGAACGCACGCAGCCGGAACGACGGCACGTTCACGATCACGTACCGATCGCCCCGATCACGCGGCATCCAGCGGTGTCGTTCCAGATTGGCAGCGATCTGACGCATCCTGTCGCTGGCGGACCGGTTCATGGATCGCCGGGTTGATGGACCGACGATGCCGTCAATGGCGAGCGAGTGCTGGCGCTGGTAGCCTTTCACTGCCGTCGACAGGACGGTGTCGTAGAGCACCGGCGTATTGGTGCCTTGCTGCGAGTTCGCGGTCGCGGTCGCGGCGATGGTCGTGTCGCCGTCGGCCGCCGGTCGGAGCGACGTGGGCGCGCTCAGGTAACCTTCAGCGTATAGTCGACCCAGCAGGGCGCCGGCGAAACCGGCCGTCACCGTGTCTCCGGGACGCACCACGCCGATATCGGGAAGCGTGGGCCAGCCACCTCGGCGCATGATCTGGCGATACTCGGCGAGCGACGCAATCAGGGCCGCGTAAGATTCATCCTGAGGGCGAAGGCGAGCGAAGGCTGCGGGTGCATCGACAGCCGCCAGTACAGAGGCGAGGACTGCGTCGAGCTCACTTCGCCGGGGCGTGATGTGCCACGACGTGGTGACGGTGGCGGGATCGACCTGCCCCATGAGCATATCGGTACTGTACGCGACGAATGCCGCCGTGAGCCGGATGTCGGCGTCGGCCAGCGCGACTGCTGTGGGCTGCACACGCACGCGATCCAGTGCCGCTGCCAGGTTCGCCAGCCCGTAGCCTTCCACGCGCAACGCCTGTGTGGGCGCTTGCAGCAGTTCGTCGATCAACGCGTCGATGCGACCGGAGTCGTGGCCATCGGTAAGCCACAGGGGACGCTGCTCGGCGCGCAAGTACAGGTTCCGTACCAGCGCCTGTCCAGCTTTGTCGAGTGTCGGGTCAGGTGCGCCAGAGGCAATGGCGGTCGTGAGTGCAGCACCGATCGCGGCCTGCAGCGTGTCAGGCGTCGGCGTCGGTGGAGATGCCTGCGAAAATGTCGTCGATGGCACCAACGCGACGAGCGACAGCGCGAACGCGCAGCGCCATTGGAGCGATCGGTGACGTGACCTGGCACCGCCATCGCTCATGACTGGGTCTCCGGTGTTGCCGGCAACAGGCAAATGCGATCGCCGTGCGGGCTGACGGTCTGATCATAGAAGAACAGGACGGTGTGAGAGAAAGGCATGTCGATGCGTGCAGGAGAGCGAAGATCACCTCGGTGGCGTCATTCCACGAAGCGCCGTTGCGGCACTGGAGAAGAACTTTCGTACCTTGGGCGTCTGACTCAGCAATGGCTCATCAGCCTCGATATCCTTCGCGGCATCCATCATCTCGCGGGACTGATCGGCCATTCCCGCGAAGCGCGTCTCCTGAACCTGCTGCAGCACACTGGCGGCGAGGAGGAACGCCTCTCGCGCCTGCCGAGCGTGTGTCAACGTCATCGGGTCGCGCTCCAGAGAGTCGGCGCGCTCTCGGACTTCGTTGGCGCGCAGTTTCACATCCATCCCATCGATGGATCCGGAGGCGGCAACTGCATCGATCCCAGCGGCGAGCTTGCGCAATCCCTCGGCGGTGTACTCGTGCGAGATGGTCGCTTGCGGGTCGGTGTCGGCAAAGTGCACGAAGTCGTTGACGGCGCCCGAATTCATGGCCGCACTCGAATCGGGAACCAGCGTCGAATCAGCCGCTGCCACGCCAAATTGTGGTGTGCCGTTGTTCCGGCCCTGCGTCCACCAGAAGAGCAGTGCCAGCGCCACGATGCCAATCAGCACCCATGGCCAGATGGACCCCTTCTTGCGAACGATGTTGATCTCTGCCATGTGGCGCTCCTGTCATGTGTCGATG
>JBBSCZ010000276.1:0-4171 GCA_038249795.1 Gemmatimonadales bacterium | reverse complement strand
TCGGGGTGCCGCCGGATCTCGCGTCCTGCCATACCGGCGTGGTGGCCGGCTACCTCTTCGAAGGCCATGTGCCTCCCGACCTGGTGCAGAAGGTGCTGCGCGAGAAGCCGGCGATCCGGGGGTTGTTCGTGCCGGGGATGCCGGCGGGTTCCGTCGGCATGGAAGGGCCGAATCCAGAGCGTTACGATGTGATTGCGCTGGGCCGTGATGGGCGTCGCACGGTGTACGCCACGCGCATGGGCCGCGCGGCGGCCTGACACTGCGTGGTCGGGACGGAGCAGGTGCGACTTCGTCGCGTGATGAAATCGCTCGCGGAGAGCCCGTAGCGAATCATCTCGCGCGGGCGGATACGGGGTGGCAATCGGCACCGTCTCGTCACACCTCGAAAGATCGCGGGCTCTCGGCGAAACGCCGGCAGTTCGGATCTAAGCGACTCTCCTGTATGGGTTTAGGTGCCATATTCAGAGAAGGCAGGGCGCGAAGCAAACGTTGTGACCGCACTAATTCGTAACCCCTCCCATTGCACGTTGGCGGTACACGGTGGAGAATCGTGGAGGATCCCAACCCCTACTCCCAGATGTGGCCACTCGACGATCTCAGTGATGAGAGCACGGACGTACGCCTGACCTTTGGTCGGCGATACGGTTGGCACCTGCGTGAGGCGGCTGACGCCCTCTTTCGCAGCGAAGCCGATCACGGGCGACTGGCCGCGCTCTGGGTGCAGCAGATGCTGCACCGGGGTGACCTGTATCAGGACTGCGATTCCGATCGCGTGGTCCTGCGGTTGACGATCGGGCCGTGGATGTTCGACTTCGACATCTACTGGGATCAGGCGGGCGGGGCGCAGCCGGTGCGCGCGGGTCTGCCCGACACATTGTTTCGCGACTGCTTCGCGATCACGTCCAGCGATTACGCCGAGGCGGAGCTGGCGACCCTCAGGGCTGCGGTATCGGCGTCGGGCGCGGATGCGGGCGAATCACTGGTGCCACAGCTGGTGCGGCTGACGTTCGACGACTGAGTCTCTTCATCAGCCCCGGCCCACGCCGAGCGTCGCTTCGCCTTTCGCGAGATAGTTCGTGACGTAGTCGTGCACCGAGTCCTCGAGCGCCGTGAACTTCACCGGGCAGCCGGCCGCATCCAGTTGCGACATGGAGGCCTGTGTAAAATACTGGTACCGATCTCGGATCGACTCGGGCATCGGGATGTAGCGGATTTTGGGCTCGCGCTGCATCGCCGCGAAGACGGCGTTCGCCAGTGCATTCCAGCTGCGCGCGCGACCGGTGCCGAGATTGAACAGTCCATGCACCTGCGGCGCACCGACCAGCCACGCGATCACCGCGGTGGCATCCTTCACGTAGACGAAGTCGCGCTGCTGCTCACCGTCGCCTACGCCGGGCCGGTGCGACTGAAAGAGCTGCAGTTCGCCAGTGTCGACGATCTGGCGATACGCCTTGCAGACGACGCTCATCATGTCGCCCTTGTGGTACTCGTTGGGGCCAAAGACGTTGAAGAACTTGAGGCCCACGATCTGCGACAGCAGCCCGTTGCGGGCGGCCTGCAAATCGAAGAGATGCTTACTGAAGCCATACATGTTCAGCGGCACCAGCGACTCGAGGCGCGACGGGTCATCGTCGAAGCCGCCGGCGGCTTCGCCGTACGTGGCCGCGCTGCTGGCGTAGATGAAGCGCGCATGCCGCTCGATCGACCATTCGCACAACTCCCTGGTGTAGTGCGTGTTGTTCTCGAGCAGGTAGTCGGCGTCACGCTCGGTGGTGGCGGAACAGGCGCCGAAATGAATTACCGTATCGGCCTGATACGCCCCCGAATTCCGGCGCAGCGTACTCAGAAATTCGTCCTTGTGAATCGCATCGGTGATACGCAGACCGACGAGATTCTTCCACTTGTCGCCGCTGCCCAGCGCATCGACGCAGATGATGTCGTCGTATCCCAGCTTGTTGAGCTGCCAGATGGTGGCACTGCCGATGAATCCGGCGCCGCCGGTGACGATGAGGCGATGACGTGACACGAATCCCGGGGCTGGAGAAACTCTGCGGCTGCCGCGGCGTAATCTACCGCGTCAGCGGGGGCATCGGGGAGCAACCGATACCGCCTGCCGCGTGACGAAGTGGCAGTGTCGAACGCAGTCTGACTCCCCTCCCGAAACAAATGCCTCGCCTCTTGCGCCACCGGCTTGCCACCTGCCTGGCGTGTCTCGCAGTACTCGTCCCCGCCGCGCTCGCACGCGCCCAGGTCGTGCCCACGCCCCCCGCCGCCGACAGCAGCGCTGGTCCGGCCGATGCCATCCGCGTGTTTCTCGACTGTCAGGGCGACACGAACCTCGGCTGCGCCAGCGAATTCTTCGTGCTCGAGCTGCCTTATGTGATCTGGACCCGTGACCGGCTCTTCGCCGACGTGCAGTTCCTCGCGACGACGATCCGGACGGGAAGCGGTGCGTTCCAGTACACGGTGACGGCACTGGGGCGGGGCCGCTTCTCCGGGCGCGCCGACACCAGTGTCGTCAACACCTTGCCGAACGAGTCGGAGGACGGGGTGCGTCGGAAGCTCGCTTCGAGCATCGCACTGCTGCTGGTGCCCTATGTACGCCTCACCTCGGTCGCGCCGCGTCTGCGTCTCGTGTACGACGCGCCAGCGAATGCACGGCAGGCGACACCCGGGTCGGTGAAAGACCCGTGGAACTTCTTCGTGCTGCAACTCGAGGGGAACGGCTTTCTGCAGACGGAGTCTCGACAGACGTTCGCCAACATGGATGCCGACGTGCGCGTGCGCCGCGTAACCGAGAAAAACGCCATCCGGTTCGGCTGGAACCAGAGTGTGCGGTATAACAGCTTCGAGATCAACGATTCGACGACGGTCACGAACACGATCCGGAACGGCGTGTTCTTCGTCCGAGGCGTGAAGGCGCTCGGCCCGCGTCTGTCGGCAGGGCTGATGACGAACGCCGGCTTCAACGAGTTCAACAACACGGAGCTGTTCTGGCGTGCCGCACCGGTCATCGAGTACAACTTCTTTCCGTGGAAGCAGGCGACGAGCCGGCAGATCGCCATCGCCTACGGTGTGGGTCCGCGCTTTTTCCGTTGGAAGGAAGCGACGATCTTCGGCCGCAGCAGCGAATGGCGGATGCAGCAGGAACTGGTGATCGGCAGCGACGTGCGGCAGAGCTGGGGCAACGTCAATGCGAGCGTACGCTACGCGAGCTTCATCCCGGACCTGACGAAGTGGAACCTGAGCCTCAATGGCCAGACCAGCCTGAATTTGATAAAGGGACTTTCCTTCAACCTGGGCGGCGGTGCCTCGCTGATCCGTGACCAGATCTTCCTGGCTGCGGAGGGACAGACACCCGAGCAGATCCTGACGCAGCGGCGCGCCCTGGCGAGCGACTTCAACATCTTCATGTTCACGGGTCTCTCGTACAGCTTCGGCTCGATCTACAACAGCGTCGTGAACCCGCGCCTGGACTTCTTCAATCTCGGCGGCCGCAACTGATGTTTCTGGCCGTGTTCAGCGGAGCAACGCTGTCAGCTTCGACACCCACGCCGCTTCGAGATCGGCCATCTTCGCTCCCTTGCCGCGATCCGGAGCCGATGTGAGCAGCCCCTGCGCGCTGGGGTGCGGGAGGGCATGCACCGTGATGGGCAGATCGAGCAGCGTCACGACGGCCGCCGCCACCTTGCCGAGACAGCAGACGCGATCGGCGCCCCTCGCCATGGCCTGCTCGATGTCGCGACGCAGGCGGGCGAGGTTCTCGACGCTCTCGCGTTCCTGACGCGACGGGGCGCGGAACTTCCGACCATCGTCAGTGGGGCAACGATCGAAGGCGTTGGTGAGCATCACTTGCGAAACCTGTGGCCGCACACCGGCGGCGATGAGCGCATTGCCGTCCCACGGAACGTTGTCTGGCGAAGTCCCCTCCCACGTCAGCAGACCGGCCATCGCAAGAACAGCGTACAGCGGCTTTCCGGCGCGATCACCGAAGAACGGGATCCCCGACTGGTCGGCACCGCGCGGACCCGGCGCCTCGCCCACCAGCACCGCGCGGATCGGCGACGCATGGTCCTCGGGCATCAGCGGCGCGACCGGCAGGCCGCGAATGCGGGGGATGCCGGTGGATGGGGCGGACGAGGACCGAGCTGCCAATCAGATCTCGTTACGG
>JBBSCZ010000275.1:0-4197 GCA_038249795.1 Gemmatimonadales bacterium | reverse complement strand
GGCGCGCTGTCGGTGAGCGGCGATTGTCGCCCGTTCAGCGATCAGTCCGACGGCACGATGCTCGGCGAAGGGATCGGCATGCTCGCGCTGCGTCGCCTGGAAGATGCGGAGCGCGACGGCGATGCGATCTATGCAGTGATTCGCGGGCTTGGCTCATCGTCGGACGGCAAGGCGAAGAGCATCTATGCCCCGTCGGCGCGCGGTCAGACGCTGGCGTTGCGTCGTGCCTACGAGCGTGCTGGGTACGGCCCGGAAACGGTGGGATTGGTGGAAGCGCACGGCACGGGCACGGTGGCCGGCGACATGGCGGAGTTCGAAGCGCTCACGCAGGTATTCGGAGAAGCGGGGACGCCGGTGGGCCATTGCGCGCTCGGCTCGGTGAAGGCGCAGATCGGTCACACGAAGGCTGCGGCCGGTGCGGCGGGCATGATCAAGGCCGTGCTGGCGCTGCATCAGAAGGTGTTGCCGCCCACGGTCAAGGTGCGGGCACCCAACCCTACGCTCGGCATCGACGAGAGTCCGTTTTACCTGAACACCGAAGCGCGCCCTTGGGTGCATGCCGAGACGTATCCGCGTCGTGCCTCGGTGAGTGCGCTGGGTTTTGGTGGCACCAACTTCCATGTGGCCTTGGAGGAGTACACCGGGCCGTCCGAGCATCCGCTCCGGTTGCGGGCACTGCCGGCCGAGCTGTTGCTGCTGTCGGCGGAAAGTCCCGCAGCGCTGGCAATCGCGTGTCGTGCGATGGCCACTGCGTGCACCACCGACGGCGCGCTGGAGCATGTCGCGAAGCGCTCGCAGGCAGTGTTCAGTGCGTCGGCAATGGCGCGTGTGTCGGTGGTGACGAGTGACGAAGCGGATGCGCGCGAGAAGCTCGCGTTCGCAGCCGAGACGATCGAGAAGACCGCGGCCAGCGGCGGTACGTCGTTCTCGTCGCCCAAGGGTGTGGCGTATGGCACGGGGGCGCTGGATGGCAGCGTGGCGTTCCTGTTTCCGGGTCAAGGCAGCCAATATGTAGGCATGGGCGGAGAGCTCGCGATGCATTTCGATGCGATGCGCGAAGAACTCGACGCGGCCACGGTCACGGTGGGTGCAGCGGCACCGGGAGATACACTCGCAACGCGTGTGTATCCGCAGCCGGTGTTCAGCGATGCGGCGCGTACCGTGCAGAGCACGCGACTATCGGCCACGGAGTGGGCGCAGCCGGCCATTGCCGCGACCAGCCTTGGCATGTTGCGGCTGCTGGATGGTTTGGGCATGGAGCCAAGCGTGGTGGCTGGGCACAGCCTCGGCGAAGTGACGGCCGCAGTGGCGGCGGGGATGTTCGACGCGCAGACCGGCGTGGCCGTGGCGCGGGAGCGTGGAGTATTGATGGCCAGTGCGAGCGAGACGCCAGGCACGATGTCGGCGGCTGCGTCGGACCCGGCCACCGTTGCGCACATCGTGGCAGACATCGACGTGGTTCTCGCCAATCACAACAGCCCCTCCCAGGTGGTGTTGTCGGGTGCGGTGCCCGAGGTGGAGCGTGCGGAGCAGGCGCTGGAAGCGGCGGGAATTGCTGCGCGTCGTTTGCAGGTATCGAATGCGTTCCATTCGCCGCTGGTGAGTGCGTCGGTGCAGCCGTTCCAGGAGTTTTTGCGCGGTGTCACGGCTTCGGCGCCCCGTGTGCCGTTCTTCGCGAACGCGACCGCCGCAGCCTATCCCACCGATGCGGCTGCGGCGTGTATGCAGCTGGCTGGTGCGATCGCGCAGCCGGTGCGGTTCGTGGAGCAGATCGAGGCGATGTACGCCGCGGGTGTGCGCACATTTGTCGAAGTGGGTCCTGATGCGGTGCTGTCGCGCCTCACTGAAAGGTGCCTTGCAGGGCGTCCACATCTCGCCGTCCCGCTCGATCAGCGTGGCAAGTCGGGCGTGACCGCGTTCTTCACGGCGCTGGGTCGTTTGGCTGCGGCGGGTGTGTCGTTCACGACGGACACGCTGTGGCAGGGTCAGCGCTTGCCCGAAGATCCCGCCACGAAAAAGCCGGCGAAGTTCAGCATCGAGCTCAACGGTGCGAACTACGGCAAGCCCTATCCGCCACGCGAGCCGGAAGTGCGCACCCCACGTCCGGCAGCGGTGAAGGCGACTTCGGCGCCGATCGTGGCACCGGCTGTCGCACCGGCTGTCGCGAGTAGAGTCGCAATTCCGACCCCGGTTTCTGCAGCACCGGTAGCGCCTGTAGCAACCACATCAGCAGCAGCATTCTCGGCACCGCAGGCTCCCGTGGTGACGCCGCTTCAAGCGGCTCCCGTGGCAGCGAGCACGCCGATTTCCTCTTTGCACAGTTCATCGATGATCACCCCGGATTGGATCGACTCGCTGCAGCGTCTGCAGGCACCTGCGATCGCTGCCCAGATGGAATTCCAGCGCCTCATGGCCGACAGCCACATGGCGTTCCTCCGTGCGGTGGAAGGGTCGTACGGCGCGGTGATGCCGAGTGCGCCGGTGGCGCAGCCGGTGGCGTCAGTGCCGATGGAACAGATTGCGGCGCCGGCACCGGTAGCCGCTGCGGCCGCAGTCATCGCACCAGCGGTCGTGCCGGTTGCCGCGCCAATCGTCGTGCCGGTTCTCGCGCCAGTCGTCGTGCCGGTTCTTGCGCCAGTCGCCGCCCCGGCAGTCGTGCCGGTGGTCGTCTCGGTCGCCGCGCCCGTGGTCGTGCCGGTCGCTGCGCCTGCGATGATTGCGCTGCAGCCACTGCTGCTCGAGATCGTCGCCGAGAAGACGGGCTATCCCGCCGAAATGATCGATGTCGAGATGGACATGGAAGCCGACCTCGGCATCGATTCCATCAAGCGTGTGGAGATTCTGTCGGCCATGCGATCGCAGGTCGCTGATTTGCCGCAGGTGGCCACGAGCAAGATGGCCGCGACCCGCACGCTGGCGCAGATCATCGAGCTGTTCGGTGGATCGGTGGCGAGTGGTGGCAGTGCCGCTGCGGCACCGGTGGCGGCAGTCGCGGCAGTGGCTGTCGTCGATTCGCCTGCTGCGGCATCGCATGTGCTCGAGCTGCAGCCCATTCTGCTCGCGATCGTCGCGGACAAGACGGGTTATCCGGCCGAGATGATCGATGTCGAGATGGACATGGAAGCCGACCTCGGCATCGATTCCATCAAGCGCGTGGAGATTCTCTCGGCAATGCGCGCGCAGGTGCCCGATCTCCCGCAGGTCGCCACCACGAAGATGGCGGCTACGCGAACGCTGGCGCAGATCATCGCACTGTTCGGTGGCGCTGCAGATGGTGGTGTGCCGGTGATGGCGAGTGCCGCGCCGAGTGTGGCCGCGAACGGCATTGCGCATGTGGCCGCACCGACTGCGGCACCGGTGGCCGCATCGCGCGTGAGCGAACTGCAGCCGATTCTGCTGGCGATCGTGGCCGAAAAGACTGGCTATCCGGCCGAAATGATCGACACCGACATGGACATGGAAGCCGACCTCGGCATCGATTCCATCAAGCGTGTGGAGATCCTGTCGGCGATGCGGACGACTGTGCCTGATCTGCCGCAGGTGGCCACCACGAAGATGGCCGCGACGCGCACGCTGGCGCAGATCATCGAATTGTTTGGTGGGGTCGCTGATGCTGGTGTGGCTCCAGCCGTCATCGTATCGACGGCTGCTCCTGCGTTGACGCAAGTGCCGGAAGTCTTGCCGCACGTCGCGCGCGTCGCGGTGCGCGCGCGTCCGGCGGCCGCCCTCGGCTTTTCGATGCCGTGGCTGCGTGGCGTTGCGCCGGTCGTGGTGACGCCCGATGGTGCGGGCGTGGCTCAGGCTGTGGTGCAGCTGCTCATGGCGCGCGGTGTGAACGCGGTGGAAGCGCCCGTCTCGGCGGTGCCGGCGACTTCAGGCGGCGTCATCTTCCTGGGCGGTCTGCGCAATGTGGCCGGTGATGCGGCGGTCGCGGTGAATCGCGAGGCGTTCCACGCCGCGCGTACCGTCGCTGCGTATTTCCGCGAGCACGGCGGGCTGTTCGTGACGGTGCAGGATACCGGCGGAGACTTCGGTCTGTCGGGTCGCGAAGCGGATCGCGCATGGCTGGGTGGCATTGCCGCCCTCACCAAGACGGCGCGCGATGAATGGCCGCTGGCGACGTGCAAGGCGATCGATGTGGAACGGGCCGGCCGGAGCGATGCTGCAGTGGCGGATGCGATCGTGTCGGAGCTGTTC
>JBBSCZ010000274.1:0-4223 GCA_038249795.1 Gemmatimonadales bacterium | reverse complement strand
GGATGGGCAGGCGGTGCAGTCGGTCTCGGGCGGCGGACACTGGGGCGGCGGCATGTTCATCAGTGCGCACGACATGGCGCGCTTCGGCTACCTCACGCTGCGTCGCGGCAAGTGGAAGAACCGCCAGATTCTTTCCGATGAATGGGTCACGCGTGCCCTCACGCCCACGGCCGCGCAGCCGACCTACGGCTTCATGAACTGGTTTCTGAACACCGACCGCAAATACCTGCCGTCCGCGCCGGCGTCGGTGTTCGTGCACGTCGGCAACGGGGCCAACGTCGTCATCGTCGATCCGGAGCACGATCTCGTGGCCGTGGTTCGCTGGGTCGAGAATGGGGCGGTGGATGGCTTTGTCCAGCGCCTGATCGCGGCACTCGACACGCGGTGACGCACAGTCGTGCGTGAGCCCCGCGACGGTTTCGACGGCCGCGTTCAGTGGCCAGCGCCACGTCGAGGCGTGACGTACCTGCGAGCGGTACATTTTAGTAATACATCCATAATAAGTGCTTCGGTCGTGATTGCATGAACCTGAAGCGACTGGACCGTACGGTACTAATGTTCTTCTTGTTTTGATGCATGACGATTCCGCAAGTGCTTGCTTGAGGACACTCACGACCGTTACATTCAACGGGTGATCACTCGACAGTCGCCAATTGGCACCATCACCTTTGCTCTCGATCCTGCGAAGCGCGTGCGTGTTGCGCGATTCGTTGGTGCGATCACGGATCGCGTATTGATCGACGCCTACGGACCGCTGCTGCGCGATCCGGCGTTCGACTCCACCCAGAGCGATCTGGTCGACTTGCGTGACGTGTCGCAGATGGATGTGACGAGTGCCGGGCTCCATCGGCTGATTGCATTGTACGAGGAGCGCGGCCCTGCCGGGGCGCATACGCGCAACGCGATCTTCGCTCCGAGCGATGTGCTTTACGGAGTTGCACGGATGTTTCAGTCGCTGCGGGGCGAGGTGGCACCGGCCGAGATCGAGATCTTTCGTCAATTCGAGGAGGCCGAGCGTTGGATGGCCGGGCTCCCCGACTCGTCCGCCAGCGGCTGACGGTTACTTTCCCGCGCTCCGCTGTCGGGAAAAATGCCGCTTGGCCAGCAGCAGCGACACCGCCTGCAGCAGCGCACAGAAGTAGAACGGCGCACCGATACGCCAGTCGCCTTTCGGCAGATCAGACACCAGGCCGAGCAGCGGCGCACCGAACATCGGTGCGATCACTGCCATCAGGCTGTTCAGCGACGCCACGGAGCCTAGTGTGCGTCCTTGCGTGCTCTGATCCGCCGCACTGGAGATGAGGCTCTGAATCGACGCGCTGACCATGAAGCCGAGCACGTTGATGAAGATGGTCGCATACATCATCCAGCCCTGCGTGGCGAGCCCGTACATCAGGTTCGCGGCCGTCGCGGAAACGAGGCCCCAGACCACCAGCGTCTGCGGGCTGAACCGCTTCAGCATCGGGCCGAGCAAAAAACCCTGCACGATCACCGAGACCACGCCGACCGCCGCCAGTGACCAGCCGTTCTGCAGCGGTCCCCAGCCGAACTTGAACGTCGTGTAGAGCACCCACGACGTGAACAGGATGAACTGCGCCAGCGTGCTGACGGCGACCACCAGCACCAGCGGTCCGACGTCGCCGAGCTTCGAGAGCGTGGACAGTGCCGTGAACGGGTTGGCGCTGCGCAGGCTGAATGCGCGACGCTTCTCCGGCGCCAGCGATTCCGGCAGAACGAAGTAGCCGTAGAGCAGATTCAGCAGCGACAGACTCCCGGCCACGAAAAACGGCAGCCGCAAGTTGACCGCGCCGAGCAGCCCTCCAAGCACCGGACCGACGATGAAGCCGACCCCGAACATGGCGCCCAGCATGCCGAAGCGCTTGGCGCGCATCTCCGGCGGGGTGATGTCGGCGACGTAGGCATTGCAGACGGCTGCGTTCGCCTGCATCGCGCCGCCGATCAGGCGTGCGACGATCAGCATCCAGAGTGCCGTGGCGAGTCCCGTCGCGAAGAAGGTCACCGCCAGGCCGCAAAATCCAAGCAACAGCACCGGACGCCGCCCGTACCGATCCGACAGGGCACCAAGCACCGGCGCGCCAAAGAAATTGGCGAATCCAAAGGCGATACTGACGACGCCGTACCAGAGCGCCTGATCGCTGGTGGACCCCGTGAAGCCGCCCACGATCGACGGCAGCACCGGCACGATGAGCCCGATCGCTGCCATGTCGATCAGCACCGTCAGCATGATGAACGGCATCGCCGCCTTCCGGTCCGCAGCTGGCGGAAGGCCGGCACTCACCGTTGGTAAGGGTACGGTCTCGCTCACAGGCGACGGGCAGGGCAGGGTGGCAGGGGCATGACCGCAGGGTAGCGACCACGGGATGCAAATCGAACCCCTCGACCGTCAACTGCGTGGCACCAGAAGCGGAGGGTCTCGGCCTGAATGCTGCATTACGGTCTGCCATGTACGGCGGATTGCACCCGCCGTCCGTTTTCGTCGCCAGGACCGTCTTCTTCGTTGCTGGTCGTTTCGCTCGCCGTACGCAGTCTGCCGGCCCTGCGGCGCTATCCTTCGGCTGTCGCCCTGCCTTTTCGCATCCAGCCCGTGTCTCCCGTGCCTACCAGTCGCGAAATCCGCCTCGCATCACGCCCCGACGGCCTACCCACCGCCGCCAACTTCGAGCTTGCCACCGTCGACATCGGCGCGCCGGGCGAGGGTCAGGTGCTGGTGCGCAACCTGATCATGTCGGTGGATCCGTACATGCGCGGGCGCATGAATGACGTGAAGTCGTATGTGCCGCCATTCGAGCTTGATGCGGCCATGCAGGGTGACGCGATCGGTGAGGTGATCGAGTCGCACGCCGCCGGTTTTGCAGTGGGCGACATCGTGCAGTCCTTCTTCGGCTGG
This sequence comes from Gemmatimonadales bacterium, assembly GCA_038249795.1. GTDB lineage: Bacteria > Gemmatimonadota > Gemmatimonadetes > Gemmatimonadales > Gemmatimonadaceae > JACMLX01. Next base: position 1,315 of record JBBSCZ010000274.1, on the reverse strand, counting down.
CGCGAGTACTACCTCGCCGACGCGTCCATGCTGCGTAAGGTCGATCCCGCCGTGCAGCCGCGCTCCGAATGGTTGGGTGTGCTGGGCGTCACCGGTTTCACGGCCTGGGCTGGCCTGCATCTGGTGGAGGTGAAGGCCGGTGATCGCGTCTTCATCTCGGGCGCGGCCGGCGGCGTGGGCACCGTTGCGGGACAGCTCGCGAAGCAGCGCGGCTGCACCGTGATCGGCAGCGCCGGCACGGCGGAGAAGGTGGAGATGTTGACGCAGCAGCTCGGCTACGACGCCGCCTTCAACTATCGCGACGGCAACCTGTATCGCCAGCTGATGACCGCGTCACCAAAGGGTATCGACGTCTACTTCGACAACGTCGGCGGCGAGCACCTCGAGGCCGCCATCTCGGCGCTCCGCCCGTTCGGTCGTGTCGCGGCCTGCGGCTCCATCTCCGGCTACAACGAGCCCACGCCCGGCCCGCGCAACATGGCGATGATCATCGGCAAGCGTCTCACGATCAAGGGCTTCATCGTCAGCGATTTCGAGCCGCAGCGCGCCGAATTCATGGCCGAGGTGGGCCCACTGCTCGCCAGTGGTGCGCTGCAGAGCCGGGAGACGTCGGTGCAGGGGATCGAAAATGCCCCCGACGCGTTTCTTGCATTGTTCACGGGTGGCAATACCGGCAAGATGCTGGTGACGCTGGCCTGATCACGCACGGTCTCGTGGCTGCATCGCCGCCACCCTTCCTTTCGCACCGCACACTCTCATGCAGTTTCTCCTCATCGGTCTCGGCGCCGGAGTGCTCTCCGGACTTTTCGGTATCGGCGGCGGCGTCGTCATCGTGCCAGCCCTCGTCTTCCTGGCGCAGATGGCACAGAAGACTGCCACCGGCACTTCGCTGGCCGCCCTGCTGCTGCCCGTTGGCGCGCTCGGCGCCTGGCAGTACTACAAGGCCGAGTCGCTCGACCTGCGCGCGGCGCTGTTGATCGCACCGGGGCTGGCCATCGGAGCACTGGTGGGTGCGAAGCTGGCGCTGCAGCTGCCGTCACGGGATCTGCAGCGCGCGTTCGCGATTTTTCTGGTCGCGGTGGCCGGGCGAATGTGGGTCGCTGCGAAGTAGCGATCCACGCGTCGTGCGTCAGTCGATGCTGCGCAGTACCTTGCGCACCCGGTCGATGATGTCGCCGACCTGCGACTCGCTCACGATCAACGGCGGCGACAGGGCGATGATGTCGCCGGTGATCCGCACCAGCAGGTCTTCGTTCCAGAAGCAGGCGTTCATGGCGTCCATCGCGCGCGCGCCGGGCAGGCCATCGCGCGTCGC
>JBBSCZ010000273.1:0-4224 GCA_038249795.1 Gemmatimonadales bacterium | reverse complement strand
TGCGTCGTCTGGGGCGACGGGACGAGGCGAGGCGATGGTACGCGTCGGTCCGCGAGGGATTTGGTGTGGTGGGAGCACCGTTCGTGGCGTCGGCCGACTCGGGAGTGCGGGCGACGTCGATCAGGTAGAGGCGCATGTCGCGATGATCGCGCCAGCGATCGCACCCGTCTCAGACGGCGCGATACAGCGTCCGATCGTCCACGAACGGCCGGTCGTCGTACACATGACGGATCACCCCTTCGCGCATCAGTTGCAGTGCCCATTGCCGGGCCGTGGAGCGGCTCACGCGCTGTGACGACACGATCCACTGAACCAGCTCCGTCCCTGTCAGACAGCTGCTGTGGCGCACCAACCCGCGCGTGTGCGCGCGAAAGCGAACGCCATCCTGCGCCTGCAACTGGGTACGGAGCACCGGCGGTGCCGGGTTGGAGGCAAGGCTTGCATCGGTGGGCGTCGCCAGGCGATAGAACAGCTCGGCGTCTTCGAAGTCATGCTCATCGAGGACATGTGTCATCAACCCGAGCGCGAGCAGGCGACGCCCCTGCTGCACGGCCTCCGCTCGGCTGATCCGCGCATACTGCACCATCCAGTCGACGGCCTGGCGGCCAACGAAGCAGTGCGAATACGTCTGGAAATGGAACATCCGGTCGCGGATATCGAGACCGCCCGGCACTCGCATGGCATTCCACATTCGTTGTGCGACGCGGTCGGGGCGGTCACTGGTGGCAGCGGCCGTCGGTGCCTGCGCAGGGAGGGCAGGGGGCGTGCCGGCATTGTGACGCTTGAGCCACTCCTGGAAAGCCACGATGCTCATCGGACGTCCGATCAGGTACCCTTGCCCGAACTGGACGCCTCGAGCCGCGAGATAGTCCAGCTGCGCCTGCGTTTCGATGCCTTCGGCGATCATCGGCAGCGTCAACCGATCGGCGAGCTGAATGATGGCATCGAGCACCGGTCGGTTGATCGTTTCGTCGCTGATGGTACTCACGAATGCCCGGTCGATCTTGAGGCGGTCGATCGCCAGCTGCTCGAGCGCGGCAAGGCTGCTGTGGCCGGTGCCGAAGTCGTCGACTGCGAGACGCCAGCCGGCGGCATGCAGCGCCTTCAGACTGTCTGCAGCGACAGGATCCACGAACTCGCGTTCCGTGATTTCGAGGAGGACACGATCATACGGGATCGTGTCGGTGCGAAAAATCGAGGCGAGCCGCGTCAGTAATCGGGGTTGGGTGAGCTCCTGCGGCGTCAGGTTGAATGAGAAGTAGATGTCCGGATTCGAGTGCGCGATGGGTGCCAGGCGATGGGCGGCCCGTGTCATGACCAACTCGGACATGCCGGCGATGAGGCCCGTGCGCTCTGCCTCCTCGATGAACTCCGACGGAGCCAGCGTCCCGCGATGCGGGTGCTGCCAACGCATCAGAATTTCGACACCGGCACACCGTCCCGACCTCAGATCGAGGATCGGCTGAACGAACGGCTCGAACTCACGCTTCCGCAGCCCCTGCTGAATTCGGTGGAAGAGTCGCGCGCGATGCACGACGCGGCGCCAGAATACGGCGATCAACGCCAGCGTGAGTGCGATCGCCAGACTCACCGCGAGAAACCCGGAGCGCACTATCCGGTGCAGCAGTTCGCTGCGATCGACCTCCGCCCTGACCATGACGGCACGGAGGCTCGATGTTGCCACGGCGCCCAGTGCGTCGATGTTCGCGCCGCCAGCTCGGGAATCGCCGAGCGGCACGAGACGGCGCCCGTCGGCGGAGTGCACCGAAAGGCCGATCTGCGCATCATCGCGAAACGGGGTATGCTGCTTGCCCTCCATCACGAACACGCGAGGGTCCAGTACCGCAGAGACGACCCGGCCCGACGTATCGCGGCGCAAGGTGGCCGTCAGCTGCGTCTGGATTTCACCGGTCGACGTGATGGCGATCCGCGTCGTGGGCTCGTACGGAAAGAACGGCGCGGCACCGCGTCCCTCGGGCCGGCAGGAGCCATTCATGCCGTCGGCACTGAGAACGAATCGGCGCACATGCAGGGACGCAATACTGGCCCGGGTCAATACGGTCGCCAGTGCCGGCCGACAAGCGACCCAATCCATGTCGTCGTACGCGGCGTCGGCAACCTGCTGCATCTCGTGTTCGATCTCGAACAGTCGTGACTCCACCACTCCCAACGCGTGCTCGGCGGCGTCAGTCGCACCGTGTGATGTCGCCGACAAGATGCGTGCGCTCGTAGCCGCGACGGCCAGCAGCGCGGTCACCCCAACCAGCGCGATCAGTCGCCCGCGGTGCAGACTCAACGGCCGCGACCCGACTGGTCCAGGCGCAGCGCGCCAGCGTCGTCGCAGCTGCAACAATGCCACGGCCCACGGGGCAGCCAGCGAATCCGTGGAGCCGGCGAGGGTCCGATCCGTCTCGGTGCTTCCACCGGGGATGTCACGCTCCGCGCGCTTCGGAACGAGGTGCACTGCGGAATCTGGCACGGCTGGCAGGAACGAGTGGGGAAGCGCCTCGGTGACGGTGAATACACGACCCGGGCTGCAGCGGGTCACACTTCGTGACCGTGTCACTCGCTCGCGCTGGCTCGCTCGCAGGCGCCGTGTCCGGACCGCTGAGCCGGTTGCGGTGCGTTCCGGGTGTTGACAGGTGAACGGTGCGGAAAGCTCCGCTGCCACCATCTCTCCGTGCCTGTGTGCAACGCTACTACACGATTTCATCCTTCGCCGCCGCATTCGTGAGTGCGGCCTGCCTCCACGTCGGCGCGGCGTCTGCTCAACCACCGCTCGACACCGCCGTCGTAGCGCAACGCCCCAGCATCGTGCGCATGAGTGCGGGCGTCGTGTTCGGGGCTGCGGTGCTGCAGGTCACCAACACGCCCGACGAGTGGCCACGCACGGTTGGAGGAGCTGCCCGACGGCTGGGCGACCAGGTGGGTTTTGTGGCAATACGGTCCATTACCTACGATCAGCTCCGCCGCGCGATCCCGTGGACCGCCAGCGAAACGCCCTGTCCTCACAAGCTCGCGACGCGCACCTGGTGCGCGGTCACACAGACGTTCGTGGCGTACGATCGTGATGGTGCACCACGGCCCGATGTCGCGCGCGTGGGTAGTATTGCCATGGCGTCGGTCGGCTCATTGCTCTGGCGTCCCGAGCGCGCAGTACGTGGGACCGCCAGCGTGTTCGTGGCCAGCAGAGTCGGCAGCGGACTGCTGATCGCTGTGCTGCGCCGTGGCCTCGCAGCGCGCCGCAACGCCGTGCCCGACTGAGCGGGCTGGCGTGACCGACGTCGGCGAGCGCCGACGTCGGCGCGCAGCTCAGCGCGAGGGGAGTGCCTGCACCGCCGTGAGCACGGCGCCATTCGTCGGTCGGATTTTGTAGTCCGTCTGAATATCGCGCCACCGGACGATTCCCTTTTTGTCGATGACGTAGGTCGCAGGATGCGGAATGCCACGTCGGTTACCGGCAGGATTCATGACGCCATAGCGCGCGATGACCGCGTGATCCGGGTCGGACAGGAAAGAGAAGTCGGGCTGCATTCCGTCGGCGGAAATTCTCGTCACGGCAGTCTGCGTTCCCTTCTCGTCATCGATGGACACCACCAGCATCTCCGTCCCCTGCTTGAGTTCCTGCGTGAGCAGCGTGCGCATTTCCTTGAGCTGCGCGATGCAGTACGGGCACCAGTACCCGCGATAGAAGACCAGCACGACGTTTTTCTTGCCGCGCAGCGCGGACAGTGTGGTGGTGCCTCCACCAAACTTTGCGAGCGTGAAGTCCGGCGCCATCGCGCCGACGGCGACACGATCGATATCCGTGGCGGCCAGCTCTTTCCCGTCGACGGGACCGAGCATGGCGGATGCCTGTGCCTCGGCTGACACGGCGGGAACGATGATGGCGCACGCCAGGGCAATGCGGAGGCCGGTGACGCGGAGCGCGCGGCGTGTGGGCGAAATTCGACGAGGCATTGGGCGTAGGCTGTGGGGTGAGGACCACCGGATGCACTGCGTACCGCAGCAGGAACTTCCTGCACGGCTCGTAGACGGGAGTGCCACGGTTGGTTCCAGTGCTCGCGTAGCCACGGGTCGGCGTCGAATGCTGCCGCAGCGAGCAGAGGGGCCGCGATCTGGAGCGCCGGAACCGATTCCAGTGCTTCGTGCTACGTTCGCCGCGGTACCCGGCTGTCGTTCCTTGCACCCTCACGTTCCCGCAAGTGGCAATCATGCGCTTTC
>JBBSCZ010000272.1:0-4245 GCA_038249795.1 Gemmatimonadales bacterium | reverse complement strand
TTCAGGTACTTGGTGCCGCGCCATGAGTGCGGCTGCAGCGCCAGCAGGAAGGTGTCCGGCTGACCGAGTTCTGCCGACACATCGATCATGGCCCCATACTCCCACCCGGCTTTGCCGGCGGGCCGGGCACCGGCGGCGTTGTAGATCGCTGCGTCGGGCTGATCGCGACGGTGATCCAGCTCCAGCACGGGACGAAGTGCCCTGGTGGCAATGTTGTACTGGTAGATGTAGCCATCGTGCGATTCATCGCCATAGCCGTTGTCGTCTTCCTGCACGTACACGTAGTTGTTGGTGACCATGATGTTGTCGGGATTCTGGAACAGCCCGGCCGGACCAGCGCGATCGTCGCCATCGAGGATGACCTCGAGTGTGCCGACGAGTGGATTGGCAGCATCGAGAATCAGGCGGTACACCCGGCCCTTCCTGGTACGGTCTGACGCGGCGTTGATGCCGGTGTTGTTCTGACCGGTGACCGCAAAATAGAGCTCGCGGCCATCGCCACCCTTTCGGTAGTCGATGTCCTCGACGCGGCCGAAGGCCACGGCATTCTGCACCAGGCCCGCCTGGTTGATCTGCCGACCCGTGAGCGTGGTGTGATTCGCGATTTCACGGAACTGCACCGGATACGTCTGTCCCACCACCATGTCACGCTCGCGCGTCACGTTGTTGGTGCGGGCCAATGTGTACACCTTGCCGTTGTCGAGATCACCCACGGTGCTGGAGACGTACAGACCGACCTGACCGCCTTCGACGCCGGAATCGTCATCGCCGATGACGACCACCGTGCGACCGGCATAGGCAGTCCTCGGCAGTGGAACGGTATTTTCCGTGTTCCAGCGCCCGAACCCGGTCAGGTACTTCGGCGTGTTGGGGGCGCCGAAGGGATCGACGGCCAAAATCTGTGATTCTTCGTTGCTTTCGCCGGCGGTCAGGAAGACCGGCCCGAAGCCGTGGATGGCAGGGGTGGCGAGCGTCGCCGAGCAGAGACGATACCTGCCGGCCGTCGAATTGACGAGGTATTCGCCGCGGATCGGCTTGAAGGTGGCGTCGAGCGTGACGCGCGACACCGCGAAGTTGTCTTCGTGGTTCGTGAGCATCGTGAACGTGCCATCGGTGTTCCGGATCATGGCGGCGCCATCCGCCGAGCCACCGAACACGAAGGTCGGCGATGCCGCGAGGACGTCATCGCTGCCGATGACGCTGAAGAACTCGACGCCGGGAATGAGGCTCTTCATCAGGGACGGCGTGACCGAGCGATTCGAGAGAACAACCGCAGGGTTGCCGACCATTGGCTCATTGTCGTTGTCCGAGCAGCCACCGAGCGCCACGCTCAGCACGCCGACAGACAGGAGACTGGCGGTACGATGAAATTTTGAAGTCATGACACGCATGTCCTTGGGGGTTGCTGACCCACGCAATGGTGAAACGGGTCGCACGCGGCATGGACGGTCACATCGAGAAGTGATCCTGAGGCATGCGCGCCGACGGAAACGGACACACCAATCATCGCTACGACGAGGCGCTGCATTTTCACGAACGCGTCACGCGCAGGTCGCGAATCGCACATGATGCCGTGTTCGTGACAATCATGTTGTACGATCATGTGTAATGAGTCCGAATCTTCTTGCTGATGTACCGTGTGCATGTCAGCCGCACGCGGCAGAACCCGTCGTCAGGTGCACACGGCGGGAGGCACTCGTCGTGATGATGGCGACAGGGCTCACTGTTGCGCTCGGCGGCTGTTCCGATGCGGGCATCGCGCCGGAAACCGACGACGAGAGCATCATGGTCGACGGCACGCGGATCACGCTTCGCCTCGATCGGCTTGGCGCACTGCGATCAATCGGCGACGCGTACGTCATCGGCGCGCAGTCGACGATCGTCCTACGCACCGGAGCGCGTGAGTATCGCGCATTCACCAATGTGTGCACGCATTCCGGCTGCGGAATTTTTCTCTTCGAGCGCGACCGGATGCGGTGTCAGTGCCATGGGTCGGAGTTCGATGTGGAGGGGCGAAATGTTGTGGGCCCCGCACCATTGCCACTCGCGCGATACACTACCGAACTGGACGAGCAGGGAACGACGCTCCGGATCACGCGCCCGGGGTGACCGGTTTTATCCACGCGCGGTGCGGCAACACGGTTCGGTGCGCCTGCACCGTGCGCGATGGCGTGCAGTGATGCTGACGCAGGTGCAGCGCAATCCCGGGGGCTCGCTCGCCTGCTCTGATCGCCGCCAGCGGTCGCGCCGCTCGCACACGAGCTGGTGGACGCAGACGCAGTTATCGATCACGGCGGTGGCTTCGTCATTGGCGAGGAGCAGTCGCCAGAGCGCGGGAAAATTGATCTTCGCGTCGCCGAGGAGCTGACCGTCACTGCGGTCGATGTGCTCGCCGGAGCGCAGTCTGTCAGAACGCCTGGTTGAGCCCGAGATAGAGCCCCGACGATCCGGGTCGGCCCCATCCGAAGTCGGCGCGGATGGCAGTGCGCTTGCGGGCGTCCAGTTGGCCGCGCAGGCCAACGCCGTAGGTCGGCAGAAAGCGCTGCGACACCAACGCGTCGAACGATGGCGCCACCAGCCCCGCGCCGGCGAAGGCCACGGCACCGATGCGCCGGACGAATGGTGTGCGATACTCGCCCTGCGCGGCGGCGAGCCATCGATCGCGGTAGCGCCCCAATTCGTATCCGCGAAGAATTTCGCTTCCCCCGACCAATGGCATCTGATCGAAGGGGACCGCGCCATCGACGCCGATGATTTGCGCCTGCAGCGCCACCACGTGTCGCCCGGAGATGGTACGGAACAGCCGTCCGTCGGCGCGCAGTCGACCATAGGAATAATCCGACACTATGCCCTGAACACTGCGTGCATAGTTCAGTCGAACCCAGACGCCGCGTTCGGTCGCGAAAATGTTGTCGCGCGTGTCACGTTGCAGACTCACGAGCAGCTCGCTGATCGGCCCGTCGGCGGTGCCGAGAATCCGCCCCTGGCGCAGGACACCGCTGCTATCTGTGCTGATGCGTCGGGCAACGTGGCGCACACCGCCGCCGACATACCATCCGCGTGCAAAACGCTGCTGCCCCTCGACACTCGCCTCGACACCACGTGGGTTAAAAAGCTCCCGCGCCGTCTCGGGAGTGCCGTCGCCGATACCGAAATAGGGAAGGGGAAACGTCTGCCAGATGAGGGAGCTCGTCGTCATCCGCGCGTTATTTGCCGCCCAGCGTTCGAGTCTGATGCTGACGCGTGCCTGTTTCTTCAGTGTCCCGAGGACGGACGCATTCAACGATGAGGGGCGAGTCGTCTCAGGATCCGTTCGTGACTCGCAGACGGTCAGAAGGCCACTGCCGAATTGCAGACCGGTCTCGGGGGCCGCGCCGAGCGAGGGAAACAACAGCCAGCGACAGCGACTCGCATCGCGGACGACCGCCGAGCTGTCAGGCGCCTGCGACCGAAGCGGCGTGGCGATCACGCTGATCATCGCGATGAGGAGCGGTGTGCTGCGCATGGGCTTCCGGACAGCAGTCCGAATGGCCCTCGTTGGCACGTCCCGAGTCCTGAATACCGTCATCACCATGGGCGCATGTCCATGACTGAATGTACCGTGTCGACGATCCGGTGAGTCGAACCGGCCAATGGATGCCGTCGGCGAGGAGTCGGGACGACGTTCAGTCCATCGATCACGGTCGTTCCTCGTGACTCGGCGTGGTAGTTTCAGCCGTATGACCCTCCCCACCGGCACCTCCGAACACCGCCGCGATGCGGCCACCCGCGCCCCCGTGCAGGTCGCAATCGTGGTGGTCAGCGACAACCGCACCGCCGAAACCGATGAGTCCGGCCCGCTCGTCCGTTGGCTGCTGATCCAGGCCGGCCACACCGTCGCCGGCCAGGCGCTGATACCCAACGACGAAGCGAACACGCGCACACATGTCGAAGCGCTCATTGCGCGTGATGACGTCGATGCCGTGATCCTCTGCGGCGGCACGGGGCTGAGCGCGAAGGACCGCACGGTCGAGGCGATCCGCCCGCTGATGGAAAAGGAGCTGCCCGGCTTCGGTGAGCTTTTTCGTTTCATTTCGTATCAGGAGCAGATCGGCACGGCCGCGATCCTGACGCGTGCGATGGCCGGTACGGTCAACGGGAAGCTGATCGTGTCCCTGCCCGGGTCGAAGGCGGCAGTGGAGCTGGCGTTGAAGAAAGTGCTGCTGCCGGAGCTGCAGCATGTGATGCACGAGCTGCGTCGCTGAC
>JBBSCZ010000271.1:0-4287 GCA_038249795.1 Gemmatimonadales bacterium | reverse complement strand
GCCAAGAAGGGTGGTCGCAAGGCTGCCAAGAAGGGGGCCAAGAAGGCTGCGAAGAAGTCGAAGCGCGCTGCCAAGAACGCTCCGGCGACCGATTCGGCACCTGCGATGTAATTCCGGTGCTTCCGGAATTCAAACGGGGGTGGCGCTCATGGCGTCGCCCCCGTCGTGCGTCCGCCATCGGCGCCTTTGCTGTCAACAGCAACGACGACCAACAGCATTTTTATCGCAGCACTGCACAGCCGCTGAACAGCACAACCGCAGAAATGCACGTGTGTGGCGACCGCTGGCGTGAGCAGTGACATCGTTCATGGAGGGTAACTGCAACTGCGAACCGCAGTTCCCCAAAAATTCTTCCTGCCGACCCTCACTGACGCCAGGCCGACACGCCGCTGTGCTGCGGCTGTGCTGTTCAGCGGCTCTGCTGTTCTGCGGCTCTGCTGTTCTGCGATAAAAATGCAGTTTGCTGTGCCGTTTCCAGCACAGGGCCGCGCACGACACGGAATGCACGACGGAGGCAATGCCTCGCGGCACCGCCTCCGTCACAGCACGACATCAGAGTCGTCGCGCCTGATACGCGCTACGCGCACGCACCCTCTCCGCTACACCGAGGCGAACTCCGGCAGGTCGGCATCGGCCGGACCCCACACGAAGGCAAGTATCGTCGGCGCCAGATCGGTCTCGGCGCCACGTGAGATCACGATGCCCATCGGCTCGTCGGCCGTTCCCTGTCCCTTCTTCTTCGCCATTTGGCTTCCCCGATCGTCTCCCCGGATCACGACCCCACTCACCTGATGTATGAGTTGCCCGGTCTGCCATCTGATCCTGAGGCGCCATCCTGTGGCGCGTGTCTGGTGCGATGTAGGGCACGGACGATGCCGCTGCGTCCAAAAAGCCAAGTCGTTCTATAACAATGACTTGGTCTCATCGCTGACCGACGGGGACGCGTATCTGTTGCGAAGCGACACAGGGAAGTGTCCCCGCCGTGTCGTTATGCCACGCGGGGCTTGTGCAGGACAATGACGCCATGCCCCGAGTCGGCCGGTCCCTGCCAGCCGGGATAGTTGGCCAGCAGCGAGCGAATCGACGCCGTCGTCCGTGACTCGGTCGACACACCCTCGATGTAGTGCACGCCACCGGCGGCAGTCGCATTCTGCAGGTGAGCCAGGACTCGGGCGCGACGCTCCGGGGAGAGTGAGTCGAGCACCTGCGCATGCCAGACGACGGCGCGCACCGGCGCCGCTGGCAGCCACTCGTCGATGCCGTCAGCGCAGCCGACCACCTGACACGAGAGTCCGGCCTGCGCCGCTGACACGAGCACCTTGTTGACGAGCGCCTCGTCGTTCAGCTCACCCAGTGCCGTGACGTGTGCCCCATGGGCCGCGAGATAGAGCGTACGCTCCTCGACGTGTGGTCCGGCGACGACTACATGGGGATGATCCTGTGGTCGCACGGCGTCGGCCAGATGCTGCGTCGCAGAGAGGCCCCAATGCTCGGCCCGCCGAAATTGCTCCAGCATCCTGAGGCGAATACGACGCCATCGATCGTACGCCGGAATCTTCAGGCGTCGCATGATCAGCTCGTTGACGGCGTCACAAAGCAACAGTTCGCTGAGCTCGAGCTGCGCGCCCACGCTCAGCGAGGCGACGGCATCATCGGCGAGCTTCAGCAGCGAACTGCGCGGGATCGAATCCTTGTAGCGTTCGATCTCGAGGTCGACGTAGGTCGCGTACTCGTGCTTGAGCGAGCGTGTCGGCGTCGACAGCAACATTGGCGTCTCGGGGTGGCAGCGTGCGCGGCAAGGTGTCGCGCATTCTGCGCGAATGCAACCCCGGCGCGCGATCCGCAGTGCGGTGCAACGCACGAGACGTTTCATCCATTGATTCCGTCATGCCCGAACTGCCCGAAGTCGAAGGTGCCGCGCGGTACCTCAATGCCCAGGTCGCAGGCCGCACGCTGCGCCGTGTGGCGTGGTTGCATCCATCGCTCCAGCGCACCGCGCCGCCTGCGATCGACACGGTGATCGGCCAGCGGCTGCTGCGCGTGGCACGGGTCGCGAAGTGGCAGGAGCTGTCATTTGCGGGCGGCGATGTGCTGATCGTGCACTTCCGGATGACCGGCGACTGGGCCGTCACGACGCGCGATGAAGCGCCGAGGCATGCGCGTGCGCACTTCGCTTTCAGCGGTGGTGTGCATGTCTGGCTGGTGGACCCGCGGGTGCTGGCGCGCGTGCAGCTGCGGGTGGCCGGCGCCGAACCGTCGCCCACGCGCACGGGTCCCGATGCGCTCGACCCCACGCTCGTTGCCGCGACGCTGCGCGCACGCTTCGCCGCACGGCGCGCTCCGATCAAGCAGGTGCTGCTCGACCAGACGGTGATCGCTGGTGTGGGAAACATCTATGCGGCCGAAGCTCTCTGGCACGCGCGCATCGATCCGCGGACCCCGGCGCAGCAACTCTCCGCGTTGCGCGTGACCCGGCTGATCGAGGGGATCCGCTGGACGATGGAGCTCGCCCTCTCCGATCAGGGCCGTCACCAGTACCGCACCGCGATGGACCGGCTCGCCGTCTACGACCGCGAAGGACACCCGTGCCTTCGCTGCACCACGCTGATCGCCCGCATCTCGCAGGGCCAGCGCTCCACCTACTTCTGCCGTCGCTGCCAGCGGACGTGATCGAAGTCTTTGCTGTTGCTCGCTTTCAGTCCATCGCTTCGAGGAGGGCGCCTTTGAGGTAGCCGGTTTCGGGCACCGTGAGCAGCATCGGGTGATCCATCGGCTGCAGGGTGATGGTGCGGATGGCGATCGTCCGGCCGCTTTCGGCGGCGGCGTATTCGAGCAGCTCGAGAAAGTCGGGCAGGTGGACGTGATGGCTGCAGCTGGCGGTGAACATCAGGCCGCCGGGGGTGAGGAGCTGCATCGCGATGCGGTTGATGTCGGCGTAGCCGCGCATGGCATGCGACACGGAGGCGCGGTTCTTGGCGAAGGCTGGCGGGTCGACGACGATCGTGTCGAAGCGGTCGCCGCGGGTGCGTGCTTCGCGGAGATACTCGAAGGCGTCGGCCACCACCGGCGTGATGTTCGTGTAGTCGTTCAGCGCAGCGTTCTCGACGGCACGGTCGAGTGCCGCCGCTGACGAATCGACGGCCGTCACATGCTCGGCGGTGCGCGCCAGATGCATGGCGAACGAGCCGTGATAGCTGAAGCAATCGAGCGCCTTTCCGCGGGCGAGCGAACCGATGAGGGCGCGGTTGTCGCGCTGATCGAGGAAGGCACCGGTCTTCTGCCCGGTGCGGAGGGCGGCCAGGTAGCGCACGCCGTGCTCGGCGATGGCGACCGTATCGGGCACGGTGCCGGCGAGCACTTCGACCGTGCGTTCGAGGCCTTCGCGGGTGCGGACGGCAGGATCATTGCGGGCGAGGATGCCGCGCGGTGAGAGCAGATCCTGCAGCGCGGCGAGTATATGTGCGCGCTGTGTTTCCAGGCCGGCGCTCAGCAGCTGCACCACCAGCACGTCGTCGTACTGATCGACGACGAGACTGGGCAGGCCGTCGCCTTCGCCGTGCACGAGCCGGCAGGCGGTGGTGGTGGCCCCGAGCGGGGCTCGCCGGGCGATGGCGCGGGCGAGGCTGCGGTGCCACCAGGCGCCGTCGATGGCGACGTCGGGGTCGGCCTCGAGGCGGCGGATGGTGATTTCGGAGGTCGGGCTGTAGAGGGCGGTGCCGAGTTTGCGGCCGCCGGGTCCGCGGACATCGACCAGTCCGGCGTCGACGCGTGGGGCGGTGGCGATGTCGCTGCGGAAGACCCAGGGATGTCCGCGGAGGAGGCGTTCGGCGCCGCGGGAGCCGAGGGTGGCGATGGGCAGGCGCGGATGTGAAGTGGTCATGTGGAATGGAGCCTAGTCAGGTGCGCGTTCGGGGTCGAGCGGTCCCCCCCTTGACCCACGGTTTCGGCTCATTACTTTCTTCAGACTCCCCGGGAGAATTGACCGGGACGCTGCACGGAAAGGCGGAAGCACGGAAGGGCAGCGGACGTTGTTTGACAATGGAAAGAGTGTGGAGATCGTGGGAAGTGAATCCCATCGTTTGACTGGGCACGGCAACGTGTCTGATCGCGATGTAGTGATTGTGGTGTGCATGAATGCGCATGCACGGCTTGACCGGTACGGGAGGTCAAGCGAGAGATGGCATGTGGGGGATGCCTGGGCACAGAGAGGCGATGAAGGCCGTGGTAAGCTGCGATAAGCTCGGGGGAGTGGCACACACGCGGTGATCCCGAGATGGCCGAATGGGG
>JBBSCZ010000270.1:0-4300 GCA_038249795.1 Gemmatimonadales bacterium | reverse complement strand
GCGACGCAGCGCGAGCATGCCGATCCCTTCGCCGAGCATCGTGCCGTCGGACTGATCGCTGAACGGGCGACAATCGCCGCTCACCGACAGCGCGCCCGTCTGCGCGAAGCACATGTACATCAGGATGTCGTTCAGGGCATCCACGCCGCCGGTGATCACGAGATCGGAGTTGCCGAGCGCGAGATCGTTCACCGCCATCGCGATCGCCGCCAGCGATCCGGCGCACGCCGCGTCGACCACCGCGTTGGTGCCGCCCAGGTCGAGCCGGTTCGTGATGCGCCCTGCCACCACGTTGCCAAGCAGGCCGGGAAACGTGCTCTCCTGCCACGGCACATAGCAGCCGTCGATCACCTTGCTGATGCGCGCCACTTCGTCGTCATCCAGTCCGGCCTGACGCATGGCGTACTCCCACACCGGGCGCTGCAGGCGTCCCGACATGTGCGCCACCAATTCGGTGGCCGACGCCACACCCAGCACGACACTCATGCGCGAGCGATCCACCGACTCGTACTTGCCGCGCGTCGCTTCTTCGAGCACGCGCTTGGCCACCACCAACGCCAGCAACTGCGCCGTATCGGTCGACGGCATCGCATTGGGCGGCATGCCGAATTCGAGCGGCGAGAAGTCCACCGCCGGCATGAATCCACCCTTCGTGGCGTAGATCTTGTCGGCCGTCCCCGGCGTGGGATCGAAGTAGTCCTCGCGCAGCCAATGGGAGCGCGGCACCTCGGTCAGGCGGTCACGGGACTCGATGATGTCGCGCCAGTACCCATCCACCGTGGTCGAACCGGGGAAGAGGGCACCGAGGCCGACGACGGCGATGGGATGCATGCGATGACTGATGGACAACGCGTCCGTCTCTGCTGAATGGCTCATGCGGGCTTGATGATGCGGAAGAAACAGGGTCGAGTTCAGAGACTGAGACGACGGGGTCGGAAGCGCAGCGCCGCAGCGGGAACGGGAACGCCAAACGCACGGAACTGCTGACTGCGAGCGACCACCACGGCCCCTTCGAGCAGGTTGAGCGCGATCTGCACTACGGTTCGTTCGCGGGGTTCGGCAAGGAATGTCCCCGCCACCCAGGCGTTGAAGGCGCCCATCGCGGGCCCGCACCAGATCTGATAATCTGCGCGGCGTGCCGGATCCCCTTCGATCGCCCAGCGGCTGGACTTGCCGAGGTACCAGCGGAACACGAGCGCCATACGATGCTTCGGCTCGCTCTTCGCCCGTTCCACCTGACCGGGGTCACGCATGGTCCAGAAGGCTTCGGTCTCATGCCACACCGTATCCAGCGTCGCGCCCATGACCTTGGTTTCGACTTTCGTGCGGACATCGGCTGGCATCGACTCGAGACTTTCGTAACTGCGGTACACCTCGTATAAGCTATTGGCTCGCGCCGCGAACATGGTCCCGCGCTTGAGCACCTGCAGCTTGACGCCGAGTTCGAACATGTCGGCAGCCGCTGCCATCGCCACGTCGGCGATGCCGGCCTGCGCCAGCATCGCCTTGGCCGCGTCCGACAGCCCGGCCTCGACGGCACTCTGGTTCACCGAGCCTGTCACCACATACGCTGCACCGAGGGCGAACGCTGCCGCCACGGCGCTGGGCGTACCCAGTCCGCCGGCCGCGCCCACCCGTATCTCGCGGCTGTAACCGTGCTTCGCGCAGATCTCGTCCCGGAGGGCCAGGATCCGCGGCACCAGCGCGACCAGCGTCTGATTGTCGGTGTGCCCGCCGCTGTCGCCCTCCACCGTGATGTCCTCGGCCACCGGCACCTGCCGCGCCAGCTCCGCTTCGGCTGCGGTGATCTTCCCCGCCGCCACCAGCTGCCGCAGCATCTCGGCCGGCGCCGGTTCCATGAACTGGGCCGCCACTTCGGCGCGGGATATCTTGGCGAACACATGATGCCGGCGCACGATCTGCCCCGCCGCATCCAGCGACAGGCCGGCCGCCGAGCAGCGCACCACCGACGGGGTGAGCGCCATGAATGCCGAAGCCGAGATGCGGGGCACACCACGCCGGATGAGGAGGTCCGCCACGCGGTCCTCGAGCTCCGGCTCGGCGGGAGAATGAATCAGGTTCACCCCCCAGCGCGTGTCGTCACCGAGCGCTTGGCTGATGGTGACGATGCCCGCTTCCACGCGCTCGTAGCCAAGGCCACCGGCGCCAAAGAACCCGAGCATTCCCGCGTGCGCCATCGCGATGACCATGTCGGTGGTCGCAATCCCGTTGGCCATTTCACCGGCGACGTACGGGAAGCGGACGCTGTGCGCCTCGGTGAAGCTGCGATCACCGAGCCACTCCGGATACGTGGCCGGCAGGGTGGCCAGCAACGCGTAGTCCGTGGGACCTAACTCGCGCTGGGGGAGCACTTCGCCGCCCAGGCATAGCCCCAGCGCCGGCGTCGCCAGCCGAGGATCGTAGACCACGTGCACCGGCTCCCGCACCTGACGTACCGCCTCCGCAATCCCCTCGGCATCGAACACCGGCAGGACCGTCGTGGGACGGAACGCACCAACCGCACCAAAGCTCATGCTGAAAACCCGCAGACCGGCTTCACGAGGAAGACCGGAGAAAAAAGACTCGAAGGATGCCGCAGAAGAGCGCCCCGACACCACCGGGAAGTTCCATGCAATGCAAGAGGCGACCAGTCACGGTCGCCCCTTGGCTGCTTCCGCCGTTACATGGCTTCGCCCTCGGCAAACTGACGGCTCGTCCGGACCACACCGCACGGTGACGACGGTACTCGTGATCGATTCGGAAATTACCGGCTTTGCCAGTGTCGTTCTGAGAATGGGATCGCACCGCAGTAATTTAACGGGTTAGTCCGACCCCGCCAATACTCTAGGCTGCCGCGAGAGCGGACGCGAGGTCTTCTTGATGGAAATGTAAACTAGACTAGACTTAGTTCACTATGAAAACCGTCAACATCCATCTGGCGAAGACCCAATTGTCCCGCCTCATCGCCGAAGTCGTCGCCGGGGGCGACGTCGTGATCGCGAAGGCCGGCAAACCACTGGTTCGACTGGTGGCCGTCGCCACATCGCAGGGATCTCGCCCGCTGGGGTCCCTCGCCGGCCGAGTCGTGGAACCCGAGGACTGCTGGATTGCAGACCCGGAGGTCGAAGCGGTGTTCAACGATGGTGAGCTCGAGCCAGGAGCACCACATCGCGTCGCCGCACCAGCACGGCCGGGCGCAACGCTTGGTGAAACCGTTCGTGAAATGACGCGGGCCCGAAAGGGCGCGGTGAAAGGCACCGGACACGGAACGGCACAAGGCACCGGCAAAGGCACCGCCAAGGCGGTTGTCAAGCGAGCCCGCCCAAAGCAGCCGTGAATCTCCTCCTCGACTCGCACACGTTATTGTGGGCGCTGCACGCCCCCGAGCGTCTCACTTCCGCTGCGCGCGCGGCCGTGAGCGATTCCCGACGCGCGGTCTACTACAGCGCGGCCTCCGCCTGGGAGCTCGAGATCAAGGCTGCCAAAGGGAAACTGATCCTGCCGGACGACTGGATTGCGGCGGCCGATGACACTGGTTTCCTGCACCTTCCGGTAACGGCGAATGAAGCGCGCCTCAGCGCATGCTTGCCGTGGCATCATGCCGATCCGTTCGATCGGATTCTCATCGCGCAGGCGATCAGTCACGGACTCCATCTCGCCACGCGCGATCCATTGATCAGCGCGTACGATGTTCGGATGCTGGTGGTGTAGGTCGTGTGCGGCGGTCGGAAGTCGACGAAGCGACCGTCAGTCGCGCGCCCCGAACAGCTCCGCATCGCTCACCACCAACGGCAGTGGCGTCACCAGCAACTCGCCGTGCAGAATCTCGTAGCGATTCCCGTCGTCGGGGATGGCTTCGAGATCAGCCACTGTCCACACCGTGCGATCGGGACTGGGCGAGCGATAGGGTCGTGTATCTGGCACAGTCACTCGGTCAGGTCGGCGGGGAGACTGCGCAACGGAAGAGCATCTGCCGAGTGAAGCATCAGCGGCGGTCGGGACCATCACCGAATCGTTGCCGGGATGATCATGCGGACGCGGGCGAGTGCAGCCACACCTCACCGCGCGTCTGACCGTGACGACTCATGCAGCGTGCCGTGCAACCGCGCATCGACGATCGCCTGCACCCAGCATCTGTCCTGCTTGACCAGATCGCCGACGCCGAGAAGCATGCGGCCGCACCGCAGCGACGGTAAATAGCATCAGGCCTGAAGCGCTCCGCCAATCAAACCAACGTGAGCAGGCGCTGCGACACCCAACGCTGCTCGAGTCCAATGCGGCACCACCCGGCGCTGCGCTC
>JBBSCZ010000269.1:0-4333 GCA_038249795.1 Gemmatimonadales bacterium | reverse complement strand
GGGCAGATCAAGGGGGCAGAGTCCCTACTCGGTCAAGGACTCTGGCTGGATCGGGAGCAAGGACTCTGACCCCTTGATCGCTGGATCGGGAGCAAGGACTCTGACCCCTTCATCGGATCGCTGGATCGGGAGCAAGGACTCTGACCCCTTGATCGGACCCCTATGATCGCGAACGCCACCACTGCGCCGACGAATCGCAACGCCCGACGCTACCGAATCTCATAATTCATCATCATGCCCATGTCCTCATGCACCATGTTGTGGCAGTGCATGAGAAAGCGGCCACGATACTGATCGAAGGCGGCAATCACCGACACCCGCTCTCCGGGATACACCAGCACCGTGTCTTTCCAGCCTGTCTCCCACGGGAAGATGCGGCCGCGACCACCGATGCGTTCCAGTACCTGAAACTGCACTTCGTGCACATGCACGGGGTGCGGAAAGGGGCTGTCGTTCACGAATGTCCAGACTTCGATATCACCGAACGACACACGCTCGTCGACGCGAGACATGTCGAAGTCACGCCCGTTGATGCGATGCTGCATCCGCCCGCTGCTGAACTGGAACAGCCGTGTGGTGCTGGCGCGTGCGCGATCGAGGCGGGTCATGGCCGGCAGTGGGACGGGGCGCCATGGTGTCGGCTTCACGGCACGTCTGACGACGAACTCCACCAGTCGCATCTCGGCGCCTTGCGGCAGACCGCGCGCGCCCATCCGTCCCATGCCTCCGCCCATGCCGCCCATGCCGCCCATGCCGCCCATGCCGCCCATGCGGGCGGGCGACTCGAACGCCTGTGACAGGAGCGTCACGCGCGAGCCGACCGACTCCGTGGAGAAATCCACCAGCAGATCCGCGCGTTCGCCGGTGCCAAGATCGATCGATGTCACGCGCGTCGCGGCGGGGAGCAGCCCGCCGTCACCACCGATCAGCGTCATGGGGCGGCCGGTAGACAGCGCCAGGCGAAGAATCCGCGAGGTACAGGCATTGACCACACGCAGCCGGTAGGTCGTGGTCTCCACGTCGTGGGCTGGCAGACGGATCCCATTGGCAAAGGGCGTCTCCCCAAAAAACCCTTCCATCTGTTCGTGCATCACTGGGTCATAGGCGAACCGGCCGTCGGCATCGAGTCGGCGATCCTGTATCAGCAACGGGATCTCGCGGGAGCCGCTCGGGAGGCCGAGCCGGTCCTCGGCGTCGTCGCGTATCAGCAGCAGGCCGACCATTCCACGATACGCCTGCATGCCGGTGCGGTGGTGTGGGTGCGCGTGATACCAGTACGTACCCGCGCGATCGCGGATCGGAAACTCGTAGCGGTAGCTGCTGCCCGTCGGAATCGCGAGCGCCGGGTGCCCGTCAGCCGCTTCAGGCACGCGCAGGCCATGCCAATGCAGAATGGTGGGCTCGGGCAGCGCGTTGTCGAATGTGATGCGCGCAGTCTCTCCGGTGCGCGTATCGATCGTGGGGCCAACAGGCCCGTCGCCCGCACTCCACACTTCCGCCGACACGCCGGGAGCGATTTCGACGGTGCGAACGCGGGCGCTGAGTGAGAGGTCGGTGGGGCTCACCGTGGCTGGGAACCTCAGCGGTGCTCTGATGAGTGTCGCGGACCGCGCGCGTGGCGCAGCGAACGAGCGCTGCAGCGCGGGGATGAACGGGAGCGCGCTCGCCGCGCCAGCCAGCCGGAAAAAGTCTCGTCGGTGCATGCTGTCCAACCTACGTCACAGCGATTGTCTCGCTGTCAGGCAAACACGAACTGGTGTGGTGTCGATCTCGATCGTGTAAATGCCTGGCTTTTCTCGATGAGCCCGGCGTCAACGTCTCGCCGCAGGTTGTGCGATGGCACGATTCACGCTCTCAGTTCCTTTGCACCACACAACGATGGGAGAGCGCGCAGCAGACGCCGACCCAATCGTGATCGCGGGGTGATGCTCTCTGTCCACTTCCGCGCTGCGCGCCAGTCGCGTGCGTACGTCAATGAATCGCGATGGAATCTCCGTCGCCGTTCGTCCACGATCATCGAGGCTCAACATGAAAGACATCATCGACACGGCAGTTGCCGCAGGCACGTTCAAGACGCTCGCGACGGCGCTGACTGCTGCCGGACTCATCGACACGTTGAAGGGTACGGGTCCGTTCACCGTGCTTGCACCCACTGACGATGCATTCGCCAAGATCCCGGCCGCTGATCTCGAAGCGCTGTTGGCCGACAAGGAGAAGCTGACCGCGGTGCTGACGTATCATGTGGTCGCAGGGAACGTTCCTGCTTCCGTTGTGACAACGTTACATGAAGCGGAAACGGTCCAGGGCGGCAAGGTGACGATCGCCACCGCCGACGGCAAGGTGACGCTGAACGGCAAGAGTCACGTGACGGCAACCGACATCGAGGCTTCGAACGGCGTGATCCACGTCATCGATACCGTCCTGATGCCGCCAGCAAAGCACTAACCCCGAATGGAAGAAGAGCGGCGCGCGATTGGTTCCTCGCGCGCCGCTCTTCACATGCTGCACGGCGCCTCTCGGGCATCGGTGCACGTGCAGTGTCAGGCCGCCGCAGCACCCGTCGTTCTCGTTTGAAGCGCGAACTGCGCACGGGTGTGTCCACGATGGGTGCAGGATGCCTGATGCCATGGCGTCGCAGGTCGCACCCTATCGCAGCCGACTACAAAAACGACCGCACCACGCCCGGAAACAGCGCGACGACACTGAAGCGCAGCAACCGCATGACGAACGACGTGATCGTGAACGTGACGATCGGCATTCGCACGATCCCTGCGGCCACCACCATCAGGTGGAATGGTGGCACGGATACGAGCGCGGCACTGGCCAGCATGCCGGCACCGAGCTGACTGTGCTGATGGCTGAGCAGTGTGGCCCTGTCGATCCAGCTGCGCAGGCGCGGTTGCGTGATTCGATGGCCCTGCGTTCCGATCCAGTACCAGACGAGTTTGCCGGCGACGTGCCCTGCGGTCAGCATCACGAGAAGCGGCAGCACCAGCACCCGCGGTTGCATGGCCCCCGCGCCCAGTGCGAGCACTTCGGACGCGCCGGCGGGAATCACGCCGAAGAGGAACCCAACCGCGAATGCGCCGAGCAGTGCCGCTGTCGGAGATCCAAACTGGTCAGGCGCAATGCCGTTCGCGAGCAGGTCCAGCAGTGCATGCCACATGGTCACTCGCTCGTGATTCGGATGTCTTCTCTCACACACCCAGCTGCCGCAGCGCCTGTGTGCCTGACCGACTCGCCGTGAGGCGCGTCCCGTCACGAAGGGTCACGCTGAGGCGACCTCCATCATACGGCTCCATCGACGCCACCGCATCCAGGTTGATCGCGTGGCTGCGATGAATCCGGATGAACTGCCGCGAATCGAGTCGCTCCAGCAGCGACGCCAGCGTGATCGTGAGCAGGTGGCGCTTTCCTCGCAGGTGCAGCGTCACGTAGTCGTCCTCCGCCTCCAGCCATTCGATGTCGCGCGCCACGATGGGCACGAGGCGGCCTCGCTCGCGCACGAAGAGCCGCGTGACTGGTGTGCCCGGCGCCGGTACCCGATGGTGCACCGCCGGCACGTCATCCAGTACCGCCAGCGTGCGCGTCACGCGCGCCACCGCAACGTCGAACCGCTCGCGCCCGAACGGCTTCAATAAATAATCCACCGCGCCCAGCTCGAAGGCCTGCACCGCGTGCACGTCATACGCCGTCGTAAACACCACGCTCGGCTCGTACGGCAGCCGCGACAGCACCGACAGGCCATCCAGTTCCGGCATGCGGATGTCCAGGAACACCAGCTGCGGCCGCAGACGCGCGATCGTCGCCACCGCAGTCAGACCGTCCGCCGCTTCAGCGCAAAGGTCCAGCGACGGGGTGGCACCGATCATGTCGCAGAGATGCGAACGCGCGAGCGGCTCGTCTTCGCAGACCACGGTGGTGATGCGTGCCGACGGCGCGGTCATGTGGGCAGCCGCAGCGTCACACTGAAACCACGGCCCGGTGCCGATTCCACGTCCATGCGCGCACGCGATCCGTAGCGTGCGACCAGTCGCTTGCGTAGCGCATCGAGCCCCACACCCGTGCCGACTGGCGCCGCCGATGGATCGGCGCCCGGCCCGTCGTCCGACACGCGCAGCACCAGCGCATCGCCATCCATGCGTCCCGTGAGCGACAACGTGCCACCCCCGGCCCGTGGCGCGATCGCATGCTTGACCGCGTTCTCCACCAGCGGCTGCAACGCAAAGCTCGGCACCAGCTCACGCCGCGCCGCATCGCTGAACTCGCGCGTCACACGCAAACGCTCGCCGAAACGGATCGACTCCAGCGCCAGATAGTCTTCCACGAACGC
>JBBSCZ010000268.1:0-4340 GCA_038249795.1 Gemmatimonadales bacterium | reverse complement strand
TCGCGACGATCGAGGGTAGGCTGCAGCGGCTGGCGCCGTCACTGGTGACGGAGACGGCGTACAGCTGGACCGGCACCTTTGCCGAGACGGATGATGGGCTGCCGTACATCGGCAGCGTGGCGAAGTATCCCGGGATGCTGTTTGCACTCGGTTACGGCGGGAACGGCATCACGTTCAGTGTGATTGCGGCGGAGATTCTGAGTACGCTGTGCCGCGGTGGGACGGTGGCGTCGGCGGAGCTGTATGCGATGACGCGTTGACGGCGGCGAGTACTGCAGGTGTTGCGTTTTAGGGGGCCGTTCAAGGAGTGTTCAAGGGGTCCGAGTTCAAGGGGTCCGAGTCCTTGAACTGTTCCGTTCGAGGGGTCAGAGTCCTTGAACGAAGGGGAGAGGTTCCGTTCAAGGGGTCAGAGTCCTTGAACGATGGGGAGAGGTTCCGGAACGTTCGGCAGGTAGTCGACGCGCAGCGGCCGGCGGTCACACGACACTCCACCACGGCGCGGCGATCACGTTGCCCGTGAGTGTTCGAACCTCGGGATCGGTACTCAGTACGATCGAGCGGACCTTTGCACCGCTGCGATCGACAAAGGTCCGCAAGTGCCGCGCATCGCCGCTGGACACGGCGCTGGCTGCCTTCACCTCCACGGCGACGCGATTCGAGTGCTGCTGGAGCACGAAGTCCACTTCCTGACCCGTGCCCAGGCGCCTGTGCGAAACGAGTCGGCCGGCGGCGGCATCCCGCCAGCGGAGCAGGTCACTTGCGACAAGCGTTTCAAGATGGAAGCCGGTCGGCTCGGTCTCGCGCGCTCCGGCGATGGCGAGGCCAACGTCTACCGCGTCGAGCTTGGGCGACTTGATGACCCGTTCGCCTGCATTGTGTGTGTATGCCGGGACGAGTTCGATCATGTAGCTGCGCGCGAAGGCATCGCCCCAGCTGCGCAGGGTGTTCACGGGCGTGCCGAGGTCACGGGACATGCCGGAGTAGTTGAGCTCCTGACCCGTTCGGGCGTAGGCGAGGCGCATAAATGCCTCGAATCGTTCAGGCGACTCGATGTCCAGCGCTTCGCGAACGTCGCGGTGAACGAAGGTCTCGATGTAGTCGTCCAGCACGCGACCGGCCAATGCTGGCGGCGCGGCGAGGGCGCGACCGACCTCGGATGCGCACGTTCGGGGGAGGGACGCGTGCGAGTGCATGGCGCGCAGTGGACGATCAGCGGTGGTGCGCTGAGAGCAGCATCGGCTCTGGGGTGAAGCTCGGCACGACCTCCATGCAGCAGGTCGAACGCTCGCAGGGCTGCCGGCCCGAGATCGCCAGCAGCACGCCGAACAGCATCAGCCGCGGCAGGAGGCCTCGACGAGTCTCATTACCCGTCTCGCTCATGTCCGCTCGATGCGTCTTTGTTCTGTCATGCCGGTGACGCGCCGTCCGTGGTCGCGCAGTGGGCTCCGCGCGCTGAACGCACGTCCTCTACGTGTTCGCGCGGAAGGATGAAGCTGCGGAGATGCGCCGAGCCGGCGATGTCTCCGGTGCGCGCGGCGAGAGCAGTCCCCACCCGTGGAGCGGCGTCTCTGCTGCGAAGGCGGTCTTTGGATCTCGGACCGCGCCGTCGTATCGATCAACGCGGCGCGATCGCTGGCGGGGGTGCGGACGGCGCCATGCGCCGGTTGGCGCTGCAGGTGGGACGGGGCGCTCGGGTCGGGTGACGGCCGAGGTGCTTTGGCACGCCGTTTTGGGGGGGTCGCGGGGCAGGGAGTCGGGAGGCGCCTCGTGCGAATTCCCATGTTATCTCGCACTTCTCGTGACGCGGGCGGGCAGACGACGCGGGGGAGAAGACGTACTCGCCGGAAGTAACTCGTGACGTTGCAGGGGTTTCCCTGCGTTTCATCAGCACGAACGGGTGTGGTGTTCTTGGATTCTGCAGCGAGAGAAGCCTGGCAGTGCAGGAGAATGGGGGGGCCTGTCGGGGCGTGGGGTTATTCCGTATGCTGCATAAATCTCGTTAGCGCTTCCCATCGCTTGGAGTGACATGAAGCGGATATTCATCCCAACGACGAGCGCTGACTCATGGAAGCAGTTTCTTGCGGATCCGGCGCATTGGAAGACTGGGTTTTCCGCGCGCTGCCTTGCTCACGCATGGGAAGCCGCAGACGGAATTCCTCCGGAGGTTCAGCACTGCCTGAATTCGACGCCTCGGTTCGCTCAGGCGGAGTTGCTCGCGGCGCTACCCGAATACAAAGTCGCCTTGCCTGGTGGCGGTCGTGCGTCACAGACTGACATTCTGGCGATTCTTCGTATGCCAGCATCGCTGGCCGTTATGGCGGTGGAGGGAAAAGTTTCCGAGTCTTTCGGCGAAACGGTCGCCGAATGGAGTCGCGACGCTTCGCGTGGGAAGGTACAGCGGCTGCAATTTCTTGCTGAGACGCTCGGGCTAAGTTCGATACCCAGCACCATCCGGTATCAGCTACTTCATCGCACAGCATCAGCGATACTTGAAGCCAGAAAGTTCATGGTAGCGCACGCAGTGATGCTTGTGCATTCCTTCAGTGAATCGAACGAACGTTTCGCTGACTATGAAGAATTTGGCCGGCTACTGAGTATCGTTCCTAAGCTCGGTGAGCTCGTTGAGGCCCCACGGCTCTCTGGGCCGACATTGCACATTGGCTGGGTGAAAGGCGACTCGCGGTTCCTGACGTCCTAAAATGCAGCGCTCTAACCCGGGTTGCTGCAGCCACGGCGAGCGCGGTATCGTGAGCAGGAGAAGGATTGTCCGGTCGCCGTGCAGCAGAACCCAGTTTCGTTAGCTGGCACCAGTTCCTGCACCCGGTACGCTGCACCAAGATGCTCCCAAACCAACTGGTCGCCACACTCATGCTCCGCCGAGGCACGCGCCTCTGGCTACTCGCGCGCGCTGCGATCAGCGGCCTGATCTTTCTGTCCGGTGACGACCCGCTCCGATTGCCGGTCAGCACGACCGTGGGTGTGCTGCTGATCTGTCTCACACTCGGCTACGTCGAGCTGCATCTGAATCACGAGCGTGACCTGCTTGGGAATCTCGGGATCAAGCGGCGTGGCGTCGCCGTGTTCTTCCTCGGCCCCGCGCTCGTTGGCGAACTGGTCGTCCGCGGCGTCGCGTCGGCACTGTGACGCCGCTGCTCACCGCAGATAGTGTCGTGAAGTCGTACGGCAGTCGCCGAGTCCTGTCATCGGCCACACTGCGTGCCGAAGCCGGTCAGTTCCGTGTGCTCTTCGGACGAAATGGCATCGGGAAGTCCACGCTATTGAAGATTGCAGCAGGCCGGATCGCACCGGATGGTGGCTCGGTGCATTTTGCGGGACACGCGTACCTCGCGGCGCACCATGCGGAACTCGCCGCACTGGGTCTGTTCTATCTGCCCGATCACGACCTGCTCTCACGCGCCTATACGGTGCGAGTGCAGTTGGAGATGCTGCGTCGGCAGTTTGGAGGCGGCGATATCGAAGCGGCGGCCGAGCGCGTTGGCATCGGCCCACAGCTCGACAAACGGCCACATCGACTGTCGGGCGGTGAGCTTCGGCGCGCAGAACTCGCCGCGGTGCTCGTTCGCCAACCGCGCTGCCTCCTCGCAGATGAGCCGTATCGCGGCATCTCACCGAGAGATGCCGCAGAGATGACCACCGTCCTCAAGTCGCTCGCAGCCGCTGGCACCGCTGTCTTCATCACCGGGCACGAAGTGCCCACATTGCTGGCAGCGGCGGACCATGTCAGCTGGTGCACCAATGGCACGACCTACGAGCTGGGTGCGCCTGCTGTGGCGGTCTTGCATGAGGCGTTCCGGCGAGAGTATCTGGGCGGCGGATGCGCAATTCGGTGACAGCGCAATTCGGTGACAGTGCACTCTTTCGTACGAAAGAGTGCACTGTCACCGAATTGCACTGATTACCCCAATCGCGCCGAGAAGTACGTCCCCACTCCTGCCCGCTCCACCTTCGCCGGAATCACCCGCTGCGCCTGCGTGTACGCCCCCGGCGCTGACATCGCGCGACCGGCATTCTCCTGATTCACTCTGCTCACCTGGCTCACCTGGCTCACCCGACGCGCGGGCGCGGGCGCAGTGGAGGCGACCATCGCCACCATCGGCTTCGCAACCGGCTTCGCCACACTCCTCGGCGCGGCCGCCGCGATCATCATCGCCACCCCGTCACGCGACAGCCCCGACTTGCGCGCGATCGCGAGCGCATCGGCCCCTTCCTTCAGCGCACGCTGCGGCACCTTCGACACCGGCGTCGACACGCGGATGCTCCGGTGTGAGCCGCTTCTGCGGAGCACCGCTGAGACCACCGAGCGCTCGGCGGAAACGGAT
>JBBSCZ010000267.1:0-4343 GCA_038249795.1 Gemmatimonadales bacterium | reverse complement strand
TCGACGTCCGCCGGTCCGAATTGCGCTGCAAAGTCGCCATCCTCACGCTCGCGATAGAGCGCATGAAGTTGCGCCTCGAGACCCTCGATGATGTTCCGCTGATCGAGCTGCTCCGACGTAGTATCGTAGAGCTCCGACAATTCCGGCTTGAATCCGCCGAAGAAATCTGCGGCAGCCTTCTCCTCCTTTTCGGCGTACAACGAGACCACCTGAGCCTCCAGCGACGCCAGCGCCTCGGCGACATCGCCCGCCGACCCGTCGCCGTAGGCCTCGCGCTCGGCGTACAACCCGGCCAGCTGCTCCTCGAAACTGGCCAGCGCCGTCTGCAGGTCTGCCACCGTGCGGTTGCTCAGTGCGACCTTCTGCTCGTAGAGTGCCACCAGTCCATCGGAGTCACCGCCGGTAGCGCTGAAACCGGCTGCCTCCTTCTCCTCATACAGCGACGTCACCTGCGCTTCGAGGCTGGCAATCGTCTCGTACAATTCGTCAAGCGATTCCGACGAACCGGCGCGGAACGCGTTACGAATACTGATCGGCATGAACGACTCCTGTGACCGTTGCCGGGTCCACCAGCGATGTGTGCGATCTGCACGAGTTCGCGCCGTGGTTCGGTCTGTTCGAATATCGGAAATCATGGCTGAAACTTGAGCCGATCGAAACTCCTCGTCGACATCTCGCATAGTTGATTTCGGCTAATGCTCGGATGCCTTCGTGCGGTAAGCGGAAAGCGGCTGTGAGGCGCTTGGAATCCCTGAGCATACCAAGCCGAAACGTGAGGACTCTGCAATGCATGTTCCGCATTCAGAAAATGTCCGAGACGCCGATATCTGAGCATAGACCTTCGGCGCGTTTCACTCGCAGACGCACCTCATCGCGAATGCTTTCTGAATCCACACACATGACGCAACACCCTCCCAGCGTTGCTCGACGAGACACCGTGCAGGCGCAGGGCGATGGCACCTGCGCCGACGGTCACGCGAGGGGTGCTTTCATGATGCAGTCGGTCGTATGTGATCACCCGCTGCAGTGGTGCCTGTAATGCCGCACGTCGATGACCGGCAACTGTCGGCGCTGGTGCAATACCTGGGCGGCGATGAGCACATGCGGCGCATCGGTGCCATGCTCAGAGAGGTCGATGGCATGGATGCCGCGCAGCGGACTGCCACGATGGAGGAATTCTCGCAGGAGGCTGCGGGTCTGCGGCAGTCGCTGCTCGACCTGATCATCGAGGACGACACTTCCGAGGCCGAAATCGTCCTGCCGTATCTCTGGCTCGAAAAGCGCTTCGAGTGGATGCGCCTGAACGCCCAGATGCAGTATCAGACGGTGTTCCGGGGACAGGCGGACCCCATCCTCATGGCGCGCGGCGGGGCCCTCTCGGATCTCATCGGCGTGCTCGAGAGCTACCTCCCGCCCGAAACCGCATTCTTTGCATCGAAGGTTGCCGCCGATCCACTCGGCATTGCGAGGGCCGAGCTGACGCGGAACGAACGTATTTTCGAGGCACTGGAGGCCGCCGGCAGCGGCAGCCGGGTGGCGGTGGATGCGATCATGGGTGCCAGTGAAACCGCTGCCCGCTTCACCACCGACGAGCGCGTGCTCAGCTCTCTGGAGGTGGCAAGTGCCACCGTCATCGAAGTGATGGGCCGCAATCTGCGCATCACCGTCGATGATTTCCGAATCTCGCTGGAGTCGGAGATTGCAGCGCTGCTGCCCATGAGCGCCCTGCACATCACCCTCGAATCAAACGCCGGTGATGCAACGGCGTCGTTTCCGGCAGCCATCGCGCGCGGAATGCGGAAGATCGTGCGCCTCTGGCTGACGGAGCTCGTGCGGACCACCAGCGGCCCCGCTGACCGCATCACGACTGGACGCAAGGCCAATCTGACGTTGGAGCTAGTTGTGACGGTTCAATCGAGCGAGTTCACCATGCAACTCACCGATGACGGCGATGGCGCGCGGGTGTTCGTGCTCACGCCGCCGGACCGCACGCTGCGCGACATGGATATCTCGCACGATCTCGTGCCGGGCATGGGGAGCACGCTCACGGTACGCTGCGGTTTGCGCAGCGTGTCGGAATTCCTGATGGTGATGGCCGGCGACGCGGAAGGCGACGCCACCATCGCCATTCCCCTCGACGCGATCGAACGCATGACAACGGCGTCTGGGAGCGACCTCGCGGTACATGGCCTCGCACTGCAGACCGCACAGGAGAAGGACGGCCTGCCGATCATCGATCTCGGTGACTGTCTCTACGATACGGGCAACGATCCGGAGACCGCCGTCTACGTCATCGTCCGGTGTCGCGGTTCGGCTGGCCCGCGGCGGGTCGCGCTGCGCGTACGCGAACTGCGGGGCATCTGCCGTGGATCGGTGATGTACGTGCCTGAGCACTGCCAGACCGACTGGCTGCGCGGCTTCATCATGAACCGGCGGCGCATGGTTGGCGTGCTGGATCTGGAGCGGCTGGCGGCGTAGCGCGCGCCGGTCAGTCGCCGCCCGACTGCATCGCGGCCTTCACATCGGTAAACTCGCGCGGCGTCGATTCCGCCTGGCGCTCCCAGAGACGCACGCCACCCTGTATCGCATTCTCGTTCGCGCCGCGCGTCGCCGCGTCGGGCAGGTTCACCAGCTTGCGCGCATTGCCACCGCCCAGCACGATGCCATCGCAGAGCAGCGCCGCGCGAAACAGGTCGCACACCTTGTGCACGTGCTTCTCCCAGCGCTCGTCGCCAAGGCGCTGCAGGCCGGCATCGCCGAGATAATCCTCGTAGCTCTGCTCCTTCCGGTAGGGCAGGTGAGCGATCTCGAGTGGTTCGACATGCCAGTCGTCGATGATTGCGGTGCCCAGCCCGGTACCGAGCCCAAGAAACAGCATGCGCCCGCCGGCATAGCTGCCGAGCGCCTGCATGGCAGCATCGTTGATCACCTGCACCGGTTTGGCGAACGCTTTCTGAAAATCGAACGTCGTCCAGCCGCCGCCGATGTTGACGGGCTCGCGGAACGGACGGTTGTTCTTCACCGGGCCGGGATAGCCGAGCGAGATCGCCTCGTAATCCCAGCCAGTCGTGAGCGCGAGCACGCCGTCGACCATATCGGCCGCCGTCATGGTGGAGCCCGACGGGATGCGGTGGGTGACGCGATCCCATGAGCCGGCAACCTTGATGTTGGTCCCGCCGACATCGATGACCAGTACTCTCACGACAGTGCTCTCCGGCAACGGCTGCGGTGGTGCAACCGGCGCGATGGGCCGCTGTGCATCATACGCCAAGGGAACGGGTGTAGGGCAGTCTGGTCAACTGGCTGCTGCGCGTCAACTTTGGTTCACATGCGAGTCCTCCTCCAGCGCGTCACGCGCGCCGAAGTCCGGGTCCAAGGGCGCGTCACCGGCCGCATCGGACATGGCTATCTGCTGCTGGTCGGCATCACCCATGCCGACACCGAGTCGCAGCTCGCGAAGCTGGCCGACAAGATCTCCGGTCTGCGGCTCTTCGCCGACGCCGAGGGGAAGATGAACCTCGCGCTCGCCGACGTCGGAGGCGCCGCGCTGGTGGTCAGCCAATTCACGCTCTACGGGGACGTGCACAAGGGGCGCCGCCCCGGCTTCACCGATGCCGCACGCCCCGAGGTCGCGATTCCGCTCTATGAGCGCTTCATTGCCCTGCTGCGCGAACGCGGCGTCCCCGTCGAAACGGGGGAGTTCGGCGCCGACATGCAGGTGGACCTGATCAACGATGGCCCCGTGACCCTCATGCTGGACAGCGAATCCTGATGCGCGTGATCCTTGCCTCCCAATCGCCTCGGCGCCGTGAACTGCTCTCGCTGGTCGGCATCGAGCACGAGGTGCAGCCGGCCGACATCGACGAATCGCCATGGCCCGACGAGGCCCCCGTTCCGCACACCGAGCGTCTGGCGCGAGCGAAGGCGCAGGTGATCGCGGCGCGCGCGCCGGATGCGCTGGTCATCGCCGCTGACACCATCGTCGTCATCGACGGCGCGATCCTTGGCAAGCCGGCCGGCATTCCCGAGGCACGGGCGATGCTGGCTCAACTCAGCGGCCGGACGCACGAAGTCTGCACCGCCATGGCCGTGGCACTGGGCGAGCGGGTCGAGTCGGCCGTGGTGCGTGTCTCGGTGCGCTTCCGTACCCTCGATGACGATACCATCGCACGCTACGTGAACACCGGCGAGCCGATGGACAAGGCGGGCGCCTACGGCATTCAAGGCTACGGCGCCACCATGGTCGAACACATCGAGGGCGACTACTTCGCCGTGATGGGACTGTCACTCGTCACCGTCGTGCAGCTCGCCGAACGCATGGGTGTGCGCTATCAGTTTGGTCC
>JBBSCZ010000266.1:0-4361 GCA_038249795.1 Gemmatimonadales bacterium | reverse complement strand
GTCGAAGTGCTCTCGCCCGGTACGGCGCGCCACGACCGCGCGATCAAACGAATCCGATATCAGCGTTACGGGGTGGAGTGCTGGATTGCCGACATGGATGCGCGACTGGTCGAGCGCTGGACACCGCACGGGGAGCGCCCGGAGATCGTGTCAGGGCGCATCACGTGGAGGCCCGCCGGTGCGGCGGCGGCGATCACCATGGATCTCGATGGGCTCTTTGCGGAGGTATTGGGGGAGCGCTGAACGGCGCGTTCGGCCAGAGTGTAGTGCCGCCAGGGCTCGCTGTCGCGTTTGCCATCATCCGCACCTCCTCGCATCCGTCACGGTCGCAGCCTCCGCCGACTGGTTTGTCGCGTTGTCACGCCTACCGCTCGTCGCCCGAGATCGGCGGCCGATCCTTCACCTTCTCGAGCACACCTTCGAACGCTTCTCTGAAGCCCCGCATTGCCCGCGCTTCGAGATATGAACGTGATGATATGGCTGCGCTGCGCCTCCACCGCGACCTCGAGAACCATATCGTCGTTCGGGTCACGCAGGAACGGACGCCAGAGAAAAAAAACTTCGGGTGATGAGCCTGGCTGCACAGGAAATCCACCACGGCATCTAGATCGGAATCTGTCAGGCCCAGCTCCTTAAGGGTTAGTGCATGCACAACGAAAAAGGCCCCCGCACACGAATGCAGGAGCCTTTCGTCGTTCACATCGCGCAGCTACCGCACCGCCGCCAACTCCCGGATCGCCCCGGCCATCATCCTCACCTTCGCCCCATCCTTCGCTCCAGCTGCATCGCGCGTCACCGCCGTCGCCAGCGACGTCAGCGCCGCCTTCCGAGCCGCACCGCTCAGCTGCTCCGCAGCATCCAGCGCACTCCCGATCGCACTCGTCCGCGCCAGCGCCAACCCGTCATTCCTTACCAGCTGATCGAGATACGAGCGAACGACCGGGAACGCCGCCGGCCACACGATCTTCGGCTGGCTCTGCGGATTGAACTCACTCCACTGCACCAGCTTCGCGGCCGCAATTTCATTGGCCGAGAGCATCGGCCCCGGTGTCAGCTCCAGGATGTCCAGCCCGCGCGCCATCTCGGCCGAATACACGCGGCCGTTGTACCAGTACGCCCCCCACGAGCCACCGATCGTGCCACGGGTGCGGCTGTTGGCGGCACCATCCGTAGCCGGTGCATCCACCGGACCGCGATCGAAGTAGCCGATCTCGACGGGCTTGTCGGCATCGGTGAAGTCGATCACGTCGATGCCACCCTGATACCACCCCTGCACCATGATGTCGCGACCCGGCACCGGCACCAGCGACCCGTTGTGCGACACGCAATTCTCGTTGGCGCCCTGCGCCGTCGGAATCTTGAAGTACGCGCGCTGCGTGAACTTGCGATTCGCGCCGATCACCAGCGTCGTGTTGCCGCCCATTTCGAGCGGGTGCATCGACTGACAGTTGGGCGACGTGCCGCCGCCCCACTCGTCGGTGAAGACCACCTTCGAGCCGTCGTTCGAGAACACCGCCGTATGCCAGAGCGAGAAGTTGGTGTCGGCCACGGCATCGAGTCGCACCGGCTTCTCGGGATTGGAGATGTCCACCAGCAGACCGTAGCTGCCGCAGGCGCCGGCCAGCAGATTCATCGCCGGATACGCCGTCACGTCGTGACAGTTGCGCGGGCCGCTGGCCATCATCTCGGCCATCATCGCGCTGTCGGCACCGGGAATGGCGCGCACCGCACGCGCGCGACCACCACGTGCCGGAGCCGCCCCCAGGCCGGTGAAGATTCGCGCACCGTTGATGACCTCAGCGTCCTGCGGCCGGTTCAGTGGCACCTTGATGATGTCGAGACGGAACAACGAATTCGCTTCTTCGGCGGGGTTCGAACCGTTCCGGCAACCCGCCAGCTCCGATGCGGACCGTGCGCCCTGCTGTCCGGACACATACAGATACACCACGTTCTTGTCGGTCGGCGACGGCACCACCGTGTGCGTGTGCGAACCCTTGCATGTCTCGACGTTCTTCACCAACCGCGGTGCGCGCGGATTGGCGACGTCGTAGATGCGCACCCCCGTCATGTGCTCCGACCCGTCCTTCACACCACCCTTCGCGCAATCCTTGCGGTTGCCGCCACCCTCGGCCGACACGAACAACAGATTGCCCACGATCGACGGATCACCCTGCGACGTGATGCACTCCACGGCCGAGAGCAGCTCGGGCTTGACGGGGTTGCTCACGTCGTAGATCGAGAAGCCGGCGAAGTTTCCCATGTAGAGGGTGTTGCCCCGGAACGCGAGATCGCTGTTCACGAAGGTCAACCCGCGTACCGAATCGAATACCGCCGGCTTGGCGGTCGTCGAGAGCAGCGTCATCCCCGAGATCGCGATGCCGGCGTCGCGCAGGCCGGGCTTGAGATCGTTGCGCGGATCGGTGGCACTGGGGTACGTCTGCGCACCGAGCGACGAGGTCGCGGCGGCGAGGGCGAACAGGAAAGCCGGCGCAGTGATGCGGGCGCCATGGGACACGGCCATGTGGTCCAACTCCAGGGAAAGGGTCAGCGGTCGAGCAGCATCTGGCGCATCAGGCCGATCTCGGCCGTCTGCGTGGTCTCCACATCGTTCGCGAACACGTTGATGTCCACTTCCTGCGCCGCCCGCGGCGACTTGAGCAGGTCGGTCACCATCAGCAGTGCACCCTGATGGTGCTTGATCATCAGCTGCAGGAAGAGGCGGTCGAAGTCACCGCCGCGCGACGCGTCCATCTGCGCCAGCTCCTGCGTGGTGAGCATGCCGGGCATGGTCATGCCCCGCCACGACGACGTGTCGGGCGTGAACTGTTCGTAGGCCCGCAGCCAGTCCTGCATCAGCGCGATCTCGCCGGCCTGCGCGAGATCGATCTTCTGCGCCAGCTTGAGCACCCGCGGACTCGCACCACGCGCACCCGCCATGCGCGACATTACCACCGCCTGCGCATGGTGGGCGATCATTCCCTGCATGAAGCGCACGTCGGCCTCGGTCACCAGCGAGCCGGCCGGGAGCGTCACCGGTGGCATGCCGGCGGCATGATCGTGGTGCTGATGCCCGGTCTGTGCGACAGCCGAGACCGAGGCCGCGACCGACGCGACGATGACGAGAGCGAAACGACGAATCGACACAGTTCAGGGGCAGGGGACGACGGGAACTTGCACGATACTACGCTGATCAGGCGGATAGTGCTGTAGTCAGAGCATTCGCACAAAAACGGCTGTTCACGAGCTGAACCGCGAGAATGCCGCGTGGCATTCCCTCTTGACTCCCACCGGTCCCCCTCGAACGTTTGCCCCTCGCCACGTACCCGACTCGTCTTCCCGCCAAGCCCACTCGGCGCCCGCGCGCCCCTCATGTCTTCGCTGAACCCGCCGCACGCTCCATCCCCCGACGCCAATCAGGGAAACGACGCCGGACCGTCGATCCTCGACGTCGCCCGCGAATCGGGCGTCTCCGCCGCGACCGTGTCGCGCATACTCAACGGTCGGCACCGCGGCGACCCCGCCGTCCGCGACCGGGTTCAGGCGACTGCGCTCGCGCTGGGCTACGTGGCGCACGGCTCCACCCGCGACCTCGCGGCTCCGCGCGCGGGCGCTCTCGGAGTGCTGCTTCCTGATCTCTTCGGTGAGTTTTTCTCTGAATTTCTGCGCGGCCTCGACGACACGTCGGCGGAGCATGGCATCCATCTGCTGGTCACCAGCACCCATGCCGATCCGGTGAAGCTCCGCAACGCAGCCGCCGCCATGCGTGGTCGCGTGGATGGGTACCTGATCGTCGCGCCGGGGATCGGATCAGATGACGTCGTGCGCGCCATCGCGGCCGAGGTTCCGATCGTGGTGGTGGGCATGGACGCACGTCATTGCGGCGCGCCATCGCTGCTGATCGACAACGCCGCCGGTGCGACCGCAGTGGCCGAGCACGCGTTGGCAATCGGCGCGCGACAGCTTGCCATGATCACCGGTCCTGACGGGCATGGCGATGCGCTCGCACGACGCAACGCCTTCCGCGCTGCCATCGCCCGTGCCGGCAACGACGTCACACTCACCGAATTCGCCGGCGACTTTTCGCAGGAGTCAGGCTGGAGCGCCGCGCACACCATGCTCGCGCACCCAAGCCGCTTCGACTTCGTCTTCGCCTGTAACGACTCGATGGCCACCGGCGCGATGAGCGCACTGCGCGATGCCGGCATGCGCGTACCCGAGAGCGTGGCGATCGCCGGGTTCGATGACGTGCCGATGGCGCGCTTTCTCACACCGGCGCTGACGACCGTGCACGTGCCGATCGAAGAGCTGGGTCGCCGCGCGATGCGCATGCTCATCAGCTCGGTGGTGCAGGGCGCTCCGGC
>JBBSCZ010000265.1:0-4386 GCA_038249795.1 Gemmatimonadales bacterium | reverse complement strand
CCCGCGACTGGCGCCTCGCATGGACTCATGCGGCAGAGCAGGGACGCGCGCACTGGGCGACGCTACCCATGTCGCCGGCACTTGGCTGGTCGCTGATTCAGTCGGTCGCACCATCCAATTCGCGTGCCGCGATGTTCTTCACGATGCTCTGGCTGTTCGCCTGGTTCGCGCCGTTGGGCTTCTGGTCTGCGGCGGCGGCGCTGCCGGTCTCCGCGCAACACGGTTGGTATGTGCGCACCTCACTGTGGGCCTCAGCGTTGCTCGTCGCAGGCTGGGCAATGGCGCGCGCGACCGGCACGTCACCGCTGACGTTGGTGCAGGCGTCGTGGTGCATCGCATCGGCCGTGGTCGGAGCCGCGACATGGCGCCGCATCGGGCGATACGCGCGCTGATCAGTGCAAAAGGAAAACTATCACGACGGCTGAATCGCCGGCGAAGCGGCCGGCACGTTGGCCTCGCCCGGAGGTCGCACCACGGTCTGGCCATCCACCACATCGATGGTGCGATCGCACCGTTCGGCGAGCAGCGGATTGTGCGTGACGAACAGCACCGTCGTGCCCTCCTCGGCATTCACCTTGCGCAGCAGTGCAAACACCGTATCGGCAGTGACGGTGTCGAGATTGCCGGTCGGTTCGTCCGCCAGCAGCAGTGCCGGATTCATCGCCAGTGCGCGCGCCACCGCCACGCGCTGTTCCTGCCCGCCTGAAAGCTGCCCCACGGGTTGATCGCGCCACGGGGTGAGCCCGACGGTGTCGATCAGCTCGGCCGCGCGTGCAACCATCTCGTCGTCGGGGAATTCCCGGTCGCCGAGCATCGGCATCATCACGTTCTCGAGCGCGGTGAACGCCGTCAGCAGATGATGATACTGGAACACGAAGCCGATGCTCCGCCCACGCAATCGCGTCAGCGCGGCATCGTCGAGCGTGGTGGTCTCCTGACCGTTGATCGCGATTGTGCCCGACGTGGGATGGTCGAGTAGGCCAATGAGATTGAGCAGTGTGCTCTTCCCTGATCCGGAGGGCCCCATGATGGCGCAGAAGTCGCCGCGCGGCAGAACCAGATCTATGCCGTGCAGCACTTCAGTCTCGTTCGGCAGGCCGACGGAGTACGACTTGCGCACCCCGCGCAGCTCCACCACTGGAGCACTGCGACTGTCGGCGCCTTGCACGCTAGCCATTGATCGCGACCACCGGATCGAGCCGTGATGCCCGAATGGCCGGCACCACGGCGGCCACCAGCCCGGTGATCGTCGCGAGCGCCAGCGTCCAGCCGAACAGCGGTGCGGAGAGCTCGAGTGTGAACAGCGAGGAGCCGTCGGCAGTGCGCGTCAGACGCATCCACGTCGACAGGCCGATGTAGCCGAACGCCGCGCCCGTGAGCCCGCCTCCGATACCGAGTATCCCGCCTTGCAGCAGGAAGATGCGCAGCACCTGGCCTCGCGTGATGCCCATCGCTCGCAGAATCCCGATCTCGCGCGACTTCTGCACCACCGAGACCACCAGCACACTCGCGATGCCGAACGCCACCGACAGCCCGACGAAGAACCGGATCGTGTTCATCGAGATCGACTGTGCCGTGATGGCGGTGAAGAACTGGGCGTTCGATGTGATCCAGCTGTCGGCCTGGACGGCGGCGATGCGCATGATGCGTTGCGCCACGACGTCGGCGGCGTAGACGTCGTGTACGGTGACGTCGATGGCGGTCGCGGCGCCCGGCAGCGCCATCAGCGTCTGCGCCGTGCGCAGGAGCATGAAGGTGTTGCGGGCATTCACGAACTTGTTGCCAAGGTCGAAGATGCCGCTGATGGTGAGCAGCGTTGCCTCTCCGCCGGCACCGATCACGTTCAGCTTGTCGCCGACACCGACGCCGAGGTCGGCGGCCAGCTCGGTGCCGATCAGGATGTCCGTTCCGTCCAGCTGCGATGTGCCCTGCACGATCTTTTCCGGCAGTGCCACCACGCGATAGTACAGGTCGGGGTCCATGCCGGTGAGCCCGATCACGCGCGACACCTCGCCACGCACGACGACTGCTGAACCGCCCACCGCAGGCGACGCCACAGCCACCTCCGGCATCGCTGCAACCTGCGTCACGATGACTTGCCACTGATCGATGCCCCTCAGGCGCTGGAGCGGTGCCTGCATCACGGCACCCTCGCGCAGACCACCGCTCGTGTCACGGAGTGCACGAACCACGGCCTTCTGTGGTGTCAGTTCGATGTGCGGAACGCCCGTGAGCACGCGCTTGATCAAGCTGGCCTGCAGACCGGTGATGAGCGCCGACATGAAGACGATGACCGCCACACCGATCGCCACACCGCCCACGATGAAGGCGGTCTGCACCCGGCCTTCCTGAAGAAATCGCAGCGCGACGATCCATTCGAACGGCAACCAGTGTGCGAAGGTCTTCAGTGGAGCCGCCGTGCGGGCCGGTGCCGATGCCAGCCGCGCCGATTTCGTCGCGGGTGGAACCGTCATTGCTTCACGACTGGCAGCGTGCCGCGTACGCGATCTCCCTCTTCGATGCTCGCATCCGACAACGGTATGACGCGATCGCCTGGCACCAGCCCCGTCACCACTTCGCACAGGCCAGCGGTGCACAGACCGAGCGTCACCGCCCGTCGGCGCGCGCGCCCGCCGTCGATGCGGTACACCCAGGGGGCAGTGCTTCCCTCGTCATGCAATGCGGTTGCCGGAACGAGAATCGCACTGTCGCGGCGCGTGATTTCGATATCGACGGACGCCGTCATGTCTTCCATCAGGTATGCCGGCGGCGCCGGCACGAGCAGTGTGACCTTGACCGCACCGCGTAGCGCATCGACGCCGGGTGTGATGTGCAGCACAGTGGCTGCAAAGCGTTTCTTCGGGTACGCGTCGGCTGACGCCAGCGCCGTCAGGCCGACGCGGAGGAGGCGCAGATTCTTCTCGTCGATCTGCACGATCAGGTGCGTGTCGCCCTCGGGTGCCAGCACCAGCAAGGTGCGACCCGGCTGCACCACGTCACCGGGTTCCACCTCGCGCATGATCACTGTGCCACTCTTCACGGCACGCACCGAGGCGTACGAGAGCTTCGCACGCGCTAGGCGGACGGCGGCGTCAGCCTGTGCAACGCCAGCGGTCGCGGCGGCTGCATCGCTCCCTGACGGCGCGGCACTGGCGGCTTGCTGCTCGGCGACACGCAGTTGCGCCAGGGCGGTCTGCTCGGCGCGGACAGAGACCTCATGCGCCGCTTCACCGATTGCCCCGCCTCTGAGGAGTGCATCGTTGCGAACGCGTGCATCGCGCGCCGCGTCGTGGGCGAGGCGTGCCTGCCGTACTCCCTGCGAAGTGTTTGGTGCCTGTACTTCGCGCACCTGCCGCGCGCGCGCGCGAGCCGCGGCCAACGCAGACTCGGCCTGTCCCAGCGCTGCCCGGAGCTCGGATGATTCGAGCTCCAGCAGTGTCGTTCCGGCCGTGACCACCTGACCCTCCGTCACCGGTGCTCGCGCCACCCTTCCCGTCATCTGAACGCCGACTTCCACGCGATGCGGCGACTCGACGCGTCCACTCGCGACCAGCGACTGCACGAGTGTCTGCCGCGCCACCAGTTCGACGGGCACCTGTGGGCCAAGCACGATACGCGGGCCGGCTGTCACGGCGATGATCACGATGGTGAGCAGCAGCAACACCTGCCACTTATGCGAACGCAGCATGGTCAGCACACGTTGCGCGGGCGTCAGCGCTGACGTGGCTGATGTCTCCGGAACGGGAGTCGCGGCATCCTTCACGGTTGCGGGACCGACACTGCTCATCTGACGGCGGCTCGCGTCAGTCTCGTGAACGCCATGGGTGCGAAGGTCGAAAGGAAGCGACAGCGGCGGTTGGCGTGCAGCCCAGCGCTCAGGTCGTCACGTCACCGGAGCGGTCGCCGCAGCACCATTCGCGATTGCCACA
Organism: Gemmatimonadales bacterium; assembly: GCA_038249795.1. Classification (GTDB taxonomy): domain Bacteria; phylum Gemmatimonadota; class Gemmatimonadetes; order Gemmatimonadales; family Gemmatimonadaceae; genus JACMLX01. The sequence goes on along the minus strand of JBBSCZ010000265.1, from coordinate 457 downwards.
TTGGCCCGAAAAATCATGAGCGGGTAGAGGTACGGCGCTCGACAGGTAGCGTACCCCATAATCTGCGGCATGGACCAGCCGCTGACAGTAGGGCGATCACACGACGCCACGGACGGCAGTCATTGCGTCGCGCGCAGAAACTCGAGCAATGGAACGAGCGAGCGCTGTGGTGCCTCCTCGAACGGCAGATGCCCCAGTCCGGGCAGCTTCACGAGCGTCGCATGTGGAAGCGCTCGCTGATAGTCAGCGGCGTTGCTGAACGGGATCATCTGGTCCTGGTCGCCCCACAACAGAAGCGTGGGCGCCTGAATGCGTCGCAGCGCGGGGATCGGGTCCGTCAGCACGGTCTGCTGCATTCGTGCCAACATCGCTTCGCGAGCGCCAGGCACCAGCATCATGTCATAGTATCGTGTGGCGAGCGCGTCGGTCATCACCGCCGGATTGGCGTAGGCGGGCT
>JBBSCZ010000264.1:0-4493 GCA_038249795.1 Gemmatimonadales bacterium | reverse complement strand
CTCAGCTCAGACGGACACCGCTTCAGGCGTCGGGTAGGTGCGGGAGACGTAGTTCTCGAGGATCTCGAGGAACTCGGGCACGATACGATCGCCCTTGAGCGTCAGCATCAGCGCACCATCCACGTATACCGGCGCCTTCGGCTCCTCGAACGTGCCCGGCAACGAGATGCCGATGTTGGCGTGCTTCGATTCGCCCGGTCCGTTCACGATGCACCCCATCACCGCCACGCGCATCTCTTCCACGCCGGGATGCTTGCCGCGCCACACCGGCATCTGCTCGCGCAGGTAGTTCTGGATGTCTTCCGCCATGCTCTGGAAGAAGGTGGAGGTGGTGCGACCGCAGCCCGGACAGGCGGTGACCTGCGGCGCGAAGCTGCGCAGACCGAGCGACTGCAGGATCTGCTGCGCCACATGCACTTCCTCGGCGCGATCACCACCCGGCTTCGGCGTGAGTGACACCCGGATCGTGTCGCCGATACCTTCGGCCAGCAGCAGCGAGAGACCGGCGGCGCTGGCGACCATGCCCTTCATGCCCAGTCCTGCCTCGGTGAGACCCAGGTGCAGCGGATAGTCGCAACGTGCTGCCAATTTACGGTAGACGTCCACCAGATCCGGCACCAGCGAGACCTTGGCGGAGATCAGGATCCTGTCATGCGCGAGCCCCACCTCCTCGGCCATCTCGGCGGATCGCAGTGCGCTGGCCAGCATCGCCTCGACGTAGACGTCGTGCGCCGTCAGCGGGTAGCCGGCGGCCGCATTCTCGTCCATCATCACCGTCAGCAGGTCCTGATCCAGCGAGCCCCAGTTCACGCCGATGCGCACCGGCTTGCCGTTGTCGACCGCGATCTGCACGATCGAGCGGAAATTCTCGTCGCGCCGTTTGCCGCCCACGTTGCCGGGATTGATGCGGTACTTGGCCAGCGCCTGCGCGCAGTCCGGATACTTCGCCAGCAGCAGGTGCCCGTTGTAATGGAAGTCACCGACGATCGGCGTGGTCACGCCCTGATCAGCCAGTCGCTGCACGATCTCAGCGACAGCCGCTGCAGACTCCTCGTTGTTCACCGTGACACGCACGATCTGCGAGCCCGCACGCGACAGCGACGCCACCTGCTCGACGGTGCCGGCGATGTCGGCGGTGTCGGTGTTGGTCATCGACTGGACGACGATCGGATGACTGCTGCCGACCGGCACGGTGCCGACTGTGGCCGTCACGGTCTGGCGGCGAGGGCGAAAAACGGAGGGAATGCTCACAGCACGATGGTTCAGGGGACCGGAACGGGCGATCGGACGAGCGACCTGAAGGAGAATCTATCCACTTCGCGATTTCGTATCACGCCGAGTGGGGCCCGGCCGGGGTTGTGGCGCCCCCGTCGCAACACCGACATTGCCTGCAGCACGAACCACCACCAGCACCGGACAACACATGGCCAAAGAGCCAAGCCGCACCTACACCACACCGTCGATGGACACTGGCGGTGGCCTCCCCACTGCCCCGAAGAAGAAGGGCAACTGGAAGATCACTGCCGTGCTCTTTCTGGTGGTGCTGCCATTGGCCGCCTTCGCGCTCTGGGTCACCATCGCGCTCACCTACTCCTACGCCAGCGGCGAGCGGGCCGGCTTCGTGCAGAAGCTTTCCAACAAGGGGTGGGTCTGCAAGACGTGGGAAGGTGAGCTGGCGCTCGCCAACGGCCCGCAGGTGATGCCCGAGATCTTCCGTTTCACCGTCCGCGACGGCAAGGTGGCCGAGCAGATCAACAACTCGCTCGGCAAGCAGGTGAAGCTCAGCTACGAGCAGCATGTTGGGGTGCCGACGCGGTGTTTTGGTGAGACGGAGTACTTCGTGACGGGCATTCAGGTGATCGGCGCGCCGCCGCCGGCCTCAGGAGGCGTGTTGACACCGACCATCGTGCCGCCAGTGGATCCGGGTGCTGCGACGCTGCCGACAGTCACGGTACCACCGGCTGCCGTGCCCTCGACGGCGGTGCCGGCCGCTGTGGTACCACCGGCGGCGGTGCCGCCCGCCACCACTCCGCCCACACCCTGATGGCGGCGCCCGATGCCATCCTCGTCGTCGGGGGTGGCGTGGCCGGACTGATGTGCGCGCGAGAGCTGTCTCTCGCAGGACGCCCCGTGCTCCTGCTCGAACGTGAGAGTGAGGTCGGCGGCCGGGTGCGCACCTCCGTCCGCGCCGGTTTCCAGCTCGATCACGGCTTTCAGGTTCTCTTTACGGCGTACCCGATGCTGGCCGCCGCGCTCGATCTGCCGGCGTTGGAGCTGCGCACGTTCCGCCCCGCCGCCGTGCTCGCTGGTGGCTCGCGTCATCCTGCCGTCATCGGTGATGCGTTCGGCGATTGGGCGCTGCTCTGGCCGACGCTGATCGCGCCGCAGCTGTCGCTGTGGGACAAGGTGCGGATGCTCCGGCTGCGCCTGCTGGCCACTTCGTTGCCGTTCGACGAATGCTTCGCGCCACGCTTCGATTCGGTCTCCACCGCCAGTTTCCTGCAGCAGCGCGGCTTCAGCGACAACGCGATCCGCAATTTCTTCGCGCCGTTCTACGGCGGCATTCTGCTCGACCGCTCGCTGGAGACCTCCGCGGCGGTGCTGCTGTACACGTTCAAGATGCTGGCGGAGGGGAAGACGGTGGTGCCGGCGGTGGGCATGGGGGCGATTACGGCGCAGCTGGCGGCGTCGCTGCCGGCGGGGAGCATCCGGACCGGCGTGACGGTGACGCGGGTGGTCGTCGAGGACGGTGTGCTGCAGGGTGTGCTGCTGCACGATGGCTCTCTGGTGCGCGCGGCGAATGTGGTACTGGCGTGCGATCCGCCTGCCATCGCGATGCTCGCGGCGACTGCCGGTGTGACGGTGCCGATGCCGACGGGAAGCCTCGGCTGCAGCACCGTCTACCTGCGCTCACCGGCGCCGCTGCTCGACGGTGATGCACTCTGGCTGAACACCGCTCGCGACGCGACCGTGAGCCACGCGATCACGATCAGCAACGTGGCACCGTCGTATGCCCCAGCGGGTCAGACGCTCACGGCAGCCACTGTGCTGGGTGCGGCTGCGACGTTGGACGACACGGAACTGGTGCGTCGCGTGCGATCCGATCTGGCTGCGATGAGTGGACAGTCGGGTGACCGCAGCAGAGGACAGACGAATGCGGAGTCAGCCGACGTCGTCGCGGTGTGGCGGGTGCCATATTCGCAGTATGCGCAGCCTCCTGGCAGCAGTGCGCATCGTGTACCGACGGAGACCGCGCTGCGTGGTCTGGTCCTTGCTTCCGAGGCCGGGCATACGAGTTCACTCGAGGGGGCGGCTCGCGGCGGGATCAGCGCGGCGCGGGTTCTGCTTCGGGGATAAGGCAGGCCTTCGCGTGAGACCTGCAGGAGATCGGCCTGCGGGTGCGGTCGGCCGCACTGTCCACGATCGGATATGCTTTCACTCTCACACCAGACATCCATGTTCACTCTCCGTGCTGCCCTGGCCAGCCTCGGTCTCGTCTTCGTGACTGCTGCCGCTCCTGCGCAGGGACAGTTCGCCTTCGGCCTTGCCGGCGGGACCACGATTCCCTCCGGCTCGTTGAACGATCGGCAGAACCTCGGCTACAACGGTCTCGCTACGGTGCAGCTTGGCGTGCCTGCATTCCCGTTCCAGCTGCGGGCTGACCTTCAGTACAACAGCTTCGGCGGCAAGGATTTCAGGAATGCCTTGGGCCAAGCCCGGGATGGCAGCGATACCCGCGTGATCAGTGGCACGCTCAACGGTGTGTTCAGTCCACTGGCTGGTGCCGTGAAGCCATACCTGATCGGTGGCATCGGTTACTACGACACGCAGCTCAAGGGCACCGACGCCACGCGCAAGCTGGGCTACAACTACGGCGCCGGGGTGAAGTTCGCGCTCACCGGGGCGAGCATCTTCGTGGAAGGGCGGATGCACCAGATCAATGATGCGACATTCGACGTCGGCGGTAACCGCACCACGGCGAAGTTCATCCCGATTTCGATCGGGGTGATGTTTTAGGGCCAGCATGGTGACACGAGAGTCAGCATGCACGTGAAAGTCGGCAAGCGACACGCTTCTCTCGTGACAGGTGAACCTGGCGTGATGTGCGTACGAGGCGTGTGTGTGATCTCTCGGGGACCGTAGTCGTCCCTGGGTAGCTCGATCGGATGCGTGCTCACCTCAACTCCTGACACGATGACCACATTTCGCGGACTTCTGGCCAGCTTCGGCGTCGCAATGGCGCTGACGGCAGCTGTGACGCCAGCGCAGGCGCAGTTCTCGATTGGCCTCGCCGGGGGTGGCACGACTGCGTCCGGCTCGATCAACAACCGGCAGGACATGGGCTACAACGGTCTCGTGGCCGTGCAGGCTGGCCTGCCGCTGATTCCGTTCAAGATCCGCGCCGATCTGCAGTACAACAGCTTCGGCGGCAGCAGCTTCACGAATGCATTCAGCCAGGCGACCGCCGGCACCGATGCGCGCGTGATCAGCGG
>JBBSCZ010000263.1:0-4508 GCA_038249795.1 Gemmatimonadales bacterium | reverse complement strand
GTGGTGGAGTTCATCCTGCCGCCGCTGCGCGAGCGCGGCACCGACATCCTGATCCTCGCCGAAGCGTTCCTGTCACGCTTCTCGAAGCAGAATGGCAAGCGGCTCACCGGCTTCGCCGATGGCGCGCGCGAGTGGATGGCGGTGTACCCGTGGCCCGGCAACGTCCGCGAACTGAAGAATGCAATCGAGCGGGCAGTGATCCTGGCACGCGGCAGCGAAGTCAGCACCGCCGACCTGCTCCCGCGTCACCTCAAGGGCACGGTCGACAACCTCGGCCCCGTCACGCTGGCGGTCGGGTCCTCGATGGCCGATGCGCGGCGCCAGCTCGCACTCCGGACCTTCGCGCAGTTCAGCGGTGACATGACCAAGGCCGCCTCGACGCTGGGACTGAAGGAAGCGCAACTTCGTGAGGAGCTGCTGGCGCTGATCGCCCTGCCCGATCCGTCAGGAGACACCCCGTCGGAGGACGATGAGGGGAGTGACCGCAGCTCGGTACGCCTCGTACGTTCCGATGAAGGAAAAGCCGCGCCCAGACGCTGACGTCCGGGATCGCGGCTCCGCCCGTCCACCTGTGCTCCAACGCAAAATGCCACGCCGTGACTGGGACGACGACGATCAGATCATCATCGTCGAAGAACGTGATTCCTCCGGGCTCTCCGCCTTCCTGCTCGGCACCGCCCTCGGTGCCGGTCTGGCGCTGATCTTTGCCCCGCAGAGCGGCGCCGAGACGCGTCAGTCGATCAAGCGCAGCGCACGGAAGGCGGGGGACGCCACCAAGCGCGCCGGCGAGAAGGTCACCGGCGCGCTGGGCCAGGCGAAGGCCGACCTCAAGGCGGATATCGAGGTGCGCATCGACTCGGCGAAGTCATCCATCGACCTGAAGAAGACGCAGGTCTCGCGTGCCGTCGACGCCGGCCGCGAAGCCGCCCGCGCCGCTCGTGAAGAGCTCGAGCATCGCATGGCCGAACAACGCGCCGCCGACGCCGCCCGCACCCGCGAACCCGAGAGCGGCGAGGCCTGATCGTCTGCTGCTTTCGCGACGAGAGAAAGTGCTGTATTGCCTGACACAAAAGCGAGGCTTTGCGCCTTTGCGTCAGGCTGTCATGCCGGTGCAGTGGCCGGCTGCGGCGGGGAGGCGGAGGTGAGGCTTTCGTTCAAGTCTCCGGGCACGCCGCACGTCGGGCAGTACTGGAAGAATGCGTTCTTGCGTGTGTCGCAGGCCGGGCACTTGTCGAACAGCTTCATGCCGCAGTGGACGCAGAAGTTCGACGGTGAGCCCGCGCCGCCCACGATCGTCCGCTCGCACCCGGGGCACATGTTCGCGCTCATCTTCCGCAGCGCATTCTCGTAGCTCAGTCCGGCGCGGCGCTGCGTCTCCGATTGCTGCTCCACCACCTGTCGCTTCGCCACGTACACCTTCATGGCGCGGATGACATAGTGGCCGGCGACGAGCGTCAGCAGAATCCCGACGACGTAACGCACGTAGCCGCCATAGCTCGGCAGGTATGGCACCAGCTCCACGAAGAACGCGAACAGTGCGAACAGCACGAAGCCACGCGCCAGCGGCCAGTAGTCACTCTTCCGCTTCTTCGCGACCAGCCAGATGCCGATCAGCAGCAGTGGCAGCGTCAGGGCGAGACGGATGCCGAAGACTTTCAGCTCCTGCTGAAACTGCGACCGCTGGTAGAGCGGATAGACGGCGTCGCGCAGGTTCTGCTCAGCCGTGTCCAGCGAGTCGATCGCCTGTGTGATCTGCAGACGACGGGAATCCTGCACTTCGATCGCCTTCTTCGCCCGCGACTGCGACTCGAGCAACGTGTCGAGCACCCGCATTCGCGCGATGCCATCGGGATCCTGCTCAGGATCACTCGTGGCCGTGCGGGTCGCGCGCCAGTTGTCGTACGCTTCCTTCCGCGTGTTGTACGTCGAGCGGCTCGAATCGAGCGTGAGTGACACCGTGTTCCGCAGGTTGTCGACCCGGTTCGCTTCCTCGCGCAGCTGTTCACGCTGCGCACGAAGGGGCGTCAGCTTCGCGCCGTCCACGAACTGGTCGACCGTCAGCCCCTGATCCACACCGGGCAGGTCGCCGACCACCTTGCCACCAAGGCCGATCAGGAAGCTGGCGAACACCAGGGAGACGGTCCACATGGCGATCGAGAACAACCGTTCGGGGACCCGCAGGCTTTTGAACATGTCGGTGGATCAATGGAAAAGAAAAACGAGGGTGCGTTCAGCGACTGCGGAGCGCCCCGAGCACGGACTGCAGGTTGGTGCTGCGAGCAACATCCTGCACGCGGTCCTGCACCTTCGGATACAGCGTCTCTGCTTCCTGCTGGAAGCGGGTGAACAGCGCCTTCATGTCGCCCGTGGAGAGCGAGCGGCCCTGCGCGTAGTACTGCGACGCGGCATGACCGAGAGCGTACGTCGCCGCGAAGCTCACCGTGGCGCCAGCCGCCATCCCCGTGGCGCCGCCCAGCATTCCACCAAGCATGCCGCCAGCGAGCTTGCCCAATGTCTTGCGCACGAGGCTTTCCATCAGCTGCGCCGCTGCACCGAGACCGAACGTTGCCGCCAGATCCTTCACCTGTGCGGCGTTCAGCTGTTGCCCATGCCGTTGGCCGATCTGATAGACGAGGCGCAGCTGCAGTGGCAGAATCGCCATGTTCGACAGCCGGTCGGGAAGGATTTCGAGAGCGGCGGTCAGGATCGCCTGGTCGAGTATGAGCGCATCGAGCTCACCCGGCTGCGGCTGGGGCGTGGCGCCCGGCGGAACCGGCGGCGCCTGCACCTGCGACGTCAGTGCCGCCGCCGACACGATCGCGGACACCTCGGCCGTCGATCCGCTGGTGTGCATCGCCGCACTCAACTGCTGCAGGAACGCCACCTGCTTCGCACCAGCCTCGCCGTCGGCGCTGCACACCGCCACCGCGATTTCATACGCGGCCCGACGTGCCTCGTCCGAAGAGAGCGAGGTGGCGAGCACTCGCACGTCCTCAGGGGTCGCGGCCGCCTGCTGCACGACGGCATCGGCGTTGCTCAGGCCAAGCCGCGTCGCCGCTGCAGAAATCTGTGTCAGCTCTGCCGCGCTGCGATTGCCATCCACCACCGCAGCCTGCGCGGCGATGCTGATGATGATTTCGGCGTCCGTCTGTGTCATCGGCTGCGTCTCGGAAAGGGAAGGTGTGCCACACCGTACGTTGCGCACGCCATCAGCGTGTCAGCTGTCGATCACAGCGCGGTGTACCCGCCTGCGCTGCCTCCAGTACCTCCACCAGTTCGGTGGCCAGGCTCACGCCTCGATCACGCGCATAGAAGGCGTTGCGATAGCTGTGCAGCGAGTCACTGCTGACCGTGGCGCGGGCGGCGTCGGTCCACTGACGCAACGGTGCCGGAAGCTCGACCACGCATCCCACGTCCTCGCCCTGCGCGTTCAACAGGACGAACGTCGGCGTGGCCAGCCGACCGTCCTGCGTGCGATGCGTGCGCTGTGCCACCTGCCCATCATCCGGCGTGACGATCCGCAGGTTCAGCCCGGGCACCGAGTCGGCCAGACGGGCGGCGTACGGCACCAGGTTCATCGAGTCGCCACAGGCGTCACGCGCCACCACCAGCAATTGCCAACTGCCACCCACTGCCCGTGCCCGTGCCACCAGCGCGGCGGGCACGACCGCATCGCGCTGCAGCCGCAGCCACCCCTCGCGACGGGCGACGGCCGCGTCCACGAACTGGTTGAACGTCACGCCCTTGTGAAACGTCGCCTGCAGTGTGCTGTCCACCACGATATTCGTGATGACAAGCGACGAATGGGTCGCCTGAGGTGTGCCACACGAGAGGACGCTGGCAACGAGAACGGCGGAGAGCATGTCGTGGTGCGGCCGGAGGAGAGAAGCGCAGAAGTCGGTCAGTTCACAAGATCGCGACCCTGCCGCGCGACGCGCCATACCCACCACATCAGCAGCGGTTGCAGCGGCAACCTGAGCCACAGGGCCGTCTGAAACGCTGCACTTGCGCCCTGCTCGTGGGCGAGGCGCAGCATTTCCACGTTGGCCGGCAGCACGGCCAGCAGCAGCAGGATCAGGCCCACGGCGGCCAGCGTGCGGGTGGCGGGGAGCAACAACCCGGCCCCGCCCAGCACCTCGAACGCCCCGCTCAGATACACCAGCATGAGCGGGTTCGGCAGATACGATGGCATGATCGCGAGATAGAACTTCGGCACCACGAAGTGCAGGATGCCGGCGATGATGAACACCACTGCGGTGATCAGCAAACCGGGCGACATCATGCCGCCCGGCAGCCGTCGTGCGACATGCTCATGCGTCGAGCGTGGCAAGGTCGATCACGAACCGGTACTTCACGTCGCCCCTCAGCATCCGCTCGTACGCTTCGTTGACCGTATCGATCGCGATCAGTTCCACATCCGAGGTGATGCCATGCGTGCCGCAGAAGTCGAGCATCTCCTGCGTCTCGGCGATACCGCCGATGAGCGAACCCGCCAGCGATCGACGGCC
>JBBSCZ010000262.1:0-4510 GCA_038249795.1 Gemmatimonadales bacterium | reverse complement strand
GCCGACCTGCGACTCGCTCACGATCAACGGCGGCGACAGGGCGATGATGTCGCCGGTGATCCGCACCAGCAGGTCTTCGTTCCAGAAGCAGGCGTTCATGGCGTCCATCGCGCGCGCGCCGGGCAGGCCATCGCGCGTCGCCATCTCGATCGCACCGACCATGCCGATGTTGCGGATGTCGATCACATGCGGCTCACCCTGCAGGGAATGCACGGCCTCCTCCCAGAGCGGCGCCATGGTGCGCGCGCGCTCGAAGATTCCTTCGTCGCGATAGAGCTGCAGCGTCGCCAGGGCCGCTGCCGTGGCGATGGGGTGACCGGAGTACGTGTAGCCGTGAAAGAACTCGATGCCTCGCTCGGTGGCCGCCACCACCGTGTCGTGAATCTCGCGGCGCACCGCCGTCGCACCCATCGGGATGGTGGCATTGGTGATGCCTTTCGCCATCGTGATCATGTCCGGCGTCACGCCGAAGTGCTGCGCGGCGAACGGCGCGCCAAGCCGGCCGAAACCGGTGATCACCTCGTCGAAGATCAGCAGGATGCCGTATTGGTCGCAGATCGCCCGCAATCGCGCGAGGTAGCCGACGGGCGGCACCAGCACCCCCGTCGATCCCGCCATCGGTTCGATGATCACAGCAGCGATCGAGTCGGCTCCATGCTCCGCGATGATCGGCAGCAGTGCGTCGGCCAGCTCGGCGCCATGCTGCGGCTGTCCGCGCGCGAAGGCGTTGCGCGAGGGATCGTGGGTGGTGGGCAGGTGGCTCACGTGCGGCAGCAACTGTCCGGCGAACGCGTCGCGATTCGGTGCGATGCCACCCACCGAGATGCCACCGAATCCCACGCCATGATAGCCGCGCATGCGCCCCACGAAGCGCGTGCGCTCCGGCTGCCCGCGCGCACGCCAGTACGCGAGCGCGATCTTCAGAGCCGTGTCCACCGACTCCGAACCGGAGTTCGAGAAGAAGATCCGATCGAGTCCTGCGGGCAGCAGCACCGCGAGCTCGTTCGCCAGCTGAAACGTGGCCGGATGCCCCATCTGAAAGGCCGGCGCGAAACCGATTGTCGCCACCGCCTTCTGCACGGCCTCCACGATCGGCTGGCGGCAGTGGCCGGCGTTCACGCACCACAGTCCCGCCGCACCGTCGAGAATCTGACGGCCGTCATCCGACACGTAGTGCATGTCCTTCGCGCCGACGAGCAGGCGGGGCCTGGCCTTGAACGCCTTGTTGGCGGTAAAGGGCAGCCAGAGCGCATCGAGCGATTCATCGTGCGTGGACGGCATGGCGGTGGGCAGCGGAGCGGTCGCGGTCATCGGCACATCCGAAAAGGAGACGATGCAATTTCGCTCGGCGCTGGCCTGCCTGCCACCGTGCACGTCACGCACTGCGCGCCGTTCACACCCGTGTCACCCCCGGACGGCCCTGCTCGCAGCGCCAGCGCGACGCCGTGATCTTTGGCGCACCCGGCCGCGACACGTACTCCACGATCTGATAATCCGCGCGCCAGTCGGTCGGTGTGACAGTGCATGACACGTAGCCGCGACGGTGGTTGTGCCACTTCACCTCGGGGCGGCGCGCTTCCACCGTCGCGGGGAAATACGGCGAGCGGTCGCCGCCATCGCCCTCCGACGAGATGGACGTGCCAACGAATTCCGTCGCAATCACCGGACGATCGGGGCGGTCGAAGCCGCGATGCACATCCTGCACGTAATTCGAGTGGACGTCGCCCGTCAGCACCACCGTGCGGCCGGCAGCGCGCTCGGCGATCGCCGTGAGGAGTCGGTCGCGGGCCTTAGGATAGCCTGCCCACACGTCCATGTTTACCTGATCGCCCGGCTTCGGCTCAGACACCTCCGGTGCGAACATGATCTGCTGCGCGAGCACCTGCCACTTGGCACGCGATGCACCAAGCCCGTCCACCAACCAGCGTTCCTGCGCCGCACCGAGCACCGTGGCGTCGGCGCTGCCCCAGTTGCCGCACGGCACCCGCTGCGTGCCGTCGTTGCACGGTTGGTCGCTGCGAAACTGCCGCGTGTCCATCACCCAGAAGCGCGCCAGGTCGCCCCAGTCCACGGAACGCTGGATCGAGAGGTCCGCCCACGACGCCGCGCGCGGCACGCGCACCGGCTGGTGCTCCCACCACGCCTGATACGCGACCGCGCGGCGCTGTCGCATCTGCTCCGCCGACTCGTACACATTCTCGCCAATCTCGTTGGCGTAGTTGTTATCCACCTCATGGTCGTCCCACGTCACGATCCATGGCGCCCGCGCGTGCGCGGCCTGCAGCATCGGATCCATCTTGTATTGCGCATAGCGTCGACGATACTCGTCCAGCGACCGGCACTCGAAGCCGTCGTGCTTTCGCACCCGCCCTCCGACGCCCGCATACTCGTAGATGTAGTCGCCGAGGTGGGCCACCAGGTCCAGCTCTTCGCGGGCCATGTGATCGTAGGCGGTGAACAGCCCTGTCTCGTAATGCTGGCACGACGCAAAGGCGAAACGCAGTGGCGTCAGTGCACCGGCGGGTGGCGTGGTGCGCAGCCGACCCACCGGGCTGGTCGCGTCATTCAGCCGGAAACGATAGAAGTACCATCGGTCAGGCATCAGCCCGTCCACTTCCACATGTACCGAGTAGCCAAGCTCCGGTACCGCGCCGTGCACGCCGGTGCGCACGATCCGCGTGAAGCGCTCGTCGTCGGCCACCTCCCACGTCACCCGCGCCTTGACGCCATCCATGCCCCAGCCGGGCTCCATCGGCTGCGGCGCAAGACGTGTCCAGAGCACGCCACCCGTGGGCAGTGGATCGCCCGAGGCCACGCCGAGTGTGAACGGATCCGACGCGAAGCGCATGCGTTGCGAGCGCGGATCGAGGCCGGGCGCTGCCGCACACAATGCGGCGTACCGGGTGAGGTCACCAAGAAAGTTTCGACGGTCCATTCCACTATCCTGTATCCTGCGCTGCGGCAGCGGTAGCCCGACGCGTCACGTTGCGGCCACGCTTGGCTGACGAATCGCCCCGCAGGGCAGCGGAGGTCCCATCGGAGTGGAGTCGTCCGTGATCCCGTACGAGTCGGACAATGGCATCCGCGTCGTTGCACGCCAGTCCGCGCTCGCCACTGGTCTGCTGCTGTTCGTCATCTACCTCGCCACGGGCGCACCCTCGCTCACCTTCTGGGATGCGAGCGAATTCGCGACGGCCATCGCCACCTTCGGCGTCCCGCATCCACCGGGCACACCGCTGTACGTGGCGACCGGCTCGGCGCTGTGGCATCTCATACCGGTGCTCACACCGGTGCAGGCGGGGACGCTGCTCTCTGCCCTCGCCACGGCAGGTGCTTGCGCACTCGCGGCGTCGATCATCACGTCTGTCAGCGGGCGACGTCTGACGGGTGTCGTCGCTGGCCTCTGCGCCGGTGTGATGGGCACGGTCTGGATGAATGCGACCGAGACCGAGGTGTATGCGGTGTCGTTGCTCAGCGTCGCTGCGCAGTTCGCCGCTGCGTGGCATGCGCATCGTACCGATGATGATCGAGCGCGCGTGCTGCTGGCATATTTTGCGGCGCTCTCCGTTCCAGTGCACCTGAGTGCACTCGTCGCCACGCCGGCGGCGCTGCTGCTCGCGAATACCGATCGTGATGGACGCGTGCGCTGGCCATCGGTCGGTGGTGGCATGCTGCTCGTCGGTGCGACGATTGCACTCAGTCGGGCGCAGGTCTGGCTCGCGGCGGCGCTGGTGGCTGCGGCGATCGCCGGCTCATGGCTGCGTGGGCCCACCGCTTCCACCGCACGCCTGACGTGGTTGCGACGCGCCGGCCTCGTCACGGCGCTGGCCTGGAGTGCAGCGACGATCATGCTCGTTCGCGCCGGGCTTTCGCCATTGCTCAACCAGGGCGATCCCGACACACTCGCCCGCCTGCTCGACGTCATGTCGCGTGCGCAGTACGACGTGGCCGGGTTCTGGCCGCGTCGCGCGCCGCTCTGGCTGCAGCTCGGCAACATCGTGCAGTACGCCGACTGGCAGGTGGCGCTCTCGCTCTGGAACGACGTCACGCCATCGCTCTGGCGCACGCCGTTCAGTGTGGTGGCACTGCTGGTCGGAGCCGTCGGTGCCGTTGCCCACTGGCGTACGCATCGCAGTACCGCTCGCGCGCTGAGCGCCCTGATGCTGCTGGCCACGCTGGGGGTGTGCGCGCAGCTCAACCTGCGCGCCGGTCCCTCGTTCGGCATCGGGGTGCTGCCCGCGACCGCCATTCACGAGGCACGGGAGCGCGACTATTTCTACGCGCTCGCCTTCTGGGGATGGGGCCTCTGGATCGGTGTCGGCGCCGTTGCTCTGGCGCACCGCGTTCGAGCGGTCCGCGTTCAAGGGGTCGTTCAAGGGGTCAGAGTCCTTGAACCGTCAAGGGGACAGAGTCCGTCGCTTCAGGACGGCTCGCTTGAAGGGATTTCGCTTCAAGGGGTCAGAGTTCTTGATCGGTCAAGGGGACAGAGTCGCGTAGGGCGGACGCCGTG
>JBBSCZ010000261.1:0-4511 GCA_038249795.1 Gemmatimonadales bacterium | reverse complement strand
TTCGCAAAGACGCAAAGAAGGCTTCGGGAATCGAGACGAATGTCGAACCCACCTACACACCGTCGAACCTTTGCATCTTTGCAAACTTTGCGCCTTTGCGTCAGGCTGTTCGAAGTGGCAGAGGACGGTTGGATGTCCTATTGGCAGGGCACTGCTGCCAGCGGAGTGTCCAAAATAGAGGACAAATACCAAGACAGGCTCGAGCGCACAATCAGAAACCGCTACCTAAACCGTTCTGAGCAAACGATTTACGAAGAAGTCATGAATACGGACATCTACGGCACGCACCCTGCTCTAGAAGGAATGGAACATTGGACGGTTCCGTCAGGATGACGGTACGGACCGGTGAGCACTTCAGACGGAGATGCACATGGCCGAACTCGCACGCACCACCGGAATTCTGTCGCTGCACACGCAGACGACGGCGCCTGCTGCCACCCCCGCGCCGACTCGGCGTGAGCGGCTGCGCGCGGCGGATGATGCCGATGTCGTCGCCGCGTTTCTGACTGGCGAGGAAATGGCGTTCGATCTGCTCGTCGAGCGCTATCAGACTCGACTGCTGAACTTCATCTACCGCACCATCGGTGACCGGGAGAAGGCCGAAGACCTCGTGCAGGAAGTCTTCATCCGCGTCTACCGCCACCTGCATCGCTTCGACGCATCCAAGAAGTTCAGTACCTGGATCTACACCATTGCGTCGAATCTGGCCAAGAACGAGCTCCGCAACCGCTCGCGCAATCCACTGGTGCTCTTCCAGTCGGTCCGCGACAAGTTCGCCGATGACGACGAGCGTCCACTGGAATTCGAAGACAGCGCCGCCCGTCCGGACGACGCGTATCACAAGCGCTACCTGCAGGAAGCGGTGGAAGAAGTGGTTGGGACATTGCCAGTACATCACCGCGAGGTGTTCGTGCTGCGGGAGCTCGAAGGGAAGAGCTACGAAGAGATCGCCGAGATCACCGGTGTGAACCTCGGAACCGTGAAGTCACGCTTGAACCGCGCGCGGGCGAGTTTCGCCGAGCGCATTGCACCGGCGCTGCGCTGAGCTGACATGCTCCGGAGCGCCGCCGCCGCGCCCCTGACGTACGCCGAACGCCTCTGGAGCCTCGCCTCCGGGGGCGTTCGTGCATCCGCCAGTTTCGGCGGACCACTGGAACTGGTGGCAGGCGCGTGGGTATCGTCGACCATCTATGATTTGCCGCGCTTTCCGCCAAGTTCACGGTGACTGGGTCGATGACGTTCTCGATCCGCACGAGGCAGACCGCCTCGCCCGACACCTCGTCGAGTGTGCGCCCTGCGCCCGCTTCGACACGTTGGCTCGCCGGGCGCTGATGGTGGCGCGCAACGCCGCACCGATCGAAGTCTCCTCCGAATTCTCGGCCCGCCTCGCACTGCGCATTGCCGAGGAACGCCGGCATCGCATTGCGGAGCACGCGCCATCGCATGCCGAGCGGAAGCCGATATTCGCTGCTTCCCGCATGGTGTGGCTCGGTCGCGCGGCAACGTTTGCCCTGATGGTCGGTGGCACACTCGCCGCCCGATCCGCAATGACTCACCGGACGTCCACGTCGGCCGTGTTCATCGGCGACGAATCCAGCAGCCCGGCCACCTACGAACCGATGGCCCAACAGCCGTCGTCGTCGTTCTCGACACTGCAAATGGGTGGCGCCGGTCAGGTCGTCGTGCTGCGCTTCATGCGCCCGGCAGGCGGCGCATTGATGCCGCTCTCCGACGATCGCCTGCTGGATGGCGCCGACCTGGCGGTGTCCGGTGACGCGTCGGCCACGACGGTCGCTGCCACCGCACCGCTCTGGCCTACCGCACAGATGGCGGCCCATGCAGCGCATCGCTTCGCTGCGATGGAGTTCGGTAATGTGATCGCGGTCTCTGCAGTGCAGCCTCGACGCTGACGAATCCTCCGGCCGCCACGCGCGACCGACCAGTGAAGCACGCCGTTACAATGAGTTGCCAGCCCAGCCCGACCCTGCTGCGACCCGGGCTATATTCACCGGATGGCGTCGAAGGACAGCAGCCGGCAGTTCATGTCGCAGATCAAGGAGCGGGCTTTCGAACCGGCATACCTCTTCTGGGGGGATGACGAGTGGCGGAAGGACGCCGCGTTGCGTGAACTGCTGCGCGGCGCCGTGGACCCGACGACCCGCGACTTCAATCTCGATCAGCTTCGTGGCGCCGACATCGACCCCGACCTGGTGAGCACCACGCTGGGCACGCCGCCGATGATGGCCGACCGGCGCGTGGTGGTGATCCGCGACGTCAGCCTGATGAAGAAGCCGGCGCGCGCAGCACTCGATCGATATCTCGCCAAGCCGTCGCGCGACGTGGTGCTGGCGCTGATGGTACCGGCCGGCGTGAAGCCGGAAGCGGCGCTCACGAACCGCTGCTTCACCCTCCAGATCGATGCCGTCAGCGGCGCCGAACTGACGAAGTGGATCATGAAGCAGACCCCGTCGGCGTTCGGCGCGCAGATCACGGAAGGCGCCGCACAACTGCTGCAGCGCGCCGTCGGTGACGACGCAGCCTCACTGATGATGGAGCTCGACAAGGCCGCGAGCTACACGCTCGGCGGCACCATCGACGAGCGTGTGATCGAGGATGTCGTGGGCATCCGTCATGGCGAAACGTCGAGCGACCTGCTCGACGCCGTCGCAGCGCGTGACGTAACGGCCGCGATGAAGCTGGTGGCACCGGTGCTGGCGCTGCCGAAGAGCAGCGGTGTGGGTCTCGCGATGGCGCTGTCCACGCAGACGGCGGCACTCGGTTGGGGCGCGGCGCAGCGCGCGAAGGGTGTGCCGCTCAACCGCCTGGCAAAGGACTATTTCGACCTGCTGAAGCGCACCGGCGCCTTCCCCGGGCGGCCGTGGGGCGAGGCGACGGCGGCCTGGACGAAGCATGTGCCACAGTGGACCGTGGCCGATGCCGAGTCGGGGTTGCGTGCGATCCTGCGCGCTGACGAACGATTGAAGGACACGCGCGCATCGAGCGAGGAGCAGGTGATTTCGTCACTGGTGCTGGAACTGTGCACCTCGATGGAGCGTCGTCGTGGTTGAGCGCGTCACGCTGGCGCTCGGGCTGACATGCGCGCTGACATTCGCGCTCGTCCCCCCCACCGCAGTGCACGCGCAGAGCGCCGACTCGCTGCTGACCATCCGCAGCACGGATGTGCTCACTCGCGTGCGTCGCTACACCACCAGCGACGTGGCCACTGCGCGCATCATCGCCGACTCACTGGTGCGCGCGCTCCCGGCCGATGCCTCGGCGATGCCCGAAGCGTTGTTCGCCAAGGCGTCGATTGCGTCGAGCGCGGCGGACGCGGAAACGGACTATTCGCGGATCGTCAACGAATACCGCTTCTCCGGGCGTGTACCGGATGCATTGATGCGCCTTGCACTGCTGGAAGGGGCGCGCAACAATCGCTCGGGTGCGTTGCGCCATCTCGACCGGCTGCTGCGCGACCACAGCGAGTCGGCGGTGCGATCGCGCGCGAGCCTGATGGCGGGTCGCCTGCGCTTGGACATGAACGATCCGGCTCGCGCCTGCGAACTGCTGGCAGCGGCGTGGGCCTCGGCGGGGCTGAACGAACGTGACGTAAAGGATCAGGCGGAGACGCTGGGCGCGAAGTGCCCGGCGAGTATCGTCGATCGAGCGCAGCGCGATCCGTCGCCGCTGGGCGTCATGCGCGCGCCGCGAGAATCGGTGCCGCCGACGATGAACGTGAATACGGCGCAGTCGGCGGCAACCATCCGTCGTCGGCAGCGTGACTCGGTGCTGGCGGCGCGGGCGTCGCAGGCTGCAGCGCGCACGGACAGCATCGCGAAGGTCGGGGCCGCGCGGAGGGCGCAGGCAGCGCCATCGGTGGTTCGTCGCGATACTGCGCCAACTCTTTCCTCGGATGCGCCGTTCGTGCCAGCGGTGGTACGCCGCGAGACTGCGCCGACGCCTCGTTCCGAACCGCCGGTGGTGGTGCCAGCGGTGGTACGTCGTGATACTGTGCCGACGCCGCGGCAGATAGCGCCGGCGGTGCGTTCCGATCCGGCGGTGTCGGCACCGACGGCAGCGATACGATACGCGGTGCAATTTGCGGCCTATGCCAATCGGCCCGATGCCGAGCAGTTTGCGGAGCAGTTGCAGCGACGTGGAATTGCCGCTCGCGTCGAGGGTCAGGTGAAGCCGTTCCGCGTGCGCGCGGGACGTTTCTCGACGCGCGAGGAAGCCGAGGCCACGCTGTCGGTGTGGCGGCGTCCTGGACAGTCGGCGATCGTGGTGTCGTACCCGTGAGTGTGATGACGTTCATGATGCATCGTGGAGATCGACGCTAGATGGCGGCTGCCAGTACGCCACTGATGCAGCAATACCGGGACGTGAAGGGTCGCCATCAGGATGCGATTCTGCTGTTCCGCATGGGCGACTTCTACGAGATGTTCTACGAGGACGCGCAGGTCGGCGCGCGCGCGCTCGGTCTCACGCTCACGTCGCGCAACAACGGTGGCGCC
>JBBSCZ010000260.1:0-4520 GCA_038249795.1 Gemmatimonadales bacterium | reverse complement strand
CCGGTGTCTCCTGCCGGACGACATCAAATCCCGCTTCACCAGTCATCGCCGACACGATCGTGGCGCCCAATGGCTTGAGCATCGCCGACACCAGCGCATGAATCGCCGGATCGTCATCGATGAGCACGATGCGTGACTCGATGGGCGAAGCGATCGTATGAGCAATCATGGGTGATACGCGTTGACGGAGACGGGGGGAGGTGGCGTGATACCGCTCAGAGTGTCGGTAGCTGCGCCGCCGCCCCGGATCGCCGCACGACACAGGGCGCCGAGCGCCGCAATCGCATCGTCCACCTCCCGCTGCGTGCCGCCGGCGCCGGCAAAACGCTCGACGGCTCGCGCCGCCTCCGTGATGGTGGGAAAGCCGTAGCCGCCGGCCGCCCCTTTCAGCTGGTGCGCGAGCGTTGTGAGTTCCGGCCGCTGCACGGGCGCTTGGTGCTGCTCGATCCGCGTCATCCGTTCCGCCAGCAGCACGAGGAACCCTTCGACCAATGGGAGCATGTCCGGATCCTCGAGAAGTTCACTGATCAGCACCGCGTCGTGTCTGCTGGCGGACGAGCCTGTCTGGCCAGACTCAGCGTCGACGCTCGCCCGGGCGAAGTCTTCTGTCTGGTCCAGATCGAGGACGCCCTGGTCTGCCGAGTGATCGTGCGCTGGCGCCGGGTCGCGGATGACGCCCATCCACCGGGCACACGCGGCGATCAGCGACTTCTGCTCGATCGGCTTGGTCGCGTAGTCATCGCAGCCCGCGTCGCTACACCGCTGGCGATCTTCCGCCATGGCGTGCGCCGTGAGCGCGATGATCGGGATCGTGGAACGGCGGGCGTGCAGCGTTCGGGCCAGCGTATACCCATCCATCACCGGCATCTGCATGTCGGTGATCAGCAAATCAAATGGTTCGCCCGCTGCATTCGCCGACCCGATGGCATCCAGTGCCAGCTGCCCGTTGGCCACGACCGTGACCCGCGCGCCGGCCCGCTCGAGATGGAATGCGATCAGCCGCTGGTTGTCCTCGCCGTCCTCGGCCAGCAGAATGCGACCGCTCAGCGGCAGCGGCGTGACACCAGCATCGGTCGGCGTTGTGAGCGCCGCCGTGGTCGTGGCCTCCGTCAGATGGTGGATGAGTTGCGCCCCGGCGTGAGGTTCGAGCGGCACCTCGAGGATGAAGCTCGAGCCCCGGCCCGGTTCGCTGAATTCAACTCTGACATCGCCCCCCATGGCGCGTGCCAGACGACGACAGATCGTCAATCCCAGGCCGGTGCCACCATGCTCGCGAGTGACGGAGGCATCGCCCTGGTGGAACGGCTGAAAGAGTTGCGCCTTCTGCCCGGGTGTCATCCCCGGTCCCGTATCGACCACCTGCACGCGCAGCGTCGGAGCATCACGGTGCTCCACCTGCACCACGCACGCGGAGACATCGATACGTCCCACATGGGTGAACTTCGCGGCATTGCCGACCAGATTCAGCAGGATCTGGCGCAACCGGGTCGGATCGCTCCAGATCCGGTCCGGGACCGCCGTGGTGAGTGTGCTGCGCAGTTCGACGCCGTTCGCTGCGGCGCGCGATCGCATCAGGCTGTCGACATCGAGCATGATGCGCGGCAGGTCGGTTTCCACGCGTTCCACGAGCAGTCGCCCTGACTCGATCTTCGACAGGTCGAGCACGTCGTTGATGACGGTCAGCAGATGCTCGCCGGCGCGACGAATCGTCTGCAGGGTCGCCACCCGTCGCCTCGACTCTTCATCGACGGGCACTTCCTCCGCGAGGATATCGGTGTAGCCGAGAATTGCCGTGAGCGGTGTACGAATTTCGTGGCTCATGTTGGCCAGAAACTCGCTCTTCGAATGGCTGGCGAGTTCCGCACGCGCCGCCATGTCGGTCGAGCGGACGGTCTCAGCCTCGAGAAAGGCGTTCATCTCCTGCAGCTGCGCGCCTGCGTCCTCCGCTTCGCGCTGAGCGCGCACCAGCGCCTCCCCGCGCTCGATCTCGGCCGTCACGTCAGCGACGGTACCAAAGATTCCCGTGACGGAGCCCGTATCATCTCTCTGCGCCTGCCCGAGCGTACGGACGAAGCGGACGCCGTCGTGTCCTCTGCGCGTTCGCAGCACCAGCGAGTAGGGCTCCCCAGTCGTCGCGGTGTGGGTGACAGCGTTCTGGAGAAGCGCCGCGTGCTCATCGTCATAGTCACTGGCGACGGTCTGATACGCTGGCGGACCGAGCGCCTCGTCGTGGCCGAACAGCGCGTAGATCTGCTTCGACCATTCCACGGTTCCCGTGACGAGGTCGAATGACCAGCTGCCGATTCGCGCGACCGACTGCGCCTCCTCGAACATCGTGGACGCACGCAGCAGCTCCGTCTCGGCGGCCTTCTGCGTCGAGATATCGAACCGGATCGATACGTACTTCTCGACCTGGCCGTCGCTGTTCAGGTGAGGGACGATCGTGCTGTCGACCCAGTACAGGGATCCGTCGCTGCGGCGGTTGCAGACCTCACCGCGCCACGCGCGTCCGGATGAGATGGTGCGCCAGACGTCGATCCAGAACGACTTGGGGTGGAGGCCGGAGTTCAGCAGCCGGTGGTCTGAGCCGATCAGCTCTTCGCGGGCGTATCCACTGATCCGGCAGAACCCACTGTTCACATCCACGATCGTACCGGCGCGATTCGCCACCGAGAGGATCGAGTGCTCGTCGAGTGCCGACCGGAGCGCGCCGACCTCGCGCAGTGCTTCTTCAGCCGCCTGACGCGCCTGGACGACTGCAATCTCAGCGTTGCGCGCGGCGGTGACATCCTCGATCGACCCGGCCAGACGCGCGGCGGCACCGGCACCATCGCGCTGCGCCGCACAGCGCAGGCGGAACCAGCGATAGTCACCGGAGAACAGCCGGAGACGCAGCTCTTCATTGCATGGGACATCGTGCGCCAGCACGGCATCCAGCGCCCGGAGTGTCTGCTCGCGATCGTCAGGGTGCAGGCGTTCGCGGAACGATGCCAGCGTCACGACAGAATGCGACCCCGTTACAGGATAGCCGAGCAGCGCCCAGCACCGAGGCGAGAACCAGATCTCGTCGGAATGGACGTCCCAGTCCCAGAGGCCATCGCTGGTGCCGGCCACCGCGGCTTGAAACCGGTCCTGCGCGAGCCGTGCGAGCAGCTCACTCTCCTTCGCAGCGGAGATGTCGACGTTGACTCCCGACAGACGAAGTGCCTCGCCAGTGATCGACCGCTCGGTCACGCGACCGGCTCCGATGACCCATGCCCACGAACCGTCCTTCCGCTGGAGGCGGTGCTCGCAACGGTACTGCGGCACCGATCCATCGAGCGCCGCGGATACCGCCTGCCACGCCTGGTCACGGTCGTCCGGGTGCACTCGGCGTTCCCAGGTTTCGATCCGCTGCGGAAACTCTTCCGGCTGGAATCCGAGCATCAGACTGACGTGCTCGTTGTACTGGACCTCACCCGACGGCAGGTGCCAGTCGAAAGTACCCAGTCCCGCCGCGTTGACGGTCAAATCGAGCCGTTGATCGTGGGCTCGCCGCTCGGTGATGTCACTGAAGCTCGCAACCACCGACGCGATGCCTCCATTGGCGCCGCGAATCGCCTCAGTACTGACGGAAATCCAGCGACGCGTCCCACCGGGGAGAACGATGCCATGCACGAAGGCGCGCAGGGGTGCGCCCGTCCGCAACGTGACCATCACCGGTACATCCGCCTCACTGAGCGGTGACCCGTCCTCGCCTATGCTGCCCCACTGCGAATCGATGGCATCGCGGCCCTCCATCTGTGCACAGGTGAGCCCCAGGATGCGCTCCGCCGCGTCGTTCCACTCGAGGAACGCCCCATCCGCTCCGACGAGGACGACCCCATCCGAGACCGCCTCGAAGATGCTCTGCAGCCTGTCGCGCTCCGCTACCTGCTCCGTGATGTCCGTTTCGATGGCGGAAAACCCGGTCAGCACGCCATCGAGGTCATGGATCGGCTGAATGTCCAGGTCCAGCCAGTATTCCCGTCCGGCCTTTGTGCAATTGAGGATTTCGCCCCGGAACGGTTGCCCCTCGCTCAGCGCGGCGCGCATCGCATTTTTCACCGCCGAGTCGGAGCGATCGCATTGCAGCAACGCGCCCGGCGACCGGCCGATCGCCTCGGCGAAGGTGTACCCGGTGATGCGTGTAAAGCCCTCGTTGACCCACGTGATCTTCCGATCGGCGTCGGTGAACACGACGGCATTCGTCGTGCGCCGCGCGGCCATCGACAACATTTCGAGTTCGGCGCCGCGCGGCACCGGCTTCAGAGGCTCCCGCCTGAGCAGGCGAACGACCAGCGCGACGCATGCGAAGCCACCGAGCGCGATCAACGCGCCCTGGATTCGATGCCACAGGCGGCGCGGCGGCTCCGACCGCACCGACGGATCAGACTCTTGACGCACGCTGCACTCTCAGATTCGTGGACGCTGCGCCGGCTGAGATCTCTCAGCACTGCAGCAGACTCGACTGAGGTATCGACGCCTCGGGCTCAGGTCGT
>JBBSCZ010000259.1:0-4527 GCA_038249795.1 Gemmatimonadales bacterium | reverse complement strand
ATGTGGCCGATGGCTACGGCAACCGTCGCGTGGCGGTCCTGGACATGAACACCGGCGCCATCAAGCGGTTCTGGGGTGCGTACGGCAACGTACCGAGCGACTCGAACTACGGCCCCTACATCCCCGATCGTCCACTCATCCCGCAGTTTCGCACCCCGGTGCATTGCGCCGAGCCCACGGCCGATGGGCTGGTGTACGTGTGTGATCGCGTGAACAACCGCATTCAGGTGTTCCGCAAGAACGGCACGTTCGTGAAGGAAGTCCGCGTGGCGCCGAAGACGATGGGCGACGGCGCAGTCTGGGACATCGCCTTCAGCCGCGATCCGCAGCAGAAGTATCTCTACCTCGCCGACGGCAAGAACGAGCGGGTGTACATCATGGACCGCGAAAGCCTCGAGATTCTCACGCAGTTCGGTGACGGCGGACGCCAGCCCGGGCAGTTCTTCGCGGTGCACTCCATCGCGACCGACTCGAAGGGCAACATCTTCACCACCGAAACGTACGAGGGAAAGCGGTTGCAGCGGTTCGTCTACAGGGGGCTGAAGCCGGTCGTGAAACTGGATCAGGGCGTGCTCTGGCCCTCGGCCCGCTAGCGGTCTGCTGCAACGGCAACGGTAACGGCAACGGTAACGGCAAACGACGAAACTCCCCTCACACGGAGCCGCGAAATCGCGGAGAGTACTACCGTTCGACGCAGGTCAGCGCAGGGGAAAATTGAAAACGGCTGAGGGAACTGCGCTTGTCAGACGCTGTTCCTCCAGCCGTTTCGCATTTTCCGTGGTTCCGCGTCTCCGTGTGAGCCGCCCTTGCAAAACAAGAACAGAAACGAACGACTGCAATTCGCCATGATCTGAGCAACGCTGGATTGCGAACTAGCGATCCGGCATCGTGGTCTCGAGCAGTTTCGCCACGAGGTCAGCGCGATGCGTGAGCGACCCGGAGGTGATGATGTGCGCCGACGCCGTGCCGTCGAAGGCGACCGCCGCGTGGCTCGTCGGACGAACCAGCGGCTGCGACGAACTCCCGCCAGTGTACGATGACTCCAGGATCACCAGCCCCGTCAGCGGCCAGATGAAGCGCGGGTCGGACACCAGATAGCGCACGTCGGTGAAGTGGCGGATGCGCACCATGCGCGACGCCTCTCGTCCAGGTGCACCCGAGTCGACCGTTACGATCGAATCGCGACCATTCATCACCACCCGGCCCTTTTCGTCCACGGCATAGCGGCGCAAGAATCGGCGCGCCTCGCTTGCGCCCTTGGCGGTGTGACCGATCTGCTCACGCACCTGCTCGATCACCGAGCCCGGCTTGCCATCCCAGGATGATTGCACCGATCCCGATGCGTCGAGAAACCGCACGCTCGAGCTGTCGCTGCGCCCGCAGGCCGGCTGCGCCTGACAGGCCACCAGCGCGGCCATCGAGGGCCGGTCGAACGCCACGTCGAGCCCGAAAAATTCGATCATCGCCGGCGTCAGCCTGGTCGAGATCGGCACCTCGTCTTCCGTCGAGGCGGCATGCGCTGTCGGCGCATTCAGGAACACCGTCGCGCCGGCCACGGCGACCAGCGCGAGACAGAACAGAAACGGCTTGCTGGGCTTCATTTCGGGAGGGGGCAGGGTCAGTCGTACGGCGGGTGACGACCCCTCGCCGGTACTGGTCACGGCTGACAGATCGTACGCCTCCTCGAGGATCGTCGCCTACCGCCCCCGCACCACTTCGCGCACACAATCCACGAACGCGTTGGCCTGCGGCGTGCGCGCCGCCCCTCGCCGCCAGACTGCCACGATCTCGCGCTGCAGCGTGTGCTCCACCAGTGGCACGTAGGCGCACTGCGGTGTGTTGTGCCGCGCCGCCGCCATCGCCGGCACGATCGAGACCCCCACACCGGCGCCCACCAGTTCCAGTACCGTCGCCAGCTGCGCACTCCGGCACATCACCGACGGCGACACCTCGCGGCTGGAGCAGAACCCTGCCACCTGCTCGCCCAGGCAGTGCATCGGATCGAGGGTCACCGCCGGCGCGTCCCGCAGCTGCGCCAGCGTGATGCGACCCGCGCGCGCGGCGGGATGCGTCGCCGGCACCGCCACCACCAGCGCATCCGATCCCAGTCGCTCCGTGTCGAGCTGCTCGAACGGGTATGGCACGGCCGCGATCACGACATCCAGCGCCCCATCCAGCAGCAGCCTGGCCAGCACCGCGCTGTAATCCTCGCGCAGCTCCACCCGCATCGCCGCGTGGCGCGCTCGGAGCCGCTGGATGGCCGCCGGCAGCACATACGGCGCGACCGTCGGAATGGCTCCCACACTGAGCGTTCCCGCCCCCTCGGCTGCCTCCCGCCGCATCGCGTCCTCGGTCTCGCGGACCGAATCCAGAATGCGACGCGCCCTCGGATACAGCGCCTTCCCCGCCTCGGTCAGCGTCACCCCCCGCCCATGCCGGTCGAAGAGTGCCGTCGCCAGATGCTGCTCCAGCCGCTGGATCTGCCCCGTCAGCGACGGCTGCGACAACTCCAGCGATCGCGCCGCCCGACTGAGGCTGCCCGCGTCCGCCGTCTCCAGAAATGCCCGCAACAGGGTGGTATCCATCCCGGAAGTATAGGCATCTCCTATGCTTTGTATAGGTTTTGCCTGATTGCATCCTATGGCCGAAAGGCGTATCGTCATTGCATTGCAGCACTGACACTCCTCGCCCGGCCCAGCAGCGATGCACGCCCGGACGAGACACGCAGCCACGACTGGAGCACACGATGGAAGGCATGTCTGGAGAAAGCGGCGGCAAGTGCCCCGTGATGCACGGCGCGTTGACCACCGACACGCCGATAGCCGAGCGACGCAGCCGGATGCTCGGCGGCAGGTCCAACCGTGACTGGTGGCCCAATCAGCTCGACCTGAGCATCCTCCACCAGCACTCGGCGCTCTCCACCCCCATGGGTGAAGGGTTCGATTACTCGGCTGCCTTCCGCACGCTCGATCTCGCGGCAGTGAAGCAGGATCTCGTTGCGCTGATGACCACCTCGCAGGACTGGTGGCCCGCCGATTACGGTCATTATGGTCCTTTTTTGATCCGCATGGCCTGGCACGCCGCCGGCACCTATCGCACCGGCGACGGTCGTGGTGGTGCCACGGCAGGCACGCAGCGCTTCGCCCCGCTCAACAGCTGGCCCGACAACGGCAATCTCGACAAGGCGCGTCGCCTGCTGTGGCCGATCAAGCAGAAGTACGGCCGGAAGCTCTCGTGGGCCGACCTGTTCGTGTACAGCGGCAATGTCGCGCTCGAGTCGATGGGCTTCGCGACATTCGGCTTCGGCGGTGGCCGTGCCGACGTATTCGAGGCGGAAGGTGACATTTACTGGGGTCCCGAGGCCGACTGGCTTGGCGACAAGCGGTACGAGGGCGACCGCGAGCTCGAGAACCCACTCGCCGCGGTGCAGATGGGCCTCATCTACGTCAATCCCGAAGGTCCGAACGGCACCCCCGATCCGCTCGCCTCGGCGCGCGACATCCGCGAGACCTTTGCGCGCATGGCGATGAACGACGAGGAGACCGTCGCGCTGGTGGCCGGCGGTCACACCTTCGGCAAGGCGCACGGCGCCGACGACACCGCGCACGTCGGCCCCGAGCCGGAAGGCGCCAGCATCGAGCTGCAGGGCCTCGGCTGGATCAACAGCTTCGGCACGGGCAAGGGCGGCGACACCATCACCAGCGGCATCGAAGGCGCATGGAAGCCGAATCCGACCGAATGGGACAACGGCTACTTCGACACGCTCTTTGGCTACGAGTGGACGCTCACCAAGAGCCCTGCCGGTGCCCATCAGTGGACGCCCACCGATCCAGCGGCGGCGACCCTCGTGGTCGATGCACACGATCCGAACAAGCGCCACGCACCGATGATGACCACCGCCGACCTCGCGCTGCGCGTCGATCCGGCGTACGAGGCGATCTCACGCCGCTTTCATGCGAATCCCGACCAGTTTGCCGATGCGTTCGCGCGTGCGTGGTTCAAGCTCACGCATCGCGACATGGGACCGCGCGTGCGCTACCTCGGCCCACTCGTGCCGGCCGAAGAACTGATCTGGCAGGACCCGATCCCGACGCTCGACCATCCTGTGATCGACGCGCAGGACATCGAGGTACTGAAGGGTCGCATCCTCGCCGCCGGACTGGCGATCTCGCAGCTCGTCTCCACCGCCTGGGCTTCGGCCTCGACGTTCCGGAACTCCGACAAGCGTGGCGGTGCCAACGGTGCACGCATTCGTCTGGCGCCGCAGAAGGGCTGGGATGTGAACCAGCCGGCGAAGCTGCAGCGTGCGCTCGAGATCTACGAAACGATTCAGCGCGATTTCAACGCGGCGCAGACCGGAGGCAAGCAGGTGTCGCTGGCCGACCTGATGGTCCTCGGCGGATGTGCCGCGATCGAGCAGGCCGCGCGCAACGCCGGACACGAGGTGCAGGTGCCGTTCTCGCCGGGCCGCATGGATGCGGCGCAGGAGCAGACGGACGTGGAGTCGTTCTCGGTGCTCGAGCCCAT
>JBBSCZ010000258.1:0-4532 GCA_038249795.1 Gemmatimonadales bacterium | reverse complement strand
GTCTCCGGCACACGCCATCACGACGTCAGGCATATCGGCACTGTGAGCGCTCTCGTTCCCGGCCCATGACCAGATGCCCGCACCGATGCGACAATGCGCCATCGCGGACTCCATGTCCAGCCACTGCCACGAGGGCTGCTTGCCGGCGATGATCACGTTCACGTAGTTGCGGCTGCGCAGGCAGTGATCGGTAATCGACAGCAGACAGTTGGCGTCCGGCGCCAGATAGATGCGCACCACGTCCGACTTCTTGTTCGCGACGTGGTCCATGAAACCGGGATCCTGATGCGAGAACCCGTTGTGGTCCTGACGCCAGACATGCGACGTGAGCAGATAGTTCAGCGATGCGATGGGGATCCGCCACGGAATGTCTTGCGTGACCTTGAGCCACTTGGCGTGCTGATTGAACATCGAATCAACGATGTGGATGAACGCTTCATAGCATGAGAACAGCCCATGTCGGCCCGTCAGCAGGTAGCCCTCGAGCCAGCCCTCGCAGACGTGCTCACTGAGGATCTCCATCACCCGACCATCGGCGGACAGGTGCATGTCCATCGGATCGACGTCAGCCATCCACGCCTTGCCGGTGCGGTCGATGACGGCCTCGAGGCGATTCGAGGCCGTTTCGTCCGGGCCGAACAATCGAAAGTTTCGACGCTCGAGATTGAGGTGCATCACCGTGGCCAGAAACCCGCCGAGGACGCGCGTGGCCTCCGCCTCGACGCCGCCCGGCGTCGGCACGGACACCGCAAACGGCTGCACCGACGGCATCTCCAACGGCTGCAGCAACGATCCACCGTTGGCATGCGGATTGGCACCCATGCGTCGCGCGCCTTTCGGCGCGAGCGCGGTGATCACGTCATGCACACGTCCGTCCGCATCGAAGAGTTCCTGCGGTCGGTAGCTGCGCATCCATTCGTCGAGGTGACGGAGGTGCTCAGGGTTTCGGAAGTCGGAGATCGGTACCTGATGCGCACGCCACGTCCCCTCCACCGGGAGGCCATCGACCACTTTCGGTCCTGTCCATCCCTTGGGTGTCTGCAGCACGATCAAGGGCCAGCGCGGACGTGGCGGCGGATTGCGCGAGCCTGCCACGCGCGCCTGCCCCTGAATCGTGCGGATCTTTGCCAGCACGAGATCCATGGTCGTCGCCAGCTGCTCATGCATGACCATCGGATCATCCCCGATCACGAAGTGCGGATCGTGACCGTAGCCGCGGAGCAGGTCCGTCAGCTCGTCGCGTCCGATGCGCGCCAGGAGGGTCGGATTGGCGATCTTGTAGCCATTCAGATGCAGAATGGGCAGCACCGCGCCATCGTGCACGGGATTGAGAAACTTGTTCGAGTGCCAGCTGGCGGCGAGTGCACCGGTCTCCGCTTCGCCGTCACCAATGATGCAGGCCACGATGAGATCGGGATTGTCGAATGCCGCACCGTACGCATGTGCGAGCGAGTAGCCGAGCTCACCGCCCTCGTTGATGGATCCCGGCGTCTCCGGTGAGACATGACTGGGAATGCCGTAGGGCCACGAGAACTGTCGAAAGAGCCGACGCAAGCCTTCGCGGTCGCGCGTGATCAGCGGATACGTCTCCGTGTACGTCCCCTCGAGGTATGTGCTTGCCACGAGCCCCGGCCCGCCGTGACCCGGACCGATCACGTTGATCATGTCGAGATCGTGCGCCGTGATCAGGCGATTCAGATGCACGTACAGAAAGTTCAGGCCCGGCACCGTGCCCCAGTGGCCGAGCAACCGTGGCTTGATGTGTTCCGCGGTGAGGGGTTCTTCGAGCAGCGGGTTGGCGCGCAGGTAGATCTGCCCGACGGAGAGATAGTTTGCGGCGCGCCACCAGGCGTGCATAACGGTGAGCTGCTCTGGCGCGAGCGTCGGCATTGGATGGCCATTCCCGGGCAGGTGATTTGTGAGCGACACGACTCCTGCGTGCGACATGTTGGCTGTCGACGTATCGAAGGCAAGCGCGCTCGTAAGTTCCAGCGGTCGCGGCGTGCGCAAGGAAACCGATCAGTCGTGCGGCCACGCTCGCAGCGAGTCAGGGATCTGTCTTTCGACTAGTCCGACGGACGGGCTCCAACACACGGAAGATCACGACAATCGCTGCAATCCAGAATAGCCACCAGATCATGTGCATACCCCAGAAATGATTCCCATTATACAGGTGAACATTGCTCGCTCCGGTGGAAAAACAATGGAGAATGCCGCAGTCACAACGTGCGGCAGCGTGGCTTCGCGTACGTCGTGGTCGTCAACGACGGAATCTCGTCATCGACGCTGTATCCCCGCCGGCTCCTGTTCGAGGTCCTTGATGAGAGCCTCCATCTCATCAATCTCCTTCCGCTGCGCCGCGATGATCCCGTCGGCGAGGCTCCTGACGCGAGGGTCAGCGATCCGTGCGTGTTCACTCGTGAGGATTGCAATCGAGTGATGCGGGATCATCGCCTTCATCCACGCGACATCGCCAACCGTTGCCTGGCTCCGAACCAGCCAGAGACCGAGGCCCATCAGTGCGATACTGCACCCGAGAATCGCCCAGTTTGCCGCGCTCTTTGTATACATCTTGCGCATGAATGCGAGCATGACGATTGCCATGCTGCCTGCCATGATGAGGGTCATGAAGAGGCGGGTCGCGCTGAACCTGACGTGACTGAGCTGATAGGTGTTGAGATACATCAGGCAGAACATCAGGACTGCGGACGAGAGAATCATGAGCACGAACGTTCTGTATGGGTGCATTGAAGTCTGGACTGACGCGCTGGACGCGTGCGTGAATGTGTGCGGCCGACGTGATATTGCGTCGGAGCCGTGTACGATGAGCACTCTACAGGCGCACCCGACGCAGCAGTTGCGCGTTGATCGCAACGACGATGGTGCTCACCGACATCAGGATGGCACCGACGGCGGGTGTGAGCAGGATCCCCCATGGTGCGAGCACCCCCGCCGCGAGCGGAATCGCGAGAATGTTGTAGCCCGCGGCCCACCACAGATTCTGGCGCATCTTGCTGTAGGTCGCGCGCGAGAGGTTGATGATGCGCGGCACGTCGCGCGGATCGCTACGCACCAGCACGATATCGCCCGCTTCCACTGCCACGTCGGTTCCCGCACCAATTGCGATGCCGACATCTGCGATCACCAGCGCCGGCGCGTCATTCACACCGTCGCCGACCATGGCGACGCGCTTGCCTTGCGCCTGCAATTTCTGGATCTCCGCCGCCTTCCCTTCCGGCAGCACCTGCGCGAGCACTGTCGTGATGCCCACGTCATGCGCCACGGCGTCGGCGACGGCCTTCGCATCGCCCGTCATCATCACCACCTCGACACCCACGGCCTGCAACTGTTTCACTGCCTCTGCGGCCTCTGGCCGAATCGCGTCGGCCACCGCAAACGTCGCGAGGACGACGGTGCCTTCAACGAGTGAGATCACGGCCTGTCCAAGTGCCGCAGCCTCAGTCGCGAAAGCGACGAGCTCCGGTGACGGCGAGGCCTTCAACTGCGCCAACAGATTCGGTCCACCGGCGGAGAGCGACCGGCCGGACACCGTCGCACTCACGCCGCGACCCGGAATCGTCGTGAAGTCCGTCGCCGCAGGCACCTCGAGATTGCGATCCGCTGCGCTTTGCACGATGGCCTTCGCGACGGGATGCTCGGCATCGCGCTCCATCGAGGCCGCCAGACGCAGTGCCTCGTCCTCGCTGAGTCCTGACGTCGTGCGCATGCCTACGACACGATGCTGGCCCAGCGTCAATGTGCCCGTCTTGTCGAACACCACCGCCGTTAGATTCCTTGCTTCCTCGAGCCCGCGCCGGTCGCGTATCAGCAGCCCGTTCTTCGCGCCCAGCGTCGTGGAGATGGCGAGCACGAGTGGCACCGCGAGGCCGAGCGCATGCGGGCACGCGATCACGAGCACCGTCACCAATCGCTCGACGGCAGTCGCGAGCGTGGCGCCGGACAGCAGCCATGCGGCAAACGTGATGGCGCCGGACCCGAGCGCGACCCATGTCAGCCAGAATGCGGCGCGATCCGCCAGCACCTGCGCACCCGACTTCGACTTCTGCGCCTCGGCCACCAGGCGCATGATCCCGGCCAGCGCGGTGCGATCACCGGTGCCGGTCACGGTGACCCGCAGCGATCCGGCACCGTTTATCGTGCCGGCAATCACCTTCGCCTGCGCAGCCTTCTCGACGGGCGCGGATTCGCCGGTAATCAGCGACTCATCGACCTTGCTCGTGCCGGACAGCACGACACCGTCGGCTGGCACATTGGCGCCCGGTCGCACCAGTACGGTATCGCCGTCATGCAGGTCACCAATCGGCACGTCCTCGGTGGTCTCGGCACTGCCTTCGCCGGTCACGCGAACAGCGGTCGTCGGCAGGAGCTTTGCCAGTTCGCCGAGAGCACCCTCCGCCTGCGCCACCGAGCGCATCTCGAGCCAGTGCCCCAGCAGCATGATCGTGATCAGCGTGGCCAGCTCTTCCCACAGCGGCATGGCAGGAAATCCCAACGCGACGGCGGCGCTGAAG
>JBBSCZ010000257.1:0-4536 GCA_038249795.1 Gemmatimonadales bacterium | reverse complement strand
GCATGGGTGAAAGCCGCGTCGTTCTGGCCAGCGCCGGCAGTGATTCGGTGAGATCGGGCGGAGGATGAGCCGGATTGGCCGGATGTGACGCGTCCTGACATGAGCGGGACAGATCGCCTGCTCCCGATAGTCACTGAACCAGCCCCAATCGAGGTCCTCGGGGAAGAATTCTGTGTCTGCACGCCCTGCCCACTCACGCCGAGTCGGATTTTCGATGACTTTACCTTCACGGGTCCCAGCACGATCCGGACAGCAAGATGGCAAGGTGCGTACTGCGTGGCGACCACCAACTCCCCGTCGCCAACGCCGACAGCGATCGCGTTTTGCGTGAGCATCTATGCGGATGCCGATGGACGCCCGCAGCTTGCGACGCCGCGCTCGCAAGTGAGGTATCCCATTGCGCAGACGGCGCAGACCCTCGAGCTCGATATTCCCGGCTTCACCTGCAACGACGGATTCGGACGCCAGGGCACGAACGTGACATTCGGCATATACGGGTATCAGGTGACGCTGGCAACGCCTTTTGTGGCGGCAGCCAGTACGAAATACTGGTTCAGCGTTCAGGCGGTCACGCCGACGTACGGCACCTTGTGGGGGTGGCGTGACGGGTTGAACGACGACCGCTCGTCGCTCCGGTATGTCAACAATGTGTTTCAGGCCGCGAGCCCGTACGATCGCGCGTTCGCACTGACTCCGTGATGCATCATCGCGTGAGCTTTCGTCTCGATCTGATCCGGTGCACCGGCAAGGAACACACCGCCGGTGACGACTACTCGTCGCTCCAATCCATGTCGACCGGTTCGCCGCGCCGCCGTCGTCGTCTCGTGACCTTCTTCTTCTCCACCTGATCCGGCGCACCGGCAAGGAACACCCCGCCGGTGCGCAGCACTTTCGTCAGCGCCGCCTGCTGCGCCGCCGTACCTGCGGTGACCTCGAGCAGCGTCGGCGTCAGTTGCCGCACTTTCGCTCCGAGCAGTGCGGTCACCCGGGCTGCCGTCTCCTCATCCGGGCAGTCGATGACCTGCATCGGGCGCAGTGCGGCGTGTCGCACCAGCGCCATCCAGCCACTGATTTCACGCTGAACATTCTGCGGTATCGGTCGTGTCGACGCGCGTGTGAGTGCGTCGATCACGGCCGCTGTCGTGGTGCCGGCTTCGGCTGCTGCCAACACCGACTTGCGCGTGATCCGAAAGGCGAGGCCAGGCGCCGCACCGACACGCTCGGCGAATCGTGCAATGACGGCTTCGGTGCCGGGATTGGCCCCCATGAACACGACGTCGAAGTTCGGCTGAATCACCACATCACCCGTCTGCTCCGTTCCGTAGCCGAACTCGTCGCAGTATCCGAGCAGATACCCGCCAGCATCCGTGATGCTGAAGGCGAGGGTACCATCGGACTGCACACCAAGCATCGCGCCGCCGAGGTGGAGCAGTCGAAAGACGAGGAACTGAGCCAGCATCTCGTGCCAGACGGCGCGATGTGTGTCACGTGGATCGCGGCCGTCGTCTCCAAGCGGACTACGGGGCGTCCGTGCCGTGCCGGTGGGCCGGTGGGGAAAGGGATTTTCCTCGCGAGTGGCGTGCTCCAGAAAACCCGCAAGGTCGACAAAACCATCGCGCGCACGGGCAAAGGCCTTCGTCAGCGACGCGCGGAGATTCATGCCGCTCGTTGCAGTGAAGTACGGCGCCTCGAATGGAAAGAAATGGTGCGGGTGACGCTCTGATTCGTACCCGCGATCCGGATTGCTCTCCTTTGACCGGCGCAAGGGCGTCAGGAGCTCGGCGAGACGGTCATGCGCCGAAAGCGCGAGCCAGCGCATGCCCGCCGGCGTGGCCCCATAATGCCAGTTGCCGTGTACTCGACGCACGTCGACGAAATCGTATTCCCGCAGCGTTCGTGCCGCTGCATCGGGACGACTGTTGAACGGCGATGTCAGGTGACCGATCGCCCACTCGGGCAGCGCCACCAACCGCGGTTGAATGTCTGACTGCGCCTTGGCGAAGATCGATCCGTCATTTGCGCGCATCCGGACGGGTGCCGCCGCAATGGTCGACAGGACGGTCGTCATGTCTTCCATCTGCACGGCGAGGGAGAACTGCTCGACGACGGTGACGATGGGCGGTGGCGGGAGCGGTGGTCGCACCAGCTCCCGTGCAGCGGCTGGCCAGAGTCCGATCATCGGCTCCAGATCCGCCCGACGCATACCGCTGAACAGGACGGCGGTCTGCAGGCCGAGTCTGATGGCATGGGCCTGAGCGGTCACGTCATCGTCGGCCACGTCTGCCATCAGCGCTGCCAGCGGCATCCCGTCTGGAGATGCGAGAAGGCGTTGCAGGACGCGACGCAGGACTCTCAATACGTCACGAATCGGAGGCGCATCATCGAGCGGCAGCTGCCGCATCGTCCGAAGGCCACGTGCCTTGGCCCACTCTGCTTGCGCGCCCTCGCTCTCTGCATCGAGCAGATCGGCTGGCCAGCCGGCAAATGTGATTCGCCGGGCAAAGGCGTGTCGATCGATGTACCCGTGCCACCCTGGACCACCGCCCGTGAGCAGCGGCTCGATCTCGGCGTTGGTGAAATTGCCCTCCAGATACTGCAGCAGCGCAGGGTCTTCGGGAAAGTCGAACACAGGATGTCGATGCATCGCGCGCAGGACGATGAGCAGGTCACGACATGCATTCGCCAGAGACACCCGGCTCCGCGTGGCGTCCGCATCCACGATCCCGGATCGAACGATCTCGGCCAGATGATCGCCGAATCGTGCCGACTGCGTGAAACCACTGGTCTTCAGTTCGGTCAGCGTGAGGTGACGCGCCGGTTGCGTCAGCGCTTGCCATCGCGGCAGCTCACGGAGCACGGTCGGCCAGTTCGCGGCGATCAGTTTCATGACTGGATCCGGAGTGCGTCAGAGGTATCGCCTCTCGGCACATCGACGATCTGGTACTCGTAGCCCTGCTCGCACAGAAAGAGCTGCCGCTTGAGCGCGAAGTCCTGTTCGGTGGTGTCGGCGGTGACGATGGTATAGAAGTGCGCCTGATTTGCGCCCTCCTTTGGCCGCAGAATGCGCCCCAGTCGCTGCGCCTCTTCCTGACGCGATCCGAAGCTGCCGGAGACCTGAATGGCCACTGACGCATCCGGCAGATCGATCGCAAAGTTGGCGACCTTCGACACGATCAGCGCGGGGAGGGTGCCAGCGCGAAAGGCGGCGAACAGCACATCACGCTTCTTCTGAGATGTAGTGCCGGTGATCAGCGGCAGCTTCATGTCGCGCGCGAGCGTTTCGAGCTGGGCAACGTACGTGCCAATCACGAGTGCGGGCTCGCCGGCGTGCTTGCGCAGCAGTGCCCGCACGACGTCGAGTTTGACCGGGTTCTCCGAGGCAACGCGAAACTTCTCACGCTGCTCGGCCACGGCATACGGCATCCGCAATTCATCGGGCAGCGGCACGCGGACTTCGGTGCACGTCGCCGTCGCGATCCACCCCTGACGTTCGAGCACCTTCCACGGTACGTCGGCCTTCTTCGGGCCGATCAGTGCGAACACATCGTCCTCGCGGCCATCCTCGCGCACCAGGGTGGCGGTGAGGCCGAGCCGGCGTCGCGCCTGGAGTGTGGCGGTGATCTGGAACACCGGCGCTGGTAGCAGGTGCACTTCGTCGTACACGATCAGGCCCCAGTCGCGCTGGTCGAAGAGCGCCAGGTGCGTGAACTCGCCGTCTGATTGCGAGCGGTGTGTCAACACCTGATACGTGGCGACGGTGACGGCGCGGACGTCCTTGCCCTCGCCGGTGTATTCGCCGATCAGGTCAGCACGAATCGACGTCTTGTCGCGCAGCTCGGCGATCCATTGCCGCACCGCCGTGACGCTGGTGGTCAGAATCAGCGTCGACGCGCCAACGGCCGCCATCACTCCCATGGCGACCACGGTCTTTCCGGCACCGCAGGGCAGCACCACCACGCCAGAGCCGCCGCTATCCGTGCCGCCCGCATGAAAGGCCGCCACGGCGTCGTGCTGATAGTCACGCAGCGCGAAGGGTTTCCCTGCGGCAGTCGCGTCGCGTAGCGCAATTGGCAATGCGCTGCCGGCCGTGTATCCGGCAACATCTTCGGCGGGGAACCCGACCTTGATTAGCGCCTGCTTGACGCGTCCGCGGTCAGAAGTCCCGATCCGGAACGTCGTCGGCGACACGCGATCGGCGAGCAGCGTGCCGAGTGCGCGCTGATGCAAGAGCTCTTCGGCCAGCACCGCGTTGTCGGTTCGCAACAACAGCTGCGCGGCCGCCGGGTCGCCGGTGTCGCGCTCGATGCGGACTCGCCCGTACCGGCCGGCAAAGTCGCGAATCTGCGCGGCGACATGCGATGGCAGCGGGAAGCGGGCGTACTCCGCGAGCGCCCCCACGATCTCGCCGTCTGTCGTTCCCGCGGCGCAGGCGTTCCAGATCGACAGCGGGCTGATTTTGTAGGTGTGGATGTGCTCGGGCGACTTGATGAGCTCGGCAAAGCGTGCCAGCGCGTCGCGCGCGGCGGGGTAGCGCGG
>JBBSCZ010000256.1:0-4593 GCA_038249795.1 Gemmatimonadales bacterium | reverse complement strand
TCATCCCGGTAAGGTGGTGCCTGCGCGCCCGATCCGACACCCGACGGCAGCAGACACAACAAAGGCCCGGCCACCAGCTAGGCGACCGGGCCCTTCAATTGCCCCTCCTGGGCTCGAACCAGGACTCTTCTGATCCAGAATCAGACATGTTGCCAGTTACACCAAGGGGCACCTCTCCCCGACCAACACTCCAGCCGAGTCCCTCAAAACTACGCCCCAACCTCCCCGCCTTCAAGGGGACAAACATCTCAACACACGAACACCCCGGAAGCAAACCCAGACACCACAATGTCGGCTAGCTTCCCCCCCAGTGACACGCCCTCTCCAACTCGCCCGACGCGCCAGCTTCCTCGCCCTCGCCACGCTGCTCATCACCGGCTGCCGCGCCGGTTGGGACGCCCTCGGCTCCTCCCCCGCCCGCGCGCAGGCCAACGGCGTCACCTTCGCCGATGCGCTCTACCGACGCTACCTGATCGTCGAACGCGCCCCCTTCTACGCTGCCGCACGCGCCAAGCTGGGGAAGCGCGCGCTCTCGCCCTCCGGCGTCTTCGACGACACCACCGCCTGGACCTCGCGGCCGGATGCCGCCACGCGCGTGCTGCTGGCCGAAGGCGTCTCCACCGCCGATGGCCGGTACCGCTTCACCCCGCGCGCCGATGCGCCGTTCCCCGATCGCATCGCCGATGCACGACACCTGACGCAGCTCACCAGACTGGCGAACGGCGGCGAGTTCGAGTGGCGCACTGCAGTGGACTTCGCCGTGGGCCCGATGTCGCCCACGGACTGGGCCACCGGCTTCCGTGCCCTCCTCGGCAGCGCCGAAGGACGCACCGATGCCGATCTGCGCGCCGACCTGCGCAGCACGCTGCCGCGCACCACGGCGGCACTGGGCCGCATGTTCTCGCTCGATACGCTTGACGCCGAGCGCGCGGCGGATGGCACCACCGCCGTGACGATCGTCACCACGCTCCATCCGGAGTGGCTGCGCGAGGGCTTTCCACTCTACGCGAAATTTGTGGCGAAATACGTGGCGCCCGCCGCCTATCACATCGTGCTGCGCGATGCGCGCAACGTGCGCTGGATGGATGTGCGCGCAGTAAATCGCATGTTGACACTGAAGATGCGAGTGCGGGACGGTGGACTGGTGCCGCTCGACGGCGCGCCACGCGCCATGCCCGACACGCTGCGCCTCTCGATGAATGCGAGCACGAAGTATTCGATCTTCACCATCGGCTTCAGGGAGATGCAGGGCAGCATCGTCTTCCTGCGATCCCCGGCCGAGCATGGCTGGGCCCTGCGTTTCGATCACGCTCCAGACTGGCAACTGCCACTCGGCACCGCCGCCATGCTGCGCTCACCGTTGCGCCGACCGTTCGAACAGGGCGGCATCGTGGGGAAGGTGAGCTTTCGCACGGGGAACGGCGGCCAGACGATGATCGTCCGCGACTTCCGTGTGGCCGTGCAGGAATCGGCCGTCACGCGCTTCCTCGGTGGCCTGAGCGGCTCGGCGTTCAGCGAGTTCGATGGCCCCGCCGAGCGCGAGGAAAATCGCTTCAACGCCGACCTGTTTCAGGGAATGCGCGACGACCTGCGCGGCCTGCGCTACGGATTCGCCCCGGGCACGCCGTAGTACGCGCTACGAGTGTGTCGAGGATGCGTCACGACAGAAAAGGGGCGGGAGTCCATTGGACTCACCGCCCCATCAGCTGGGCCACGCACGCTGTCATTGGAACTCTCCGTCCTACCGAACAGCGGCGGGCAATGCTCTGTCAATCACACAATGGAGCTGAGGGGAATCGAACCCCTGACCTCTGCAGTGCGATTGCAGCGCTCTACCAACTGAGCTACAGCCCCGAACCCTGTCAACACCAGAAACAAACTCATCTTCGGTGCCTCGCACAGTCCGGTGAAGCTAGTTCGTTGCCCGTTACGGGTCAACTACCCCTGTCCTTCCAGCTGGAACAAGGCCATCACTTCAAACATCCGTAACCCGACACCCGCTGCAAGTTCCATCTGCGACATCAGGCATGCATTCCCTCGATTCCCAGTTCGTCCGCGACCAGCTCGCCCTCCGCACCACCACCGCCAACGAACTCCGGATCCAGCCCGAGGGGGAGTACGTCCTCTACTGGATGCAGAGCACGCAACGGCTCGACGAGAACTGGGCCCTCCGGCAGGCCACCCTCGAAGCCGACCGGCTGGGGAAGCCGCTGGTGATCTATCAGGGGCTCAACCCGCATTACGAGCACGCGAACGATCGCACCCATGCCATGATCATCGGCAACGCAGCGGAGCTGTCGGTGAGGGCCGAGTCGCTGGGCTACACGTATCTCTTTCATCTGCGCCGCACCATCGACGGCGACAACCGCGTCGTCGACCGTCTGGCAGCCCGCGCCGCGCTGGTGGTGACCGACGACTACCCGACGGCCGGCGTGGCAGCGCGCACCAGCCGCGTTGCCGCGCGCCTGCCGTGCCGACTGCTGGCGGTCGAATCGCACGCGATCGTGCCGGCGGCGGCACTGCAGAAAGAGGAATACGCAGCGCGGACCATCCGCCCCAAGCTCGCCAAGCTACGCGATTTTGCACTCGAACCGGTGCGCGATCAGCCGCCGAAACACACGGTCTCGGCGACGCTGCGCGCGTCACTCGACGTGGACGTGCTCGATCTGACGGCGCGCGACCTGCGCGCCATCATCGCCAGCTGTGACATCGACCACACCGTCGGTATCGTCGACGCGACGCCGCCGGGGCTCACCGCCGCACGCGCCCGTCTCGAGACGTTCTGCAGCGGTCCGCTGCAAGAGTATTCCGAGCGACGCAGCGAACCCGGAGATCCTGACGGCTCGAGTCGTCTGTCACCGTACCTGCACTTCGGGCAGATCAGCGCCGCCGAAGTCGCGCGCACGGTGCGTGAACGCGGAGAGCCCGCCGAGGTCGAGAAGTTCTTCGACGAGCTGATCACCTGGCGCGAGCTGGCGCTCAACTTCTGCCGGCGCAATCCGAACTTCGGCACGCTAGACGGGCTGCCGAACTGGGTGCGCGAGAACATGGCGCGTCATGCGGACGATCCGCGCCAGCACATCTATGATCTCGACACCTTCGAGCGCGCGGCCACGCATCATCCGCTCTGGAACGCCGCGCAGCGCGAGCTGCTCGAGACGGGATCGATGCACAACGTGATGCGGATGTACTGGGGCAAGTACATCGTGCTCTGGAGCGCGAGTTACGCGGAAGCGCTGCGCATCATGATCCTGCTGAACAACAAGTACGGTCTCGATGGCCGCGACCCGAGCAGCTACGGCGGCATCCAATGGTGCCTCGGCAAATTCGATCGTCCCTGGACGCGCCGCCCGGTGCTCGGCACCATCCGCTACATGTCGATCGACCTAGCCTACAAGAAGTTCGACGCGCGCGCGTACGAGCGGCGCTGGACGCGCTGACAGGGCACGTCATGCTCAGCTTCTGCGGCGTGAGGTCGCAAGCAACTGAAAAAAGCGCATGAAGGAATCGCGGGGACTCGGAGGCCCGGGGAAGTGTTTGGGTGGAGCCGTGCCCATACAGTCATCTCCGCCTCCGAGCCCCCGAAACTCCGCGATGCGCAGTGTTTCGTCGTGCAACAGTGATGATTGTGCAGCACAATAGAGAAAACGACAAAGGGCGCTCCGTCACCGAGTCGGAGCACCCTTTGCGTTTGTCGTACGAATCATCGGCTTCACCAGGGCGCCGTGCCGGGCGCGTCGGGGTGGTCGAGGATCCTGTCAGCAAATCAGCGACGCGTCTCGTCGGTATTCCCGCGACGGTTGCGGCTGCGTGCTCCGCCACCTTCACGGCCGATCGAGGCCATGTGGGCGCGATCGCGACTGACGATCTCGCCACCCTTCTTGCCGGCATTACGTGCCTCGTCCCGGGACCACTCGTGCGCGGTGCCCTTGGCGTGTGCAGCGCGACCGCCCTTGGAGGCGATCTCCTTCTGCCGTTCCGGGTCCATGCTGGCGAACCCGCGCGTGCTCTTTCGCGGCTTTTCGTCGCCCATCGGTGGCGCGCCGTGATCCATTGTCTCTGCCATGCAGCGTCCTCCTACCCCGTGAAAGGAAACACCCCAGACATCCGGTCGGGCCGACAGCAGTACCAGAGGACGACCCCTGCTCAGAATCGGGGCGCAACCGCGGTAAAGCATCCGAACGACTTGCCAGCATTCCCGGCGACGATGACATACCCTCGTCCCCGAACGTCTCAGGTGCGACTGCCAGGCGCCGGTTCGACGCCTCTGCAGGTCCCACGTGAATCAGTGTATGCAGGATGCGGGCCACTGGCCGAGCTTGGTCAGGAATATTTTGCCGGAAGCTGACCGATCCGGCAGGCTCGGCCGGGGGCCGACCGCTTTGCCGGTCGTCGGTCGTGTCAGAATGAGGCCGCTATATTCGCCACAATGTCGCTTTCGCTGCGTTTTCTGGGGACCTCCGCCGCTCGCCCGACCGTGGAGCGCAACGTCACTTCCGTTGCACTGGTGCGGGAAGGTGAGACCCTGCTGTTCGATTGCGGCGAAGGGACGCAGCGCCAGATCATGCGGTACGGCGTCGGCTTCACCATCGG
>JBBSCZ010000255.1:0-4673 GCA_038249795.1 Gemmatimonadales bacterium | reverse complement strand
TGCGCGGGGCGCAAAGGCGTCCGCCGCCACCACCCGTCGTGCCGCCGCGTTCCTGCCGATCAGCGCATGATAGGCGGCATAGCGAGGCTTGTCGGCGGTGAATTCGTCCTTGTCTGATACGAATGCCACCTGACGACCATCGCGATCGAAGGTGATCGCCTTGTAATTGCCGGTGCCGCGCAGCAGCCACGCTTCCACGCCGGTGGCCACCGTGCGTACCGCCGCGCCGTCCCGGTCCGGCGTGCGCGAGACCACCGTGTAGGCGACGTACGTCCCCGTCGGATCGATCGCGTAGGAGTTCACGTCGGCGACCCGCTGCTCGATGCCACTGACGGTGTTGCGGATCACCAGCGTCGTGCCGTATTCCCTTCTGGTCGCCGGCCGTGGTGGTGTCGAGTCGGCGGTGCGGCGCGCGATCGTGTCGCCGGCGGCGCGGGCCGTGGCGGTATCCGCCTCGAGCAGGTATGCCACCACGGTGCCGGCATCGCGCGGCACGCGCACACTGCGCACCCGCGGCACGATCACGGGTTGCAGCGCGGCGCTGCCAGCCAGCGGTATGATGATGAGCGAACTGCGCGGCACGGCCAGTGCTCGCGGCCGGGCCTTCCGTGCACGCTCGAACTCTGCCATGGGCGCGTAGCCAATCGCCACCAGTGTCGAGCCGTCGGCGGTGAACTGCGGCGGCGGCGCGACGAACGGTGAATCGGTGCCCGCGGTCAGATTCACGATCGGGCGACCGAGGAAGCCTCGTGGCACCCGCACCTCGCGCGTACCGCGCGTTTCGCGGATCACGAGGTCGCCGTCACCGACCTGCGGCACCTCGGTCCACGCGGCCCAGGTGCCCGTGGGGGCGAGGGTCGGCGCTTGCGCCGTGCGCCACCGATCGTAGTCGTCCTGCGTGATGGCGCGCCGGCCCTGTGCGAGGCCGGGCGTGGAGGCGAGCAGCGTGAGGCTGAGCAGGACAGCGGGTCGGCGCATCTGAGGCGTAGCGAGGGTCGGCGGGCACGATCGTGCGTAACACCCGAATGTACGACCAGCGCGGCGGGACCGTTGCAGGACGTCGTGCGCCGATCCGGGTAGCTTACCACGGTCCTGCGCCCGTCAGGCGCACCACTTCAGCCATTTCTGCATGCGTCGCCTGGCCGGCTATTTTCTGCGTGGACTCGTGATCATGGCGCCGCTGGCGCTGACGATCTACGTCTGCTACTCGATCGTCATGGCCATCGATGGCTGGATTCCGGTGGACATCCCGGGGGTCGGTTTCGCCATCACGCTCGGCCTGATCACGCTGGTGGGTGCGCTCGGCTCGAATGTGCTGACTGCCAGTCTGGTGAAGGTCATCGATGGCCTGCTCGAAAAGCTGCCCTTCGTACGGCTGCTCTATGGCACGGCGAAGGATTTCTTCGAAGCATTCGTGGGCGACAAGCGACGCTTCGACACGGCCATCCTGGTGACGCTCTACCCCGGGAGCGAAGCGAAGGCTTTGGGGTTCATGACACGCAAGGACGTGGAGATGTTCGGGCTCACCGACCACTGCGCCGTGTACCTGCCGCACAGTTATAACTTCTCTGGGCAGCTGCTGCTGGTGCCGCGCGAGCATGTCACGCTGGTGCAGTCGGGGAGCGCCGAGCTGATGTCGTTCATCGTGTCGGGGGGCGTGACGGACAAGTCGGCGACGCCGGGTTCCGTCACTGCAGTGATCAGCGCGCGGCCAACCGTCGGCGATTGAGGACGCCGTAGACCAGCGGCCCCAGGCCGGCGGCGATCACGGCAATCAGCAGCGCACGGCCCGCGTGCTCGCCTTCGGCGATCTCGATGCCTGTGATGCCAACGAGGATAATCATCGGGCAGAGCGCCAGCAGCATCAATCCGCGTCGACCGAACGGTAGACGAAAGGCGCCGCGCAGATCGGGCTCCGTGCGACGGAGCTGAATCAGCGCCGCGAACTCCAGTGCCAGTGCGATCGCGTACAGCAGCACGTCGGCGGCGATCAGGTCGCCGAATGGCAGCAGCGCGAGGACAGAGTAGAAAGCGGACGCCAGCAGAATGGATCGCACCGGTACGCCGCGCGCATCGACCACCGCGAGCCACTGCGGCAATAGGCGATCCTGCGCTACGGTGAGCGGAATACGTGAGTAGGCGAGCAGCAGCGAGTTGAACATCGCGGTGGCGCTGAGCATCGCGAGTACCACCAGTGCGATTGCGAGTGCAGGTCCCGCCGGGCCAGCGATCTCACGGGCGATGTCAGGCCAGCCGCCATCACGCCAGGTGCGCCAGTCACTCGCGGCCAGTGCGGGCAGCAGCGGCACGAAGTAGCCAGCAGCCACCAGCGGCACGGCGATCGCGAGCGCCTTCGGATAGGTGCGACCGGGATCTTCGATCTCGCCGCAGACGGTGCTCGCATTATCCCATCCGATCCAGTTCCAGAGCGCGAGGCTGAGCCCCGCGCCGAGCGATGACCAGCGAATCGGTTCCGGTGGACCGGGCGTGGTCCACGGTGTGTGCGTCATGTTCGGCAGTGCAAACAGTGCGACCAGCGCGAAGCAGGTGAGCACCGCAATGCCGATCACCGTCGAAACTCGGCCCACAGGCACGGCGCCACGCAGGTTGAGCAGCGTGGGAATCCAGATGACGAGCATCGTCACCACGATGACCCATTCGCGCGCGAGACCGGGAACGAACGCTCCCAGATACTGCACCACGATCGCGGGATACAGCGACATCTCGACCAGCGAGTAGAGCCAGGTGCACCAGGCGTTCTGGAAGCCGAGCCGGTCGCCGAATGCGCGCTGCACCCAGCGGTAGTAACCGCCCTCGACGGGGAGCATGCTGGCGAGTTCCGCGATCAGCAGTGCCTCGGGGACGGCCCAGAGCAACGGGATCAGAATCAACGCGGCCAGGGCCAGCACCGGACCGACGCCCACCACCAGCGACTCGATGGTGAAGGCACCACCCGAGACGGTGAAGTACAACACGAAGAACAGCCCCAGCAGCCGAAGCCGTGGGGCTTTTCCTGCCGCGCGCGGCAGCGTCACTCGCGGTGCGACATGTGCGGAGCTGGCTCGGAGGTCAACGAGCAGGAACGACGCAATGCTTCGGGCGATGGAGAAGTATGCGCGCGACAATTAGTGAAAACACGACGCGGGCCCTCGCCGAAGCGAGAACCCGCGTCGCACACCCCAGAACAAGCCGAACCTTGCCGCGGTTCAGACCTTCGCTGAAGCGCGGCGACGGCGGCTGATCACGATCAGGCCGGCGAAACCAGTGGCCATCAGCGCGTACGTGGACGGCTCAGGAATGACACCAGCCTGCGGCGGCGGATTGTTCACGAAGCCGATCAGGTTCTTGGTGAGATCCTGCATTGCTGCCGTGCGATTGCCTTCCATGAAATTCACGTCGAGGATCGACGTCAGCGAACCAGCGGTTGCATTGGTAAGCGCGCCGATCGTCCATGCAACGCCGGCGCCAATCGAGCCGGCGTTGGAGATCCACTGTC
Organism: Gemmatimonadales bacterium; assembly: GCA_038249795.1. Classification (GTDB taxonomy): domain Bacteria; phylum Gemmatimonadota; class Gemmatimonadetes; order Gemmatimonadales; family Gemmatimonadaceae; genus JACMLX01. The sequence continues at coordinate 1,177 of JBBSCZ010000255.1, read as the reverse complement.
CCGTCCCGAAGCCATTGAAGGCACCGGCGCAGGCGTACGTGATGGCGTTGACTGCGTTCGGACCGTTGAACGGAGCATTGACCGTCTGGACGTCGGCAGGACAGTTACCCGAGCCACCGTTACCGAGGTTGCCACCACCCGCTGCAAGAATGAGCGAGAAAATCGAACCGTTGCGCGTCGAGAAGGAGTTATTCTCACCCATCATGAACACGCGACCGCCACTCTGCATGTAGGTCAAGTACTGCGTCTGCTGCAAGCCAGTGAGCGCGAACGTGTTGGAGAATCGGATGTCCCAGATCTGCGAGAAGCCGGTAAAATTCATGGGAATACCGTCGGCGACGGTGACAATGTTTCCGACCGCCTGATGCAGCGTCGTGAGATTGTTGGTGATGTTCAACGTGGTCCCGGGCTCGCTGGTGCCGCTGGAACCGTTCACGATCAGGATGTTTTGTGCGGCTGCGAGTGAGGGCAGCAGTGCAAGTGCTGCACATGCAACAAGATTACCAAACGCTTTCATCGGTAAACTCCGTTTGTAAGAGTGAACTGAGATCAACAGCACGCGTCGTACCAGGGTTCGCAGCGCTTGCCCACATTAAAGCAATGTCAGCAAGTAAGCTGATGCCGTGCAGCACCTTACACTCGCAGTCAGCCTTGGATGTCGGGAGCATCTGCGGCCTATGCCAGCGAGGATACGTCACCAACATGTGGTACACTCGCATCAGGTCGTAGAGCGGCCGCAACACATATTCGACGCTGCAGCGCGGCGCACCGCACGCTCGCGACTACGGCGCGCCTGGACGACACGAAAGAGCTGTCGTGCAGAAGGCTCGTACATCGCGTCGTGAGTCTCCGCCCACAGCTGCTCAAGCGTCGAGTTCACAGGCCGTTCAGCGCGACGCCACCATCGCATGCTGCGCCTCGATCCAGCTGGTGTGGTACGCGGGATCTTCAATGGCCGCGACCTGTCTGGCGACCTTGAGGGGACGGAACGAGTCCATCATCACCGCCAGCTCTTTCGTCTCTTTCTGACCAATACTCGCCTCGGCACGCCCAGGATGCGGGCCGTGCGGGATGCCATCAGGATGGTGCGTGATGGCGCCGAACTCGATGTCCTTGCGGCTCATGAAGTCGCTGGACGCGTAGAAGATGACCTCGTCCGAATCGACGTTGCTGTGGT
>JBBSCZ010000254.1:0-4679 GCA_038249795.1 Gemmatimonadales bacterium | reverse complement strand
TCACGCACATCGACCTGCACCGCGCTTGCCTTGCCGCCGGCGGCAATGATGCCGGCCACTGCGGGCTCCAGATGCTCCGGCTTCCGGCTCGCCAGCACCACGTGCATGCCGAGCTGCGCCAGCGTCGAGCTGATGCCCAGCCCGATGCCGGTGGCACCGCCGGTGATGATGCCGACCTGTCCATCCAGAAGACCATCGCGAAACACCGGGTGAGAATTCATGCGGGTTGCTCGAGTGAAGAGAAGAGATCGGGTTCGATACGCAGCGGGCGGAAACTTCGCCGATGGTGCGGCGTCGCGCCGTGTGCGGTCAGCGCGGCCAGATGTTCGCGGGTGCCATATCCGGCGTTCGTGTGCCAGCCGTAGGCAGGGTAACGTCGGTTGAGCGACGCGAGCAGCCGATCACGGGTGACTTTCGCGATGATCGAGGCGCAGGCGATGCTGAGGCAGCAGGCGTCGCCCTTGACCACCGCCTGGTGCGGAAGGCCGAGGGCGGCAAATGGCGACCCGTCGACCAGCAGCAGGTCATGCGGGCCCGGGATCCGAGCGATGGCGCGGCGCATCGCGATCGCCGTCGCCTGGTAGATGTTGACACGATCGATCTCACAGACGCTCGCAGCGCCGATGCCGATCGCCAGCGCCAGGCGCCGGATCTCCACCGCGAGCCGCTCACGATCCTGGGGGCGCAACGCCTTCGAGTCGCCGACGCCATCGATGTCGCGGCACTTGTGCGGCAGCAGAATCGCACATGCGACGACGGGGCCCGCCAGGGGGCCCCGTCCTACTTCATCCACCCCGACGATGCGGGTGTGGCCAATCCGGCGCGCGCTGCGTTCGACCTTGCCCCAGCTCGGCGTCCGCCCAGGCATCAGACGAACCGACCCGACTCAGCTCTTGGCGACGACGCGGACCTTGCGCTCCTTGATGCGGGCCGCCTTGCCCGTCACGCCGCGCAGGTAATACAGCTTCGCACGGCGCACACGGCCGCGGCGCACGACGAGAATCTCGCCGAGCATCGGGCTGTGGTCGGGGAAAATTCGCTCGACGCCGACGCCGTTCGAGATCTTCCGGACCGTGAAGGTCGCGCTCACGCCACTGCCTCGGCGGGCGATGACCGTGCCTTCAAAGGCCTGGAGGCGCTCCTTTTCTCCTTCCTTCACGCGCACGCTGACACGTACCGTGTCACCCGCGCGGAACGGGGGAATTTCGCGCATCCACTCTTTCTGGGTCTCGATGAACGGGTGCATATCACGCTCTGCGGGGCGCCTGCAAACTGCGGCGCCGGCTGGGGTTGTCTTGGTGAGCCGAGAAGGTTAACCCGCGCATGGCCGAGATGGTAGTGGCCGTCGACAGGAATCCCACCCCCAAGCGGAGAAGCCGAGCCCTTGTCAGGCGGCGGATCGGCGCACTACCGGCCGTGCACGACCGCCACCACTGCCAGCAGCAGATCTTCACGATTGGCGAACGGGGCCCAGAACGGCAACGAGGCCGTCGGTCGTGCGAAGCCGGGATCGAGCGCCGTGGCATTCCGCGCTTGCAACAACATGTACAGCGCGCCGCTGTCGGCCGCGACGAGCAGCGAACCGCCCTGCGCCGCGGTGTCCTGCAGCACGCGCATGGCGAGGTTGCTGTCGGCCAGCGATGCCAGGGCGCCGAACGAATGGCCAGGCTTCATGACGTAGCGGGTGAACTGCAGCATCGCCCCCTCGCGCAGCTGGGGCGGTGCGCCGGCGGTGCGCCGGACCAGCACCCGCGGCGTCAGCGTGCCGTCCTGCCGTCGGCGGAGCGCCGTGTCGGAGGGCAGCCGGAGCCAACCGGTCAACATCGTGTCACCTCGGGCGGCGGCAGTGCTGTCGTGCCACGCCACGGCGAGCAACAGCGTGGACCCATCGCCGCTCGCCAGCAGGGTGGCCGAGGCGAACCCCGGCACCAGCACGAGATCGGCCTGCAGGTGCTCCACCAGGCGCCGCGTTTCCTCGGCCTGACGAGTGCCACTCACGGCGAGCGGCCAGAGCTCGAGGATGACGTTGCCCGCCGTGTCGATCGAGAGCGGTGGGCGCGGCACGGGTGACGCCAGGGGTACCGAATCGACCGCCGTGGTTGCGGCGCGCGTGTCGGGCGGCGGACGGTCGGTGCACGCGGCCACGACCGCGGCGGCCGCTGTCAGCAACAATGCGAACCGCACCGTCTCAGTCCCCGCGCGCTGTGGTGCGGCGCTCACCTTCGAGGCGGCGCCACTCCGCGATCTTCTTGTGGTGGCCCGAGAGCAGCACGTCGGGCACACGATGGCCGCGATACTCCTCGGGGCGCGTGTAGCTCGGCGCACTCACGCCCGCACCGCCGTAGAACGAATCGGTGGCGGCCGAGTCGTGATCGTTCATCGCACCGGGGAGCAGACGTGCCACGGCATCCACGATCGTCAGCGCCGCCGGTTCGCCGCCACTCAGCACGAAATCACCGAGCGAGATTTCCTCGGTCGCGAGATGATCCGCCACGCGCTGATCCACATCCTTGTAGTGCCCGCAGAGCAGCGTGAGCTCGGTGCCGGCGGCGAAGCGATGCGCATCGGCCTGGGTGAAAAGCTTGCCGCGCGGCGACAGCAGCACGATCGGCGACGTGGCACCGAGATGTTCCACCGCCTCGAAGAAGGGTGTCGGCTTCATCACCATCCCCGGCCCTCCACCGTACGGATAATCGTCCACGGTGCGATGCCGGTCGTGCGTGAACTGACGCAGGTCGACCACGTTGTACACCACGCTTCCCACTCCCGCAGCGCGCGACGGGATGCTGATCGACAGCGGCACCGCGAAGAACTCGGGGAAGATGCTGACGATGTTGATGCGCAGCGGTGTACGCGACCGTGCCGCTGCATCGTCGGCACCGTCAGGCAGTGCGTCGTGCATGTCGTCGGCAGGCCTGTCCGTGCCGGACATCGTCACGCGTCGTCGGCGGGGTGTCCTTCAGCCTGCAGCAGGCCTTCCGGCAGCAGCCCTTCCGGCGGATGCACCGTGATCACGCGCGTGGTTTCATCCACGTTCAGGAGGACTTCGTCGCGCCATGGGATGAAATAAGTCGGACCGCCGTTGACGGGGCGCACATCGAGCATCAGCCCCTGCGGCAGATCGTACGTGTCGGCGACGGTGCCAAGCGCGCGGCCATCCTCGTGCACCACCTGCATGCCGAGCAGGTCGTGGAGGTAGACCTCGTCCTCGGCGGGGGGCGGCAGCTCATCGCGCGGCGCAAGGAGGAAGCGGCCACGCCAGAGCTCCGCCGCACTGCGGTCGGGAATCTCGCGAATGGTCAGCCGCACCGACTCCATGTGCTGACGGACGGCGGTCACGTGCAACAGCTGACCATCGGGTGCCGGATCGCCCGTGGCCGTACCGGCAAAGAGCCGACGGCCCGATACGAAAACCGCATCGGGCGCGTCGGTGATGGGCTCCACGAGCAGTTCGCCGCGGATGCCATGCGCCTTGCGGACACGCCCCACGATCATGAGCGCGGACGCGGGCGTGTCCATCGCTGTTACGCCTTGTCGCCTTCGGACAGCGGCACGGCGGCAGCCGCGAGCTTCTTCGCCAGGCGGGCCTCGTGACGCGCCTTCAGCACGCCGCCCTTGCGGAGGAGCGAGCGGACGGTGTCCGACGCCTGTGCGCCGACATCGAGCCAATAGTGTGCGCGATCGGCCTTGATCGTCACGGCACCCTCAGTCAGACGCGGTGAGTACGTGCCGATGATCTCGATGAACTTGCCATCGCGCGGGCTCTTGCTGTCGGCGACGACGATACGGTAGACGGGGGCCTTCTTGCGGCCGACGCGGCGGAGACGAATACGAACCATGCGGGCATCCTCTGAGGGGACGTGAAGTCGCACGACCGATCACACGCAGCGATCGCCGTACGCGGCGCGACGAGGAGTCAGCCTGACCCGTCCTCCGCCGGCCCGGGCTCCTCGCGCCAGTCGACCATTCGACCAGCGCACCCGGGGTAGTGCCGAACCTGCCTTGCTCAGCCATTTCGGGCGGAGCCAACAAAGCTAACCCCGACCGAAAGGGTTTCGGCCACCGCTGGCGGTGACCTTCTTCATCATCTTCTGCATGTCCCGGAACTGGTCCAGCAGCCGGTTCACCTCGGCCACTGTCCGGCCCGAACCCCTGGCGATACGGAGGCGGCGGGAGCCGTTGATCAGGTCCGGCTTCTTCCGCTCCGCCATGGTCATGGAGAGGACGATCGCCTCCACATGCTTCATGCGCTTGGGGTCCATCTTGGCCTGCTTGAGCGCCTTCGTGTTGACGCCGGGGATCATCTTCAGGATCCCCTCGATGGGGCCCAGCTTCTCGATCTGCTTCATCGCGCCGAGGAAGTCGTTCAGGTCCATCCCTTCGCGGCGGACCTTCTTCTCGAGCTTCTTCGCCTCGTCGGCGTCGAACGATTCCTGCGCCTTCTCCACCAGCGAGAGCACGTCGCCCATCTGGAGGATGCGGCCGGCCATGCGATCGGGGTGGAACTCCTCGAGCGCATCGACCTTCTCGCCGACACCGATGTACTTGATCGGTTTCTTGGTCGCCCCATAGACCGACAGCGCCGCACCACCGCGGGCGTCGCCGTCCATCTTGGTGAGGATGATGCCGGTGATGCCGAGGGCGTTGTTGAAGCCTTCGGCGATCTTCACGGCGTCCTG
>JBBSCZ010000253.1:0-4684 GCA_038249795.1 Gemmatimonadales bacterium | reverse complement strand
GCATCGATGGCGGCATGCTCGATGTCGCGTTCCGCAGCTTCGTCGGTCAATATCCCGTGGCGGCGCGTTACGGGATGACGCCAGGTGAGCTGATGCGCTACCTGGTAGGGACGAAGCAGGTCGATGTGCAATTGAGTGTCATTCCGATGTGCGGTTATCGCAACAGCGCCTGGTATGATGAACTCGGGTTGTCCTGGATCGATCCGTCACCCAATCTGCGGACGGTGGATGCGGCACTGCTGTATCCCGGCACGGTCTTCTTCGAAGGGACAAATCTGAGCGAGGGGCGCGGGACCGATGCGCCGTTCACGCAAGCCGGTGCGCCCTGGCTGACCGACGCGCAGCCCATCGCCGATGCCCTCAATGCCCGTCGTCTGGCCGGCGTCCATTTCGACGTCGCCTGGCGCACGATCGAGGCGAGCTACAAGCATGGCGGGAAGCTGATCCCGATGATCCGCGTGCGCGTGACCGACCGCGAGGTCGTGCAGCCGGTGGAGGTCGGTGCGTGGATGTTGCGCGAGATCTACGCGCGTCACCAGCAGGCGTGGGAGTGGCGGGTGACGTCGATCGACCGTCTCAGCGGCAGCGATCGACTACGCAAGGCGGTCGAGACGAGCGATGCCGCCGTCACCGCGTTACTGGCGTCGTTTCGCAGCGAGTCGGCGCGCTTCGCCGAGCAGGTGCTGCCGTACCGTCTATACCGCTGATCTGCGTTTGAAGGGAGCGGCATGTGGGAGCGATATGCGGGAGGAGACTTGCTGGCCGAGTGCTGCGTCATGGGCGATTCGCTGTATCGAGCAGCTCGTCGTGATTTACTGCGACGAATTGCGCGAACTCAATCGGCGCTCGGCCGGTCAAGTCGGCCACCGTGCGGGTCACGGGTGGCGTGCCGGTGAAGCGCGGCAGCATGTGCAGCAACAACATCACGAGGATCAAGCCAGGCTCGCGACCGTCGCGCCGCAGCGTGCGGTAGAAGCGCCATGGATTCGGCGACACATAGCGAATGGGTATGCCTAACCCAAGCGTCAACTGCGCCGCCATCTGCTGAAAGGTCATCGGCGTTTCCGACGTCAGTGTGTAAGCCTTGCCATGGTGTTGCATGCCTGACCGAGTCAGCACCTCGGCTGCGACCCGTGCGATGTCGCTGACATCGACGAGCGTGAAACGAGCGTTCCCTGCCGGAAGGAATATGCGATGTCGGCGGACCAGCTCATCATGGAGCGTGCCGGTGAAGTTCTGCATGAAATACGCCGGCCGCAGCATCGTGTACGGCACGCCGCTGGACACCAGCCGCCGTTCGATCTTGTGGTGCGGGATGAAGCGATTGTCCTCCGCACCCTGCACCGACAAGAATACGATGTGCGCCACACCGTGGTCTCTCGCGCGCGCGATCACGTCGGCGAAGTCACCAGTGAGTTCCGGCGGACGCAACAGGAACAGACTGTTGCAGTCGGACAAAGCCGCATCATGGGTGGCGGGATCGAGAAAGTCGAAGGCGACTGGTTCCACAGGTGCATCGCCGCCCCATGTCGCAATCGCTGTCGACACGTCCCGAACTCCCGCGCGCACGACGAGGCCATCATAAGCCCGCAGCGCCGAGATCACGGCCGAGCCGACCTGCCCGGTGGCGCCGGTGACGAGGATGCGTTGCATGGTCAGCCTTTCACAGCCTTCGATGTCGGCAATGGTTCACTGCAGAGCGCGGTCGCTTCTCGCCAGACGGTGAAGCGACTGAGTCGCGTGTTGGTCATGCCATCACCGGACACTTGACAGGGGCGCTGGTTCCGTCGCGATCCCTGGCCTCGAACCACGCACGGACTCGGCTGGGCACTCGGCTACGAATTGACGGTGCCGCTGTTACGCAGCGTTGCGCGCGTATTCGGCGTTCGCGATCACCCGACGACGGCGTTCGTCAATCTGATCACGCGCCCGGTAGCGTCAGCTCCAGACTGACCCGCGTGGTCGCTCTTCACGAGCCGTAGCGCATTGACGAAAGCCGAGCCTGCTTCGCGTGGTCAAGCACGAGACGTGCATGGGAGTGCATCACTTACCCGTGGCGCGCGCTCTGCGCACGCACTCGAAAACTGGCTGATCACGCTCTCAGGAGATACACATGCACACAGAGTTCCGACAACTGCTCCGCTCCTCTGCATACATCATTGCCTTTGGATCACTCGCGGCCTGCGGCGACAAAAAGTCGGAGTACGCAGCGGACACGGGCATGGCAGCGGTGCCAGCGATGGGTGAGTCGACGGCGGCCGCCACTGGCCAGGGAATGCGTTGGTCGACCACGCTCGAGCCGATGGGTGGAACGCAGGTGCGCGGTACCTCATCCGTCACACCAGGCACGTCAGCGGGCACGATGACGGCTGAAGTCGCCATCAATGGCGCCCCGAAGAACAGCACACATCCCTGGCATGTGCATGTCGGTACCTGTGCCACCGGCGGCGCCATCGCAGGCCCGGCCGCGGACTATCCCGCGCTGAAGACAGATGACAATGGAACCGCGACGGCGACGACGACGGTGAACATTGCCGCTCCCTCCACCGGCGATTATCACGTGAACATTCATCTGTCGCCCGACGCGATGGGTACGATCGTGTCATGCGGTGATCTGAAGATGTCCGCGATGTAGACTGAAAACGGCGACGCGTGGGTTCAGGCGCGCGCTGTTCGCGACGCGTGGGTTCAGGCGCGCGCTGTTCGCGACGCGTGGGTTCAAGCGTGGGCCGTGCGCGATCGTGCAGTGTGGTGGTCGGCGGCACAACCACCACACTGCGCGGTCAGCGACGTCTGGATGGACGCGTCACCTCTTCGCGCACCTGCGCGTAAGTGATCGCAGCGAACATGCCGGTGCCGCCGATGACGTTGCCGGCAAGCGCCGGCGCGATCCCTCCGAACATCACCTGCAGCAGCGTCAGTTCGCCCCGGAGCATCAGGACGAACAGCTCGGTCGACCCGGCTACCACGTGCGACATGCCGCCGAGGCCGATCACGTACGTGATCAACACGATGACGAGCACTTCGCCGGCATCCTTCATGCGCGGCATGATCCACACCAGCGATGCGATCAGGAAGCCGGCCGGCATGCCCCATGTCAGATGTTGCATCGGTGTCGCCTTCGCATAGTGTCGCGAGACGTCGAGAATACCCGCGAACTGTTCGGCTGGCAGGATGTGCACGAACACGAGCACGGTCGCGGCGAGAAGGCAGCCGACCATATTCGCTACGAACACGATCGACCAGAGCCGGAGGGTGCGAGCGAAGTTCTTCGCCGTCGGCGCGCGGAGGAGCGATAGGATCGGCGTGATCGTGTTCTCGGTGAACAGCTGCATACGTCCAAGAATCACGATCAGAAAGCCGAGTGAGTATCCGAAATTCGAGACGGCAGGCGTCCAGCGGGCATCGGGCAGCACGGCGACGAGCACACCCTTGGCCAGTACGGACATGCTGATGGCCAGCCCGGCGATGACACCCGACCACCACAGCGCGCTGAATGAGCGGTCCAGCTCATGCTCACCGTCTCGACTGATGACCTCATAGATGACTGATGTGCTGACGGCCTCGAGCTTGCTGGCTGCCTCATCTTTGACTGTTTCCGACTGCTCCTGATTCTTGCTCATGCAGGGACGTGCTCCATCAGCGGTAGGCGAAGAGGCAAACACGCAATCTGTCGGCGCGCAGAACTGTCGTAACGCCCAGAGCAGGAAGCGATCGCAGGCGTTGGTCGCCCGGCATGGCAATTCCATTCACGAATCGGACCATCACACGAAGCGTGTCACCGCATTCGCCACACGGTATCGAGCAGTGAGTATGGAAGTTGCACCGGCTCACCGTCATGTCTACCGACGATCCACTACCTGATACCTGCGCGAGGACCGAGCCATGAGCGAGATGATCCGGCCACCATTCAAGGACATTTTGCACTCCATTCCCGGATTCTTCGGGATACGCCTGGAAGAGGAGCCCTTATTCACGGTGCTCGAAACCATCGGCGAGGTCGAAGTGCGTCAGTATGCGCCGGCCCTGCTGGCACAGGTAACGGTGATGGGCGATCACAGCAATGCCTTGAACGAAGCGTTCACCAAGCTGGCAGGATACATCTATGGCAAGAACGTCAGCGACGAGACGCTCCACATGACATCACCGGTGTTTCAGGAACAGCATGCGGAGCGGCTGTCGATGACGACGCCCGTCCTGCAGAGCGAGAGCGGTGATGGGTGGACAGTCTCGTTCTTCATCTCGAACGAGCTGACGCCGCAAACCGCTCCGCAGCCGGAGGATCCGACGATTACTCTCATCATGCAGCCTGAGACCACCATCGGATCGCTTCGGTACAGCGGCAACAATTCCGAGCAGGCCCGTGACGACTCGAAGCGCAGGCTGCTGCAGACCATCGCCGGCAATGGTGACTGGCGTGTGGTGGATGGCGTGTCGTGGGCGCAATACGATCAGCCGTTCTCGATCCCTTTTCTGAAGCGGAACGAGGCACACGTCGCGCTCGAACGTCGGCAGCACTAGCCGCGTGCCACGCTGGCTGCTTGCCATCATTGCGCTGCTGGCTGCAGCCCTCGCCGGAGTCGGCGGCCTGTTGCTCTACACGGGCACTCCGCTGATGGAGATCATGACCCTGCTCGCATCCGACGCGGTGGTGGAGCTTCGCAAGGATATGCGACCGGCTCGG
>JBBSCZ010000252.1:0-4686 GCA_038249795.1 Gemmatimonadales bacterium | reverse complement strand
GTGATGCACTCCTACATCATCCGTGCACGTGTCTACGGTGCGCGTACACCGCAGGAGCGCGCCGCCGTGAACTGGGCTGGGGTGCTGGCCCAGCTCGACTCGGGGCTCGTGACGCGCAGTTTCGCGCAACAGGCGGATCTGACCATCGCAGCCACGCTGTCCACGTACTATCAGGGTTCGTACCTGCAGACGAACGTCCGCACGAACACGCGACTGGTGGGCCCGGCCGACACGTCGGGCGAGTACCAGCGCTGGCTCGGCCGTTCGCTGGGCGAGCGCGCCCAGATCACGATCGTCACACCCGATCGGCGGATTCATGCCGCGACTGGTCCGACGGTGGCCGGCACACGGTTCGCCTTCCTCCCGACGCAGTCGATGTCGACGGCCAACGGCACGTACATGCACAGCCGGTATCGGAATATCCGGTTTCTCGTGCCACCGCTCAACAACTTCCACTCGACCGGCTTGATCACCACGATGTCGGTAGACGAGATGAAGTACCTGCGCGCCGAAGCGCTCATCCGTCTCAACCGTCCGTCGGACGCACTGGCGCTGATCAACCCGACGCGGATTGCGGCCGGTTTACAGGCGGTAGCCGTGACCGGACCGCCGAACAACCGTGCCTGCGTGCCGAAGCGCGACGACGGAACCTGTGGTGATCTGTTCGATGCACTCCAGTACGAAAAGCGGATCGATCTCTTCCCCACCGAGGCCCTGATCTCGTTCGCCGATGCCCGCGGGTGGGGCAAGCTCATCACCGGCACCCCGATCCATTTTCCGGTGCATGGACGTGAACTCGAGCTGCTCGGCTTCCCGTACTACACGTTTGGTGGTGGCGGCCCGGGCAGCGCGCCCTGATTGCTGCCGCCCGTTCGCCGCTGTGCCATCTGGCGCAGCGGCAACGGCACTCGGGCGCCGTGAGCAGCTGCTCGCGGCGCCCGATGTGCGTTCACGGTACTTCGCTCAGATTGGCGCAGCCGAAACCGGCACGGTCTGCTGGTACTTCACCGGGTGCGAACACGCGAACGTAGTATGGCTTGCCTGCTTCGAGCGCTGGAATGGTCGCCATTCCCTCACCGCTTCCGTCATTCCGGGACAGGATCTGGCGGAACGCTGCTGCCGCTGCCAGTGGGCGTCCTTCGTCACCGCACCGTCCCGCGACGATGTCCCACGACACCTGCCGGTTGATGGGCACCAGCCGCAAACTCAGTCTTGCGCGCGACTCCTTGTCACCCTTTGGCGCGACGGACAGGTCAGCGGCGCCGCGCAAGATGTTCAACTGCGCAATGGTCGCCGTCCACTTGCCTGAAGCCTTCGCCATCGGCGCCACATCCTGCGCGTGCACGAATGCTGGGAACACGAGAGCGCCTGCGCACACGATCCGGGCAGCGCGTCGCCGCACCGCTCGATTGAAGTTCGACGTCATGATCGGTTTGACACTGGTGAAAGGGTATCGCACAGCCGGTGACGGAAGCGTCACAGGGTATTGGGAAAGATGCGGCGTGGCGTGGGGCGCGCCTAGTGGACCGAAAACGAAGGTCGTGGAGCAATCGACGGTCGGGTCATAACGCCTGGCGGCGTTGGAAACCCTTGCGATTGCCGACCTACCGACGGACAAACAGGAAGTAGCTTTGCGAGAGTCCAACCACATTTCAGCGGACAGGACGCACCCCCTCTGCCACGAGCAGGCATCTCTGCAAATCCATCCTGCGTCGCTCCGCATGCTCGTGACACGATACCGTGCCGCCCGTCCTTCCGCCCCTCGCCGCGCTCGCGCAGCCGCAATGCGCAGCGCGTTGCGCTGGCCGGTCCTCCCCCTCCTCCTCGCCTGCGTAGGCAGCGACAGGACGCCCACCACACCGCCTGCCGTCACACCGGTCGTGACTTCCGTGCTGGTCACGGGAGGCAGCACGACGCTCGCGGTTGGCGCCAGCACACAACTGACGGCTGTCGTGCGCGATCAGGCGGGACGCGACATGGTGAGCACCGTGGCGTGGAGCAGTACCACTCCATCCGTTGCATCAGTCTCCAGCAGCGGACTGGTCACCGCGCTGGCTGGTGGGACGACATCGATCACCGCTGTCGCAGGCTCCGGCAGTACGAGCGCGACCGCCCGTGTCAGCATCGTCGTCACCGCCCCGATCTCCTTTGTCGTTGGCCAGGCGTACTTCGGGCGCAATGCCTACATCGAGTACATCGCGGGGAACGCGCCGGTGATTCTCACGGCACCGCACGGCGGCGCGCTCACGCCCGCGTCGATGCCGGATCGCACGGCCGCCGCCTGCGGGGGCGCGGCCACCACGGTCACGGACGCCAACACGGCGGAGCTGGTGCGCGTGATGCAGCAGCGGTTCTTCGCCAGGTTCGGCAGCTATCCCCACATCATCATCAGCAATCTCTCGCGGCGCAAACTCGACCCGAACCGACGCCCCATCGAAGCGGCCTGCGGCAATGCTGACGCCGCGACGGCGCTGGCCGAGTGGCACGAGTTCATCGACATCGCCAAGCGGGCAGTGCTGCAGACGAGTGGCATGGGGTGGTACATGGACGTGCACGGCCACGGCCATGCGATCCAGCGGCTCGAGTTGGGCTATCTGCTCGCCGACACCGACCTCGATCGCCCCGATGCCGTGCTCGACGCATCGCTTCTGTTCGAGAACGGTTCGAGCATCAGCACCCTGTCGCAGTCATCACCCCTCAGCTTCTCGGCATTGCTCCGCGGTTCCACGAGTCTCGGTACGCTCTACGCCAATCACGGCTTCCCTGCCGTTCCCAGCGCGAGCGACCCACGCATCGATGGCACCGCCTATTTCAACGGCGGCGAGAACACTCGGCGACACAGCTGTGGCAGCGATGCCACTGCACTGGGTGGTACCACGAACGGCAACATCTGCGGGGTGCAACTCGAGGCGAACTTCACCGGTGTGCGTGACAACGCCGCCAACCGATCGCGCTTCGCGGATGTCACGGCCACGGTGCTCGAGGAATACCTGCGCACGCACTGGGCGCTGCGACTCACGCCACCCTGAGCTGCCGTCACTTTCCGGGCGATGGCGCCGAGGGCACGGTGCGCAGATACGCGAAGACGGCCTAATGTGCCTCAGGTACGTTGGCATTCGCGGAACGGTATCACTGAGCTCAGCGTGCTCAGCGGCAGTGAATGCTGCGCCGCTGCGACGCCGCCGCTGGATCCGGAGGCGGGGCCTGCATGACGACAGACTCAGGCGACTACCGCCCCGTCCAGAGTATCTGATAGTCGCCGTTGGCCGCTTCCTTCGCCTTGAAGTCCTTGAGCGCGGCGCGCAGGGCGGTGGCAAAGTCTGCGGTACGCATCACTTCGCGCAGCACGGCCGCAGTGATCGGCTCGTCCTTCTTCAGCGGCCGCCCGGTGCCGGTGATCGTCCCGGTCACGAACTTCGTGGACGCGGAGTGCCCGTTCGCCCCACCGACCAGCTCGAAGGCGAGTGTCGGGATCATGCTCGCCCCGCCCTTCTCGCTCAGCTCGAGGTCGAGCGTGACCTTGAGCAACGTGTTCGCGCCTGTTTCGCGCATGAGCCGCGCATCCGCCTGATTCCATCCCCAGCCCTCGGTGATAGGCAGGACTGCCGAGAACAAAGTCGTTCCCCTGTAACTCTGCGTGAACTGCACGTCAGTGGTCTCGTCGTCCTTCGAGTACGGCGCCATCGACCGGTATGCCGGCGTGGCGACAACCTGCTCGATCGGGAGAATCGTGGCGGCGAGTTCCTGCGCGAACACCGGGCTCAGCGCGGCGTACAGCTCGGCCAGCGCGGCATTCCACGTGGCGGCCGGCAGCACGGGGAAGTTGAGCGTGCGCGTCTCGGTGGTGCGCGTATTCCCGGTGGTGCTTGTCCGCACCTTCTGCAGGTACGTCTTGCCGCGGACCGCAAACGAGATCACGGCCAGGTTCGTGACCTGTGTGATCGGGCGTGAGGAGAAAGCGCCCGGCTTGAACAGCGAGTACTCGAGCTTGCCGCCAGGCAGCGAGAGCTCGGCCTTCGTGGTGAAGCCAGTGTTCATCTGGGCCGAGGGCGACGCCTTGAACATGCGCCCGTCGCTTTCTGAGGTCATGACTTGTATGCCGGCAAAGGCACCAGTCGCTTCCTGCACAGTCTCCCAGCGCTCACGGCTGACGAGCAGGTAACTGTCGTTGAGGTTTGCCCCAGCCTTCACGTTGCCGGGCGCGATATTGAGGTTCCGGAATGCCGCCGCCGGCACCGTGATCGTCGCACCGGGCCGCGCATAGTACGCATCGTAGAATTCACGGAGACCAATCACGCTGGTGATGACTTTCACGACGATCTGCGACGTGTCGCCGGCAATCATGCCGGCGAGCTGTATCGTGACGTCCTTCGTCACGTCGATCGTCGTCGGATTTGCCTGGCCGTTGATGCTCGTGATCCGCAGGCTCCCGCGCGGCGCCGGAATCGTGAAACCGGACTTCTGCCCCGAGGTCGTCGTGATCTCGACGCGACGCGTTCCGCTCTTCGTCGGCACCACCGACGAGTAGACGCCGGCGGTCGCGTAGTCCGCCGGCTTCCCGTCGACTGTCACGGTGCCCTCGATCTTCGACATCATCCCGCCCGTTCGCTGGGTGAAGTTGATGGTCACCAGATCATCCCCACCATCGCCCCAGTTCGGGATGATCTTCGTCCCCATCGTTCCGAG
>JBBSCZ010000251.1:0-4727 GCA_038249795.1 Gemmatimonadales bacterium | reverse complement strand
TGCCACGCCGGGCCGAACTCTCCGCCGCCGCGAATGTTCGCCACCACATACACACCACCACGCTCCACCCAGAGCTTGCCCATGTTGGCATCGTACTGCGGCGTGAGCGACACCTCGAAGCCACCGTACGCATTCACAATTGTCGGATTGGTACCATCGAGCGGCATATCCTTGGGGTGCACCACGAAGTACGGCACCCGCGTGCCATCGCTCGAGGTGGCCTCGAACTGCTCCACCTGCGCACGCGAGGCATCGAAACGCGGTGCGAGCGTCTTCACCTGTGACACCGCCTTCGTGCCAGCGTCCGCGAGCCAGACACTGCTCGGCGTGAGGTATCCCGTCACGCTGATGAAGGCGCGATTCGAGCGACGGTCGGCAGTCAGCACGTCCGTCGAGACCGACTCCGGCAGCTTCAGTGTGACTGGCGTCCACTTGCCGGCCTTGTCATGGGCGAACGACAATACCCGACCCGTCACGTTGTGCGTGACACCGACCAGCAGGCGCTCCGCCGTGGTCGCGGTGCCCTCGATCGACTCGCGCGGCCCAGGCGCGAACACCGTCACCGGTGCCAGCGCATCCGGCGTACGCGCGGCCCTCGACGCATCGAACGACGCCAGCGCCCCGTTCGCGATCGGCGAGCCACCGGTCGGCCACTCCTCGGCCAATCGCACCAGAATCTGGTTGTCGAGCATGCCGACCACGTTCGCCTTGCGAGGAATCGCCAGCTTCACCACATCCCGCGCACGGATCAGCAGGTGCTCCGACTCGAAGAAGCTGATCGCGCGATTGATGATCGCGACGCTGTGACCTTCGGCATTGGTGAGGGTGTACGGCTGCACGCTCACATCGCCTGGCTTGCCGCGATACACCTCGACCGCCGACGCCAGCGGACGCCCGCGTACGAGCCGCTTCACGACGTAGGCATACCCTGACGTCGTCATCTCGCCGGGCGTCCACTCGCGTGCCACGAGCAGCGTGTCGGGTGAGAGCCACGCCACGCTCTGCTTGCCGTTCGGCAGCGCGAATCCGTTCGGCACGAAGCGGCGCGTCACCACATCGAACTCGCGCATCGTGACCGCATCCTCGCCGCCGTCGGAGAGCGCCACCAGACAGCGGTCCTCCGTGGGCTGACTGCAGATCGCCCCCTGCCAGACCCAGTTCGCTTTCTCCTTCCGCGCCAGCTCGTCGAGGTCGAGCACCGTGACCCAGGTCGGTGACGCGGTGCGGTAGCTGGTCAGCGAGGTTTTCCGCCAGATGCCGCGAACATGCGTCGAGTCCTGCCAGAAGTTGTAGAGCGCCCCGCCGATGAACGTCACGTACGGCAGCCGGTCGCTGGCCTGCGCCATGGTCAGCGCCGTGGCGCGGATCTCGGCAAACCGCGGATCATTCTCGAGGATGTTGCTGGTACGCGCATTTTCGGCACGCACCCACGCCATCGCCCGCTCACTGCTCAACTCTTCGAGCCAGCGGTGCGGATCGGATGTCGTGTCAGGGCGCGTCGGCTGAGCGGCGGCGGTGGTCGTGAAGGCAGTCAACGCGAGGAGGAGTGCGGAGAAGCGCATGAGACACGGCAGTGAGGCGCGACGACGAGCGGCGGCAATGCTGAACGTACCCCGCAGTGTGCCGATGTGTCGAGCGTTTCGCCGATCAGCCTCGCGCGCTCCCGTCGCGACGCCGCTTGGGCGACAGCGGTCGCACCTCGACGATGAATTGCAGCGTGTGCGGCGGCGTGTGCACCATCTGCCGCACCGCCGAGCCGATGTCGTCGGGTGTGCACATCCAGCTGGTGTCCGTCCCGACCGGAAACAGCCCGGTCTCGACGCTGCCAGGCATCACCACACTCACCTTCACCCCGGCGTCGCGCACCTCGAGCATCAATGATTCGCTGAATCCCATCACGAAGTGCTTCGTGCCGGCGTAGCATGTCCCGCCAAGGAAGGTGTTCCGGCCGGCGGTGGATCCGATGGTGATCACATGGCCGCGCTCGCGCGCGACCATGCCCGGCAGAACCGCGCGCGTGACGTGATACAGCGGATTGATGTTCACATCCACCATCCGATGCCATTCGGCGGGCGTGAGTGAAAGGAACGGCTTCAGTCGCGCCACGCCGGCGTTGTTCACCAGCACATCGCACTCCACGCCGTCGAGCGCCGCCGCGACGGCACTGGGATTGGCGATGTCGAAAGGGAGCACGCGAACGGCGGCGCCCAGTGCACCCGCCTCACGCGAGACGGCCTCGAGCGCGTCAGCGGTGCGGGCCGTGACGATGAGGTCGTGGGACGGGGCCAGCGCGAGAGCGATGGCGCGACCGATGCCGCGGGAGGCACCGGTGACGAGGGCAGTGGGGCGTGTCGGCATGCTGCAGTCTACACCCGAATGCCAGCGCCCCACTGCCCGCGCCGGACACGGCCGGTGATGCTGCTGCACCGGACTCACTTGCAGTGTCGCGCCTGCTTGCTTACGAACACCATTCCGCACTCCGCTCACGGCACTCCAGACCGCGCACCCATGCACCGCATCGGCATCGACATCGGCGGCACCAAGATCCAGGCGATCACGCTCGATGCGCACGGTACCGTCGTGCACGATGCGCGCATCGACACCCCATCGACCTATGACGACATCCTCACCGCCGTACGCACGCTGGTGCATCAGGCAGGTGAGGGGACCGTGGGCATCGGCGCGCCGGGATCGTCATCACCCGCCACGGGACTCTGGCGCAACGCGAACATCGTCGCCTGCAATGGCCGCCCCTTCCATCGCGATCTGCAGCACGCCATCGGCCGCGACATCCGCACGGGCAACGATGCCAACTGTTTCGCACTGTCCGAAGCGGCGCATGGTGCCGCACGTGGCCGAGACGTGGTTGCGTTTCTCACCATTGGCACGGGACTCGGCGGTGGCCTCGTGATTAGCGGACGCGTGATCACCGGCGCCCATGGTGAGGCGGCGGAGTTCGGGCACACCGGCCTTCCGTGGATGACCGATGACGATCTGCCGCCGCGCGACTGCTACTGCGGCAAGCGTGGCTGCGTGGAGATGTACGTCTCCGGCACCGGTCTCGCGAAGGACTACCTGCTCACCACCGGCCAGCCACTCACCGGCCCTGCAATCATCGACGCGGCTCGACGCGGCGACGCGCATGCCGGCGCAGCGCTCGTCCGTCTCCAGCATCGCTTCGCGCGCACCTGTGCCAACATCGTGAACATGATCGACCCCGACATCTTCGTACTTGGCGGGGGCATGGCGGCACTGCCGGAACTGATCGACGGGATGCCGGCGCTGATTGCGCGATACACCTTCTCCGGCACCGCGACACCCGAGGTGGTGCGGGCGATGTTCAGCGACAGCGGAGCCCGTGGTGCGGCATTGCTGTGGGCGTGATGGGGTCATGTAGCAGCGCGATCACCAGATCGTTCACGTTGGTGCCGCTCATGAACTGCGGGATGAGACTCTCGGAGAGTCGCAGCGCGGAGTGGCTGTCGTGTGCGTCGAGCAGAGCTCGTGGATCACCACCGGCGGCACACACCGCCTCCCACGTCTGCGCATCCACCACGGCGCCGGCGGCATCGGTGGCACCATCGCGTCCATCGGTGCCCGCCGCCAGAAGCGTGATTCCCGAAGCGACGTCGCCGTGTGAATGCAGTGTGCCGGCGGCAGCAAGCGCGAGCGCCTGCATCCGTCCCCCCGGAGGCGCGTGTGCCGGAAGCGTCACGATCGGCTCACCACCCCAGCAGCAGAGCAGCGGCTCGTGTGCACTCGCGAGCAGCGAGACCAGCTCTCGTGCAATGCGCTCGCCGCAGAGATGCGCGTCTCCGACCAAAACCTCTGGCATGAGCGCAGCCCGTATCCCCATCTCAGCAGCAGCGACGACGACAGCCTCACGTGCGATTCGGTTGCTGCTGATCACCGTGTGCGGGATCGCCGGAAACTCCGCCGCACGCTGCGCATTCGCGATGCGAAGCGACACGCGTAACAGTTCACGTTCGGCAGCATCGAGCGCAGTGGCATCGACGATGGCGTCGCTCTCATCAGGCGACGCAGGCGTCGTGATGCACGGTGCACTGCCGATCGATTCCAGCGCATCACCCGGCACATCCGAAATGGCGAGCACCCGCACACTCGCGCCCGCGTGGAGCAACGCCTCACCGAGTCGTCCGTTGCCCCACATCGAGAGCTGACGACGCAGCGCATTGTGCGCATGAATGTCGAGCCCGGAGCGCAGCAGCAACGCGCAGCAGTCGCGATAGCCGTCTGATGTGAGCGCACCCGCCGGTGCGCCGATCAGCGCCGAGGTGCCGCCGGAAAGCAGCACCACGATCTGCGCCCGGCGATCGACGCGCCGCGCAACGTAATCGCGCAGCAGTTCGGCAGCCGCGAAAGACCCATCGCCGGGCTGCGGATGATCACCACGCGCAACGTCGAAGATGTTGGGCAGCGCGGCCCGCACGTCGCTGTGGCTGATGCAGATGCCACCCACCGGCGTGATGCCGTGTGACGCACACCACGACAGGGCCGAGCCGAGCATCGTCTCCGCCGCTTTCCCGATGGCCAGCAGATAGATCGGCTGGTCGAAGTTCAGCGACGCGTCATCCAGACCGCAGCGCACGGCGCGATCCGGCTGGATCGCGTCGATGGCGGCGCGATAGATCGCTTCGAGCTGTTGGCGGAGCTGTTGGTCGGGCACACGAGCAACTTACGGGTGCCCGACACAGAACAGGTCAGTC
>JBBSCZ010000250.1:0-4747 GCA_038249795.1 Gemmatimonadales bacterium | reverse complement strand
GGCCGCTCACCACGCGGATCAACGGGCTGCACCTGACGCTGATCACACTGGCCGGTGGCCTCGTGCCACTGTTGGTGGTGACGGGCCAGGATGTGCTGGCCACCGAGTGGATGGCGCTGACCTGGCGCACCTGGGCCGCGATGTTCTACTCGGGGTGCGGCGCAATCGCGGTCGCTTACCTGATCTACTATCACGGCCTGAAGACGCTCGGCCCCACCCGCACCTCGCTCTACGCCAACCTCCAGCCGTTCGTCGCGATTCTCGTGGCGTGGCAGTTCCAGAACGATCGTCCAACCATCTGGCAGATCATGGGCTTCCTCTGCATCACCGGCGGGCTGCTGCTCGCACGACGCTCGTCATGACCGTCCTCGTCCTCTTCGATATCGACGGCACCATGCTGCAGGCCAATGGCGCCGGCCGTCGCAGTGTGCATCAGGCCATGATGGATGTCTTCGGTGCCACCGGCCCCGAACACCATCCGTTCGACGGCAAGACCGATCCGCAGATCCTCCGCGAACTGGGCACGATGGCCGGTATCGACGAGGCGGTCATCCACGAGCGGATGGACGCGGCCCTCGATCGCTACTTCGGCTATCTCGAAGCGGACATCACCGGTGCGCCACACACGGTGGAACTGCTGCCCGGTGTGCACGAACTGCTCGACGCACTCGAAGCGCGCGACGACGTCATGCTCGGCCTGCTGACGGGCAACATCGAGGCCGGGGCGTCGCTCAAGGTGCGTGCCGTGAACATCGCGTTCGAACGGTTCGTGGTGGGTGCCTACGGCTCCGACGCCGCCGCGCGACCGGCGCTCCCGGCCATCGCACAGGCGCGGGCCTCGGCAAAACTCGGTCGTGAGCTGCCGGGGTCGCAGGTCGTGATCATCGGCGACACGCCGCATGACCTCACCTGCGGCCGCGGGATCGGCGCGAAGGCGATCGGCGTGGAAACGGGCCGATACCGCGCCGCCGATCTGCATCCGTACGAACCACTGGCGGTGTTCGCGAATCTCACCGATACCACCGCCGTGGTGTCGGCGATCACCAGCGTGCTGGCGGAGCGCGCGGCCTGATGCCGCCGGTGGAGGGAGTGCTCACGGCGCGCCTTCACGGCAGCTGGCAGGATCGCTCGCTCGACTACGACGCGGCAGTCGAGCTGAGAGATCGCGTACTGCGCATCGTCTTCGACGAGAACAAGCCGACGAAGATCCGTATTCCTGTCGATGATCTGCAGGGTGCAGTATTCGCCAGCGATGCGCTGCGGCTACACCGGTGCGATGGTAACATCGTGACATTATCAGGATCGCCGCACCTCGAAGGGCTGCGCCACCGGCTCGAAGCCGAGGTATGCACCTTTCCCGCGCAGACGCTCTCGTTGCGCGGCTTCGGGTCCGAGAGCAGCGCTCCCGGCTCCGATCACGATCGCTGGTTCGAGTTTCTGCTGACGTCGCGACGATCGGCCGAGGAGACGCGCACGGTGGAGACGCAGCGTCGGGCGTTCGACGCCGAGCGGCTGCGTCGTCATGCGGAGGTGACGCGGGAGGCGTGGGCTGCGGAGCGGTTCGAGCGCGCGCCGGATCGCCGGGCGCTGGTGGCGGAGCTGGAGGAGATCGGCGCGCCGTATGCGGCCGCGCTGGATCAGATGAACGCCACCAGCGGACTGCTCCGGCAGGCACCGGCATCGGCGCAGTTCGAGCAGTGGCGCCGGTGGACCGAGCAGGTGCGTCTCGTCTTCCGTGCCGCTGACGATGTCTGGATGGCGATGGTGCCGGTGCTGGCCGACTCGCGCGGGGCGCAGGGATCGATGTGGCGAAAGCTGATCCGCGGTGAGCGCCGGAGCCGGAGCTGATCCGCGGCGTCGGGCTCGATCTGGCCGACATCGACCGGATCGCACGTCTGCTGCTGCGACATCCGGAGCGGGCCCGCGCCCGGCTCTTCACGGCGGGCGAGCGCGCCTACTGCGACCGTCGTGCTGCCCCGGCTCGGCATTTTGCCGCCCGGTTTGCCGCCAAGGAGGCGGCGTTCAAGGCGCTGTCGGGATCGGAGGAGGCGCGGCACATCCACTGGCAGGAGATCGAGGTGGCCAACTCCCACCTCGACGGGCGTCCGACCCTGCTGCTGCACGGTATGGCGGCAAGGCGGGCGGCGGAGCTGGGGGTGGTGGCGCTCCATGTAACGCTCACGCACTCCGACCATGTGGCCGCTGCGGTAGTGGTGCTGGAGTCCGCTCCGGCTTGATCGGCGGGTGAATCCCAAGCAGATCATTCGGCATTGAGGTTCCGGGCCTAGCCGAGGCTGAATGCGCGGTGTATTGTTCTTCTGTGCATCTGAGAATCATTCTCAACTAGACTCGCATCGTGCTTTCTGTCGCCCTTCCTGTAGTAGAGCCGCTCCTCGCGAGCGTGGCGCGTGCGCCGCTGGCGTGCCGACTGGGTGATTGCGCTACCGGCGCGTCGGCAACGGTGGTGTCGCTCGGCTGCGGCGAGAACGAAGCCTGTCGGCTCCGTGAACTCGGCCTGATGGAAGGGGCGAGCGTGAGCGTCGTGGATGCACGGTACTGCATGCTGCTCGACGTGCGCGGTTCGCGGCTGGCGCTGAGCCCTGCGATCACCGCCGGAATCACCGTCATTCCGACTCGCTGAGTCGCACTGCGGTTCGCGCCGCACTGACAATCCGTGTCCACATCCTTCGCTCCCCACTCTGGCACCGCGGTGCCGGTCGAAGCGAGCCAGCGTCGTATCCGTGTGGCGCTGGTGGGCAATCCGAATACCGGCAAGAGCACGCTGTTCAATGCACTGACCGGCATGCGCCAGCGTGTGGGCAACTTCGCCGGCGTGACGGTGGAGCGGGTCGAAGGTGCGATGCGCGGGCCGAATGGCGAAAAACTCACCATCGTCGATGTGCCGGGCTGCTACGCGCTGTCACCGGCCAGCCCCGATGAGGAGATCGCGCTGGGCGTGTTGCGCGGCACCGGTGGTGAGCCACGGCCCGATGTGGTGGTGGTGGTGGCCGATGCGCTGCATCTCGAACGCAACCTGTATCTGGTGAGCCAGGTGCTCGAACTGGGTGTGCCGACGGTCGTCGCACTGAACCAGGTCGATGCGGCCGCAGCGGCCGGTGTGGAGGTGGACGCCGTCGCGCTGATTCACGAACTGGGCGCACCGGTGGTGGCGACGATCGCGACCCGCGGCGAAGGGCTCGACGTGCTGCGCAAGGCGATGGTCTCGGTGCTGGATCTGCCGCTGCCGCTGCGCCCCTTCCGGCTCAGCAACGAGATTCGCGATGCGCTGGCGCCACTGAGCGAGACGCTCGCATCGAACGGGGCCAATCCCGCGATGGCGGCGCATGACGCGCTGCGGCTGCTGGCGGTGCCGAAGCTCGAATCGTGGTACGGCGAGTCACGCACCATGATCGCCCCGATGGTGGACGAAGCACGCATCGCGATCGCCGCGGCAGGGCTCAACCCCCGCAGCATCGAAGCGGAGCTGCGTTACGGCTGGAGCAGCGGCGTGGTCTCGCGCACGGTCATCAACCACAATGCGGGCGCACGCACCACCAGTGACAAGATCGATGCGGTGGTGCTGCATCGCGTGTGGGGACCGGCGCTGTTCATCGCCGTGATGCTGCTGGTGTTTCAGGGCATCTTCACCTGGGCCACGCCGGCGATGGATGCAGTGGAGTGGGGCGTGGCAGGGATCGGCGATGCCGTCGGCACTCTGCTGCCCGACGGTGACCTCCGCGGATTGCTGGTGGATGGTGTGATCGGCGGCGTGGGCAGCGTGCTGGTGTTCCTGCCGCAGATCGCGATGCTCTTCCTGTTCATCGGCCTGCTCGAAGACAGCGGCTACATGGCCCGCGCGGCGTACCTGATGGATCGCCTGATGCGGCGCGTCGGCCTGCACGGCAAGAGCTTCATCCCGATGATCAGCGGCTTCGCCTGCGCCGTGCCGGCGATCATGGCCACGCGCACGATCGAGGAGCGAAAGGATCGACTCGCCACGATCATGGTGGTGCCGCTGATGAGCTGCTCGGCGCGTCTGCCGGTGTACACGCTGCTGATCGGCGCCTTCGTGCCGCCGGTGGCGGTGCTGGGTGGGCTGTTTTCGCTGCAAGGCGTGACGATGCTCATGATGTACCTGCTCGGCACGGTGACGGCGCTGCTGGTGGCGGCAGTGTTCAAGCGCACGCTGCTGCGTGGCCCGGTGCGTCCGATGATCCTCGAGATGCCGCCGTATCGCCTGCCGAACCTGCGCACGACGCTGACCAACGTGTGGCACCGCGCACAGATGTTCCTGCGCCGCGCCGGCACGGTGATCCTGAGCTGCAGCGTGATTCTCTGGGCGCTGGCCACCTACCCGAAGACCGATCTGCCACCCGATGTGAGCGACGATCGCGCGCACGAGATGCAGCTCGAGAATTCGGCGCTGGGTCACATCGGCAAGGTGATCGAGCCGCTGGTGCGACCGCTGGGCTATGACTGGAAGATCGGCGTCTCGATCGCCGCCAGCTTCGCCGCACGTGAGGTGTTCGTCAGCACCATGGGCACGATCTACGGCGTGGGTGAGGCCGACGAAACATCGATGGCGCTGCGCGAGCGGCTGCGATCCGAGGTCAACCCGGCCACCGGCGGCCTGCGCTACTCGCCGCTGATCGCGATCGGACTGATGGTGTTCTACGTCTACGCGCTGATGTGCATCAGCACGGTGGCGGTGACGGTGCGCGAAGCCGGCGGCGGCCGTATCGGCTGG
>JBBSCZ010000249.1:0-4762 GCA_038249795.1 Gemmatimonadales bacterium | reverse complement strand
CTTCGAGGCGCGCCACGCGCTCCTGCAACGTCTCGATGCTCGCGGCGAGACCATCGAGAGATGGTGGCACAGTAACGCGTCTGGACGCAGCAGCGATCGTGATGGGCTCGCGGGCTGCTGCGCGTGAACGCGCGGTTGTGGTGGCGCGCGGCAACGGTGCCGGGGGTGTGGTGGACTTGTCCGGCTTCCCGCCAAACACCGTCAACAATGCGCGACCGACGCGTCCGAGCCACACCACGCAGAACAGCTGCTCGACGGCCGGGCGGCGAAATGGGCTGCTGGCGAGAACGGTGATCGCCATCGCACAGCCGAGCAGTGTGCCGAATAGCACGAGCGCGCCCGACCGTCCTGACACGAAGCCTCCTCCATCGCCGATCCGGCCCTGCATGATGAGCACGAGCGTCGCTCCCTGCCACAGCAGCAGGGCCGAGGCCAGCAGCACGCGCCGACGGCGTCGCCTGACGACGTCCGGATCGAGTCGGCGCTGTGCACGCACCGCGTCGCGCTCGGACTGCACCTCGGTGAACAAGCGCTGCAACACATCGACCGTAAAACCCGCTCGTACCAGCCGCCGTAACTCCTGCCGCGTGCTCAGTGCGCGCACCCACAACAGTGCGACCGCGATGAGACTCAGCATGAAGATCGTGACGTTTCCGGTCCTCCCCATCTCTGCGTTGCCGTAGAAAAAGAGAAGCGGCGCCACGACGGCTCGAACGAGGATCGAGGTGAGGTCCGGCACGAGCAGGCGGACTGATACCGGGACGTCGATGGCGAGCTGTGTTGCGTCGAGCGCTTCGACCAGCGCTTCCGCATCGGGATAGCGATCGTCGGCGTCCTTGGCGCAGCAGCGATCCACCACGGCGCAGAGCGCGGCGGGGAGGTCTGGCCTGACGGAGGCCAACGGTGGCACCGCCTCGGTGAGCTGCCGCACGAGGATCTGACGCGTGCTGTCTCCGGTGATGGGCGCGTGACCCACCAGGGCAAACCAGGCGACGATGCCGAGCGAATACAGGTCGGCACGGCCGTCTATGGCATCACCGACGGCTTGTTCGGGGCTCATGTACTCCGGCGTTCCCACCACTTCACCGACACGCGTGAGTCCCGGCCGATCATCCACCGGTGTGATGGCGCGCGCGATGCCGAAATCCATCACCAGTGCGCGGCTCGTCGCGCGCTCGATCATGATGTTGTCGGGCTTGATGTCGCGGTGCACGACACCGCGTCCGTGTGCGTACGCCAGCGCGTACGCTACATCCTGCAGCAGGCGCACCGCGTCACGCTGCGCGAGCGGCCCTTCGCGCGCGACCCGTGCCGCCAACGATTCGCCTTCGACGAACCCCATGGCGAAGGCGAGCACGTCGTCATGGTCCTCGATCGCGAACACCGGGACGATGTTCGGGTGCGAGAAGCCAGCGGCGAGGCGCGTTTCGCGCATGAATCGCGCGCGCAGCTCGGGCACGGCGGCGAAGTCGCTTGGCAGCACCTTGAGTGCGACCGGGCGGTCGAGTTGCGTGTCGCGCGCGAGGTACACGGTGCCCATGCCACCGCGCCCGATTTCGCGCTCCAGGCGATATCGGTGCGCGAGGGTACGCGTGAGGGAGTCGAGATCGTCGGTCAACGTCGGGTGATCAGGGTCGGGATCCCGAGAAAATGGCGTCGACTGGTGCCCAACGGAGCTTGCACGTATCGACGGGTCCGGTCAAGTGAGCGGCGCGTGATACCTGCAGAGGACTCTGTATTTTCAGACTCTCTTGTCTCCGCAGGCGACCAAGGACTCTGACCCCTTGAACGACCAAGGACTCTGACCCCTTGAACGGAACGATCTCTTGAACGACCAAGGACTCTGACCCCTTGCATCGCGGAACTTTCACGCGACGCGAGGTACTAGCTAACTTTGCTTTTGCGACGAACTGCTTGCGACCGCACGGCTCCGTATCAGAAATGGAAGCTGGTGGGAGCGTCACCTGCCACCTGTCTGGGCTCCCGATCATGCTATCGATCTCCACCTCCATGCGCGAGCTGATCGCGACCGGCCTCTTTCTCGGTACGGTTGTCGTCGTTCTCTTCACGGTGCGCGCGTCTATCCGTGGCGCGAAGCCGTCGGGGAAAACACGTGAGAGCGACCGCCCGGATCTGATCCTCGGCCCGCAGGAATTGCCGGAACAGGGCGTGCCCGGCGAACGGAAAAAGGGTAGCGGCCTTCGAGACTGATCTGGTCTGCCCCATGTGTGGCATGGACGGTCTGGCGAGCCGGCGCTCACTCCCTGCCACAGCGGCAGCGCAAGCTCGTCACACCGGATCATTCGCGGCGCGGCCTGTGGCTGCCACGACGCCCCACGCGCACGCTGCGAGCATGATGGCGCCACCGACGACTGCAGTGTGATGCCCGAGCTTCTCCGAATACGCGAGCAGATTCCACTCGCCGAGCAGAAAGCTCCAGTCGTGCTCTCCGCCGCCCACCAACGGCAGCTCCTGCACCACGGCGTCAGCCATGTAGCGGCCGACATTCACACAGTTCTGACCCGCCCACCAGATCAGCACACTGGTGCTGTGCCAGTCTCGCTGCATCGCGAATCTGGAGGCGAAGGTGAGCGGGACGATCAGCTGAAAGAGCGTGCCGCCAAGTGCCGTGATCTGCTCGCCGAACATCCCGAAGACGAGGTGGCCCGTCTCGTGGATCGGCAGGTTGACGTTGTCGAGCAGCGACCACGAGTCCTCGGCACGCAGGATGACCACGGCATACAGCGCGAGCCCGAGTGAGAGCAGCGAACGGCCGAGGCGCATCGTCCGAATCGTCGGTCCCGTCATCGGCTCCGTATGCAGTGTGAGTCACCCGTCGGCTGACGGGGCACGCTGCAGACGATTCAGCGCGGGTGTACGGCACGAGTGCGAGATGAGCCCCGAGTGCGTGCTGGCATGGCGAGCGTCAACTCCGCTCACACGCCGAGCCAACACCACGGAGCAACAGCAACGGCGGTGAGCACGGCGCCTTGCAAGCGCCGGTCCCACCCCCGTTGTGATCGTCCTCGATCGTCCCGCCGCGCAGCAACGACCGTGACCGGTGGTGACTCGCGGCACCGGCCCCGGCTGTTTTTACGGCCGCCGCACCTGCTGGCTCGCGCTGCCAGGATTCAGTACCGGCACCGCGACCTGCGCCGTGTTGTCAGGCGGTGTCATGAGGAAGGGGGTCTTGCCATCGGTCATCACGAGCTTGGCATTCGGCGATGCCGCCAGATCGCGCATGGCCTGAATGCTCTGGTATTGCAGTACGATCGGTGTCAGCCCTGCGCCGATGATCTTCTGCGCATCGCGGATCCCTTCGGCTTCGACCCGCTTGCGTTCCGCTTCCTGACGCTCGGTTTCGAGCACGAACTGCATTTGCTGGGCGCGCTGCTCGGCTTCGAGCTTCTGTTCGACAGCCTGCGCCAGACCAGCGGGAAGCCGGATGCTCTTGAGCAGCACGTTCTCCACGACGAAGCCGCGCGCATCGAGCTCCTGGGTCATCTGCTTCTGAATGGCGCGTTCGATGGCGGCACGTTCGCCCGAGTGCAGGTCCTTGGCCATGAAGCGGGCGGAGACGTCGGCGGCGACCGAGCGAAACACCGGCAGGATCAGCACCTCCTCGTAGGCGAGGCCCGCCTGCTGCAGCACACGGGGCGCCGCTTCCGGCTTGATACGATACAGAATGGACACGTCGGCGCCGACGTTCAGGCCTTCCTTCGTCGGCAGATCGAGCCGGACCTCGCGATTCACCGTGCGAACGGGAATGCGGATCACGGACTGGAACCCTGGTGCAATGAGCTGTGCGCCCGGCATCACCGGCTTCTGCGACACGCGGCCGAGGGTTCGCTTGACGCCGATTTCGTCCTGTCGGACGGTGGCGCACGCGGTGAGTGAGAAGGTGAGAAGGGTGAGCGTGACAGCGCGCGCGGGGTGGCACGTCGAGTTTGGCATTCCGGCCTCTGGGTGTCGAGGCGTCTGACGCGGGGAGTCAGGCGCCGGGTGCTGCTGCGAATGCCGCCCCGCCCGGATGGGTTAATCGGCGGGTTCTACACAGTCTGCACCTGCCTGATCCAGCTCGATTGGTAACGATCAGCCGTGAGATAATGGATGCCTTCGCTCCGCCGCAAGCTATCTGGCGCGCCGACGGCTACTGCGCCGCCGTCCGTGACAGCACGCCGTCGAAGTACTCGATCGTTCGGACCAGGCCTTCGCGCAGCGGCACCTGCGGCTCCCAGCCCAGCTGCGTACGCGCCTTGGTGATGTCGGGCTGGCGCACCTTCGGATCGTCCACGGGCAGATCGTGGTACACGATCGGCGCCTTGGTACCCGTCAGCTCCACCACCATCTCGGCGAGCTGCCGCACCGTGAACTCCACCGGGTTGCCGATGTTGGTGGGATCGTTGTCGCCACGCATGAACAGTCGATAGATGCCTTCCACCTCGTCCTCCACGTAGCAGAAGCTGCGCGTCTGCGAGCCATCGCCGTAGATGGTGATCGGCTCGCCCTTGAGCGCCTGCACGATGAAGTTCGACACCACGCGTCCATCGTGCGGTCGCATGCGTGGGCCGTACGTGTTGAAGATGCGGACGATGCGCGTGTCGACGCCGTGATATCGGTGATACGCCATCGTGAGCGCCTCGGCGAATCGCTTCGCCTCGTCATACACACCGCGCGGCCCGACCGGATTCACGTTGCCCCAGTACGACTCGGGCTGCGGGTGAATCAGCGGATCGCCGTAGACCTCGGAGGTGGAGGCGAG
>JBBSCZ010000248.1:0-4771 GCA_038249795.1 Gemmatimonadales bacterium | reverse complement strand
TGAGCCGGCTGCACCGCGTCAGCTGACCTCCACGCCGGGCGGGAAAGGCAGTGTCCAGTACTCGCGCGATGGCAAGGAGATCTGGTTCACGGAAGGCGGCCGGATCGTGCAGGTAATGGCCGAGAGTCGCGTCGCGCGCACGCTCGCATTCCGCGCCGAACGGCAGGTGGATGCGCGGGCCGAGCGTGCAGCGGCGTTCGATGAGGCGTGGACGTATCAGCGCGACGGATTCTACGATCCGAAGATGCACGGCGTGGACTGGAATGCCGTGCGCGGACAGTTTGCGGCGCAGGTGAGCGGCGCGCAGACAGCGGACGAGTTTCGCCGGTTGCTGAATCTGATGGTCGGTGAACTCAATGCTTCCCACTCCGGCGCCAGCGGGCCTGCGGCGCAGCCGCCGTACATGGGCCGCATCGGTGCGCGCTTCGACACGCGCGCGTATCAGGCGACCGGACGTCTCGTATTGAGCGAGATCATCGCGCTCTCGCCGCTGGCCACGGCCACCGACGCTCGCACGGGTGATGTGCTGGTAGCCGTGAACGAGACGCGTCTCACGCGCGACATGAACCTCGATTCGCTGCTGGCCTACACCACCGACAGGCGGGTCACGCTGCGACTGGCGCGCGGAAGCGCCGAACGGGACGTGGTGCTGCGGCCAGTGAGCGCGGGGACCGAGAAAGGACTGCTCTATCGCCAGTGGGTAGAGGAACGACGCGCCTATGTCGCCAAGGCCAGCAATGGCCGCCTCGGATACGTGCACCTCTTCGACATGGGCCAGGGGAGCCTGGATCAGCTCTTCCTCGATCTCGACGCCGAAAACGTGGGACGCGACGGCATCGTGGTGGACGTCCGCAACAACAACGGTGGCTTCATCAACGCCTATGCGTTGGATGTGTTCGCACGCCGTCCGTACATGACCATGACGCGCCGCGACCAGCTCAGTGCACCGGCACGGTTGCAGCTTGGCCAGCGCACCTTCGATCGTCCTGCGGTGCTGGTCACCAACCAGCATTCACTCTCGGATGCGGAGGACTTCACCGAAGGGTGGCGCACCCTGAAGCTCGGCCCGGTGGTGGGCGAGCCGACGTCGGGATGGATCATCTATACGTCGAGTGCGACGCTGGTGGATGGCACGACTCTGCGTATGCCGTTCATTCGCGTGCAGGGCGCCGATGGCCGCGACATGGAACTCGTGCCGCGCCCTGTGGATCGACTCGTCATCCGACCGGTCGGCGAAGCGTACGGCGGTCGTGACTCGCAGCTCGATGCAGCCGTGACCGAGCTGCTGAAAAACCTGCGATGATGAAAGCGGTGACTGTGCTGCTGGCGCTCGCACTGGTCGCGCCCGCCCTCCAGGCACAGGCCACCGGTGCGCTCGTGGGCAGCGTGCGCGCGGCGCAGGCAGATGTACCGCTCTCGTACGCGGTGGTGAGCATTCCGGCCCTGTCGCTCGAGCGCTTCTCCGATCCACAGGGGCGCTTCACGCTCTCGGCACTGCGTACCGGCACCTATGACATCGTCGTCCGACGCATCGGCTACACGCCGTATCGTGGTCGCGTGCAGATCGACTCGGGGGTGACGGCGACGCTGCTCGTGACGCTGCAGCAGATTCCGGTACGTCTGGCAGCGACCACCGTGCGGGCGCTGGCGAGCTGTCCGCGGCCGGGCGTCCCCGATGCACGCACCGATCCCGAGGTGGCGGCGCTGGTGGGCCTGCTGCGTGAGAACGCCGATCGCTACCGGCTGCTCGCCTCGCAGTATCCCTTCATCTATCTGCAGGTCCGTGCAATCGGGGACCTGGGTGAGCGCGACATGTTCGTCTCCCGAGTCGACACGCTGCTGGTCAAGAGTGGCACCCGCACGATATACGCCCCTGGCAAAGTCGTGGCGCGCGTGCCCGAATCGCAGGGCGTGTCTGGCTACACGATGATCATCCCGACGCTGGTGGATCTGGCCGACGATCTCTTCACGAGGAACCACTGCTATGCATACGGTGGCACGGTGAACGAAGACGAGGAGACGTGGATTCGCCTCGACGTGCGCGCTGCCGATCGCCTGAAATCACCCGACGTGCATGGCAGCTTCTATCTCGACAGCGCGACGGCGGAACTACGTCGCATGTCGCTCACGCTCAGCCGTCCCGATCGCCTGCCGAGACAGCTCAACAGGGTGGTCGGCGTCGACGTGGTGACGACATTTCTCGCCATCGCTGACGGCCTCTCGGTGATCGACAAGGTGTGCGCTGTGAATCGCCTACGTTTACCGGCGCGCCAGGTCGGGTCGGTCACGCCCGCCGAGTTGCAGCAGCTGCTGGTGTACGAGTTCACCGATCCGCCGCCCGACGTCCGCAAGCGGGGTGCACGGCTCCCGCCGAACGACTGGCAGTCCGGCGCTCGGCTGGAGCGCAAGGCCGTCTGGTGCGCCGACTTGTGACCGAGCCAGCTGCTCCCGCTAGGAGCGCCTGAGCGGCGCGCGTAGTTTTCGCGACATGCGCCTCCTGCTCGCCGAAGACGACCGACCCCTGCGCGCCTCGATCACTCGCGGACTGCAGGAAGCGGCGTACATCGTCGAGCAGGCCGCGACGGGTCCCGCGGCGCTCGGGCTCAGCGCCGAGGGACCGTGGGACGCCATCATTCTCGACGTGCTGCTGCCCGGTCTGAGCGGTGTGGAGGTGTGCCGCGCCATCCGCGCGCGTGGCGATCGGGTGCCGATCCTGATGCTCACCGCGCTCGACGCCGTCGAGCATCGCATCGCCGGGTTGGATGCCGGTGCGGACGACTATCTCACGAAGCCATTCGACTTCGGTGAGCTCCTGGCGCGACTGCGTGCCCTCACACGCCGGAGTTCCGACAGCGTGACGGCGATCGTGGTGGTGGGTGATCTCGTGATCGATACCGAACGTCATACCGTGCGTCGCGGCGCGCGAGAGATCACGCTCACCGCCACCGAATTCTCTTTTCTTCTGCTGCTGGCGCGACACGCCGGCAAGGTGGTGAGTCGGGCCGAGCTCATGGCGCAGGTGTGGGACGACCCGAAGAACACCTACTCGAACATCATCGACGTGTACGCCAGTCGCGTCCGTCGAAAGGTGGATGACGGCGAGTCTGCACCGATGGTCACGACGTTGCGCGGCACCGGCTTCATGTTGCAGCCCGTCGCCGCTGCTACCGCCGCTGGCCCATCCACTGCGGCATCGACTGCCGCGTCTCCCTCCGCGAAGACCGTGGCCCGGCGTCGCGGCGCGCGGCGCGGCGACTGACGCGTGCGCCCGTGGCCCTCGACGCTGCGCGCGCGCCTCACGCTCTGGTACACGGTGCTCCTGGCCGTGCCGTTGATTGCCTTCGCTGCCGCGTCCTACGTGGTGGTGGAACGCACGCTCGAACGGCGCACCGACGTCTTCATCGACGATGCACTCACTGCCTTCGCCCGTGAACTCTTCGCGGAACGCCGCGCCTCGATGAGCGTGGTGCAGGCAATGCAGACGGCCGTGACCGAGGTGAAGTTCCGCGACCTGAATATCGCGATCCTCGACTCGGCTGGCCGACTGGTGGTGATGAATGCCACCGGCGGCACGTCGGAAGAACTGAGCACCAGCCGACGTCCGTCAGCCAGCGTGGAGCAGCAGCTGCTGGTCGTGGTTCGGCAGCGCGACCTCGCCGAGCCGCAGGCGCTGACGGTGCATGGGACGACTGACGCATATCGTATCCTGTCGCGACCACTACCCGT
The DNA here is from genome assembly GCA_038249795.1 of Gemmatimonadales bacterium. Lineage (GTDB taxonomy): Bacteria > Gemmatimonadota > Gemmatimonadetes > Gemmatimonadales > Gemmatimonadaceae > JACMLX01. The sequence continues at coordinate 1,045 of JBBSCZ010000248.1, read as the reverse complement.
GGACGACCAGCGCTTCACGCTCACCGGGGCGTACTCGCTGGCCGATATCGAGGATGTGCTGTCGCGGCTGCGCGATCTTTTCCTCGTCGCCATTCCGGGGCTGCTGCTGGTGTCTGCACTGGGCGGCTCGGCGCTCGCACGTCGCAGTCTGGCTCCGGTGGCGGCCATGTCGGCTCAGGCGGCTGTCATCAGCGCGAGCAACATGCACGAGCGCCTTCCGGTGGGCGGCGGAGACGAACTCGTCGGACTGGCACGAGTCGTGAACGGGCTGCTCGACCGGTTGGAGGACTCGTTCGACCAGCAGCGCCGCTTCGTGACCGACGCGTCGCATGAGCTGCGCACGCCGACCGCCGTGGTGCGCACCGAGGCCGACGTCACGCTGTCACGCAACCATCGCTCCGAAGCAGAGTATCGCGAATCGGTGATGGTGATCCGGGACGCTGCGCAGCGACTCACGCGCATCGTCGACGATCTCTTCCTGCTCTCGCGCGCCGACTCGGGACATCTCGTGATGCGTCGCGAGCCGCTCTACCTCGAGGAGCTGGTGCAGGAGGCCGCGCGCGCAGTACGATCGGTGGCGAGCGAGCGTGGCGTCGACATTGCGCTGAACGACGTGGTCGAGGCGCCGCTCATCGGTGATGCCGACCTGCTCGGCCGGCTGCTTCTGAACCTGCTCGACAACGCCATCAAGCATTCTCCGCGTGGCGGCACCGTCGATCTGGCAATGCGGCTGTACGGCACGCACTGCGAAGTCCGCGTGGGTGATACGGGACCGGGCATTCCACCGGAGGCAGCGGCGCGGATCTTCGAGCGGTTCTATCGCATCGACTCGGCGCGGTCGCGCACGGAGACGAGTGTCACCAGCGGTGCCGGTCTCGGCCTGGCGATCACGCGGCGCATCGCCGAGATGCATCACGGGTCGGTGGAGCTGGCGCTGTCACGGCCGGGGCGGACCGAGTTCGTCGTCACGCTGCCGGTTGGGGCCTCGGGCTGAGCGTAATTTCTTCGCGGAAGATCTTCGACTCCTGTCAGGCGAAGGCGCGAG
>JBBSCZ010000247.1:0-4790 GCA_038249795.1 Gemmatimonadales bacterium | reverse complement strand
GGGCCGGTGAACAACGGTCCACGCCGATGTCGCACTCGTTCTGCCAGCATGTCGTGACCTCGGAATCGATGCTCATCGTCACCGACGCATCGACGAATCCGCTGGTGAGCGACAACGGGGCGCATACGGAGTTGGGCGTGGTGGCGTATGCCGGTGTGCCGCTGCTCGGCGGCGACGGACACACCTACGGCGCGCTCTGCGCGATCGACCGCATTCCGGTGACCTGGACCGATGAGCAGCTGGCGATCCTCGAGGATCTCGCGTCAGCCGCCATGTCGGAGATCGAGCTGCGCGCCACCGTCCGAAGCCTGCTTAAAGCGCAGGTCAAGCTGCAGGCGCTGGTCTCGCGTGACGAGCTCACCACGCTGCTCAACCGCCGCGGATTTGCGGATCAGGCCAACCGGCACATCGCTCTCGCCGAGCGTACCAACGCACCGTTTCTGATGGTGGCGCTGGACCTCGATGAATTCAAGACGATCAACGACACCCTCGGCCATGATGCCGGTGACGAAGCGCTGATCGAGATGGCGACGCTGCTGAGCAGCACCTGCCGCACGTCGGACATCGTGGCGCGTCTCGGTGGCGACGAGTTCGTGCTGCTGCTGGCGAACAGCGGCGTGGACGAGATGCAGCGTGTCCGTGATCGACTGCACGAGGTGATGGAGCGCCGCAATCAGCAGGTTGGCATCGCGCGTCGGATGTCGGCGAGCGTCGGTATCGCGGTATGGACACCCAAGGATCCGAAGTCGCTGGCAATGCTGCAGCGCCTTGCCGACGATGCGCTTTACGACGACAAGCGTGCACGGCGCGAACTGCGAGCCAAGGTTCGTGAGTCGGTGACGCCGTCCGACCCGCTGCCGTTTCTGACGAACTGACAGACCGGTGTGACTGGAGTACACGGACTCGAACCCCATCGCTGCGGGGTTCGAGTCCGTGCACGTCGATCACCGGCGTCGCGATCCGCCGTCGTTGGCGGCAGCGATGCGCACGATCGGCAGCACATCGTCTCCCACCATCTGCGTGCCGAGCGGCGTGTTGCGCTCCGGCACCACATCATCACCGAGCACCACCAGCGTACGTGTCGCGACGGTGCTCGCCAGCGGCTCCGGCACGCCGAGCATCCGGATGTACGTTTCGATGGCGCGATCGAAGGGGAGCTCGCCGGCGAGTGTGTCCACGTACAGCAGGGCATTGCGCACGTGGGTCTCGAGCACCGCTTCCTCGGCACGGGCCTGCGCCAGGCGCAGACGACGCTCGGCGGTATCGCTGAGCTTTCTGGGGAACAGCGTGTCCGGGAAGAGACGACCAAGGAGGCTCATGCCCCGAAGACTAAGCGGAACACGAAGTCCCGGCCAGCGGATCGCCGACAGAGCTGCTGACGTACGCTGCCGTTGCGGTTGCCCGCGTCAGCGACGGCGCCGTCACGACTCCTGCGCCTCGTACTGCTCCTTGAGCCCCGCCACCACCGTCGGGTCCGCAAGTGTGGTGGTATCGCCGAGCGCGCGACCCTCGGCGATGTCACGCAGCAGTCGACGCATGATCTTGCCCGAACGGGTTTTGGGCAGGTCGGCACTGAAGAGAATGTCATCGGGCTTCGCAATGGCGCCGATCTTCTCGCCGACGAAGTCGCGCAGTTCATCGCGGAGCGATGACGATGCGCTGAAGCCCTCACGCAGCGTGACGAAGGCCGCGATCGCCTGCCCTTTCAGCTCATGCTCCTTGCCCACCACGGCTGCCTCGGCCACCGATGGATGGCCGACCAGTGCGCTCTCGACCTCCATCGTGCCGATGCGATGGCCGGCGACGTTGAGCACGTCGTCCACGCGACCAAGAATCCACCAGTACCCATCCTCGTCGAGCTTTGCGCCATCGCCGGCGAAATACAGGTCGGGCCGGCCGGGCCACTTGCTGAAGTAGGTCTCCACGTAGCGCTGCGGATCGCCCCAGATCGTGCGCAGCATGCTGGGAAAGGGCCGCGTGATGGTGAGCAGGCCGCCCCCCAGCGGAATCGGTTGGGCATCCGTGCCGACGAGCGCCACACTGTAGCCGGGCAATGGATGCGTGGCGCTGCCGGGCTTCGTCTCGGTCACACCAGGCAGTGGTGAAATCACGATCGCGCCGGTCTCCGTCTGCCACCAGGTATCGACGATGGGACAACGTTCCTTGCCGATCACGCGGTGATACCACATCCACGCTTCGGGATTGATCGGTTCACCCACCGAGCCAAGCAGGCGAAGGCGCGACAGGTCATACCGATCCGGATACTGCTCCCCCCACTTCATGAAGGCGCGGATCGCCGTCGGTGCCGTGTAGAACACGGTCACGCCATGGCGTTCGCACATGTCCCACATGCGACCTTTGTCGGGCCAGTCGGGCGCACCTTCATACAACAGACAGGTGGCACCGTTGGCGAGTGGGCCGTACACGACGTACGAATGCCCCGTGACCCAGCCCACATCGGCGGTGCACCAGAACACATCGTCATCTTTCAGGTCGAATACGTGCTTCGACGTGGCGGTCACGCCGGTGAGATAGCCGCCAGTGCAGTGCACGATGCCCTTCGGCTTGCCGGTGGTGCCGGAGGTGTACAGGATGAAGAGGGGATCTTCGGCATCCATCACGGCGGGCTCGCACGTCTGTGACGCCTTGTGCATCAGGCGATGCCACCACGAGTCACGCCCATCCTGCATCTGTGCGAACGTCTCCTCACTCATCGCACCGGCGCGTCGCTGCACCACCACGCAATGCTCGATGCTCGGCGTGTCCTGCATCGCGACGTCGGCGTTCCGCTTGAGCGGAATGATCTGGCCACGGCGGAACCCACCGTCGGCGGTGACGAGCACTCGGCACTGCGAGTCGTTGATGCGGTCGCGCAGTGATTCGGGGCTGAAGCCGCCGAACACCACGCTGTGAATGGCACCGATGCGGGCGCAGGCGAGCATCGCGATGGCGGCTTCGGGAATCATCGGCAGATAGATCGCCACGCGATCGCCCTTCTGCACCCCGAGGCTTCGCAGCACGTTCGCGAACTTGTTCACCTCGGTGTAGAGCTGCCAATAGGTGAGCGTGCGCTGGTCGCCGGGTTCGCCCTCGAAGATGATGGCGGCCTTGTTGCGCGTGGCGGTGCGGACATGCCGGTCGAGGCAATTGACGGCGACGTTCAGCTGGCCGTCGGCAAACCAGGTGGCGAACGGCGCATTCCACTCGAGCCCCTTGGTGAAGGGGCGGATCCACTCGAGCTGCCGCGCCTGCTCGATCCAGTAGGCATCGGGATCAGCGGCAACGTTGGTCGCGAGGGTGGCATCGCTCACGTGAGCGGCGTCACGGAAGGCCGCCGGGGACGGGAAGCGGCGATTCTCGGTCAGCAGCGCGTCGATCTCGGACATGAGGCAGTCGGGGGTGAAGGCGGGTCGCAATGCGAGCGGTCAGTTTGGTGCCCCGCGCGGTGAGGGGCAACGGGATGCAACCGGATCGCCGTCATCGCCCGTTAACTTTGCTCGATGACTTCGCCGAACCCGGTTCAATCACACCCAGCGTCCCCGGTCTGCCAGACCGTGGCGCTGATCCGGCGCTTCGGGCGCCGGCGTGCGGTGGCGGGGGTCGATCTGTCGATCGGGGCGGGGGAGTGCCTGGCGCTCTTCGGGCCGAACGGCGCCGGCAAGACGACGTTGCTGCGCCTGCTGGCCGGCCTGCTGCGCCCCACCAGCGGCGAGGTTCGCCTACTCGGCAAGTCATTGAGGAGCGATGCGGCCGCCGAGCGGGGGCGGGTGGGGCTGATCAGTCACCAGAGCATGCTGTACGACGTGCTCACGGTGTCCGAGAACGTGGCGTTCGCCGCGAAGCTGCACGGCGTCATCGATGTGGACGGCGCGACTCGTGCGGCCATCGTCAGGCTGGGGCTGCAGGGCCGCGAGCTGACTCCCGTGCGGGCCTTGAGTCGTGGTTGGCAGCAGCGGGTCTCGATCGCCCGCGCCATCGTGCATGGGCCGGCGCTGGTGCTGCTGGACGAGCCGTACACGGGGCTGGATGTGGCCGGTGCCCGCGCGCTCACCGAGCTGCTGCTCTCGCTGCGCAACGACGGCGCCGCGCTGGCGCTGGTGACGCACGCAGTGGACGAGGGGCTGGCCCTGGCGACGCACGCGGCGATCATGCTCGACGGGCAGATCCGCCGCCACGAAAGCACGGCGGGGTTGGATCCGGCGATATACGCCGAGGAGTATCGGCGGATGGCGATGGAGACGGCGGCGTGAGCGGCCTGAAGCCGCCCGGTATGCTGGAAGTGGCGCTGCTGATCGCCCGCAAGGACCTCGCGATCGAGTACCGCACCCGGAGCGCGTTCTTTTCGTCAGTGGTCTTTTCGCTGCTGGGTGTCAGCATCTTCTACATGGTCTGGGACCCGAGTGCCGTACGGCCGATCGACATCGCGCCGGGTGTGCTCTGGACGATTTTTGCTTTCGCCGGGATGCTGGGGCTGCACCGCGCCTTCGGACTGGAGCTGCAGACGCGCGCGATGGATGGGCTGCTGCTCGCCCCGGTTCCCCGCGAAGCGATCTTCCTCGGCAAGGCGCTCTCGAACCTCGTCTACGTGTCGGCGGTACTGGCGATCACGATTCCAGCGGTGGTGATCTTCTACAACCTCGAGTTCGGGAGCGGGCTGCTGATCCTGGGCGGCATCGGGGTGCTGGCGGCGATCGGGCTGGTGACGGTCGGCACGCTGTTCAGCTCGATGACCGTGCAGACCCGGTTTGCCGAGCTGCTGCTGCCGATGCTGGCGTTGCCGTTCTTCATTC
>JBBSCZ010000246.1:0-4793 GCA_038249795.1 Gemmatimonadales bacterium | reverse complement strand
GGTACGCCCGAATGGATGTCGACACATCCCGATCCCGGCAATCGCGTGGAGAAGACTCAGGAGCGGATCGCCGCGTCGGCCACCTCGTTCACCGGCGCGAAGGTCGAGCGCGATGGATTTCTGCGCCGGCTCGACGGCATGATCTTCGGCGAGGATCCGCAGAACGGCTATTTCCAGCAGACGGCATTCATTCACCCGACGCTCAAGTTCCGCTTCGACTTTCCGGCGGGCTGGCGCACGCAGAACGGCGCGCAGCAGGTGATTGGTGGCAGCCCGCAGGGCGATGCGCAGATCGCGCTGACGCTGGCGGGCAACGTGGCACCGTCGGCAGCGCTGCAGAAATTCTTCCAGCAGCAGGGTGTACAGGCAGGGCAGGCGAGCAACAACGCAATCAACGGCAGCGCGGCCGCGGTGGCGCAGTTCGTCGCACAGAATCAGGACGGGTCGCAGATCGCCGGCTACGTGGCCTACATTCAGCAGGACAACGTCACGTATCAGCTGGTGGCCATCACGCCGCGCCAGCAGTTCAACAGGTACGACGCAGCCTTTCGCGGTACGATCAATTCGTTCCAGCGCGTGACCGATGCGCGCCTGCTGAACGTCAAGCCCCAACGCGTGCGACTGGTCCAGCTCCGCAGCGGAATGACGCTGACGCAATTCAATCAACAGTTTCCGTCGGTGATCCCGATCGCGCAGCTCGCACTGATCAACGGCGTCGCACAGACCGCGACGATCCCGTCGGGCACGCTCGTCAAGCGGGTCGTGGCCGAGTAGCCCGTTCTCCTCGCGAGCCTCTGCGTCCGTGAAATGGCGGAGCACTGCAACTGCAACTCTTTTCACGCAGAGGCAACGAAGCAGCAGAGGTGGGGAGCACAGCGGAATAGCTGAGTCGCACAGTCGGGCCGGAGAACACGGATGCCTCGTTCGCTCGGCAGCGCTCCGCATGGCGACACGCCTCGATTGTTGATGGGAACTGCACTGCAGCGCCGCAGTTCCCATCAAAGCTGAAGACGCTGTGCCCACGGACGCTCGCCCGGCGCACCAATCCTCCCGATACATTTCGGCCGCGCTGCGATTCAGTTGCTGCGTTGTTCTCCTCACCTCCGTTGTTTCGTTCCCTCTGCGTGAAAAGAGTTGCAGTTGCCGTTGGTTGAAGGTGCCGACGTGAGCGCGTGGCGCTGCCCTTGCGCGCGGCTGGTGCAGGCGGATGATTGTCAGGAAGTCTGGAACACAGCGACGCCGCTGGCCGGAAGAGGCGCAGGATCACGGTTGGCTGGAGAGATGCGGATGCGGCAGTCGTCCTGGTGTGTGCGCGTGATGCGCGGTGCAGTGTCGCTGGCAGTGCTCCTCGCGGCTCCAGGCCTCACGGCACCGATCCTCACGGCACCGCTGCACGCGCAGGCGGTGGATCCGACGGCCCAGCTGCTCTCGGAGCTCATTCGCATCAACACCAGCAACCCGCCGGGGCGTACGCAGGAACTCGCCGAGCTGCTCGCACCACGCTTTCGCGCTGCGGGCTTCACGGTCGAAATCATCCCGACCCCCGACTCAGCCAAGGTGCACTTCATTGCCCGCCTCAAGGGCGACGGCAGCCGCAAGCCGATTCTGCTGGCCGCACACAGTGATGTGGTGGGTGTGGAGCGCGAGAAGTGGTCGATGGACCCGTTTGCCGGCATCATCCGCGACGGCCATGTGTATGGGCGCGGCGCGATCGACTTCAAGGGTGGCCTTGCCGTTTTCGCAATGGCCGCGCTGCGGCTCGGCGAACGCAAGGTACCGCTCTCGCGTGACGTGATCTTCCTCGCCGAGGCGGATGAGGAAGGGGCACCGATGAATACCTCGTGGCTCGCGAAGGACCACTGGGCCTCGATGGATGCCGAGTTCGCGCTGAACGAAGGCGGCTGGGTGATCAAGAACGATGACGGCAGGGTGCGTTATGTCAGTATCTCCACCGCCGACAAGTCCGTAATCGGCATCACGCTCACAGCCAAGGGCACGTCGACGCACTCGTCGATGCCGTTGCCGGATAACGCGATCGCATCGCTGGGTGCCGCGATCGGCCGCATTGCCGCCTACGAATCACCCGTGCAGCTCACCGCCGAGTCCAGGCAGTTCTTTCGCACGCTCGGCGCGACCAGCACCGGTGAGGAGAGTCGTCTGTTTCGCCAGCTCGTCGACGGCACACCGGCTGAGGTCATGGCAGCCGACACGGTGATCTCGCGCGACCCGTTATTGCACGCGATCATGCGCAACACGATCGCGCCGGTGCTGATCAGCGGAGGCTTCCGTTCCAACGTGATTCCCGGTTCGGCCGAGGCCACGCTGAACCTGCGTGTGATCCCGGGCACGACGTCTGAGTCGATGGTGGTGCTGATCACGGGCCTCGTGAACGATCCGCGCATCACGGTGAAATCGGTTGGCAGTTCAGGACCGGCCGGTGCGCCCTCATCGGTTGCCACGGAGCTGTATCAGGCGCTCGCGCGCGAGTCGAAGGCGCAGTGGCCCACCGCTGAGGTGACCCCGTACCTCTTTCAGGCTGGCACCGACGCCTACGCCTGGCGCTCCCGCGGCATCCCCGTGTACGGCATCTACCCGTACCCCATCACCAACGATGAATTGCGACGCATGCACGGCAACGATGAACGCGTCAGTGTCGAGGGCCTGCAACAGGGCACCGAGATGATCTACCGCACCCTCACCAGCGTCGCCGGCAAGCCGAGTCGACGAGCCCGCAGGAAGTAGCCCACGTCAACTGCGACGACGACACCGCAATCCGTAACACGCATTTCTCAAAGGCTTTTTCCTTGCGACTTGGCGCCTTTGCCCCTTTGCGTTGAGTCGTTCGCTGTTCCCCCCGCCTTCGTCACGCTGCTGCGCTCACTCGTCAGAAGCGTCAGCGTTCGAAGATCGCAAACCCCGCCGCTGACAGCACGTCACGCGCCGCCGCTGCCACCTCAGGCGTGCCGAACCCCATCAGCACCGTTCCGCTTTCGCCCTCCCGGACCTTGAGGATTTCGAGGTCCTGCACGTTGATCCCCGCCTCGGCGAGTGGTGCAAAGAGCGCCAGCAGCTGCCCCGGCCGGTCATCGAGCCGGACGATGAACTCCGTCAGGTCGTGCAGGATCCCCTTTCGTGGCATGTGAAAGCGCTGCCGGAATGCGCGACCGTCGGTGAATGTCTGTTGCAATGCGTCGGTGGATGCGAGTCCATCGGCGAGCGTGCGCAGGCGGTCGGAGAGTTCGTGGAGCCCGGCTGCGATTGGCGTGCGGTTCGTCGCGATGATGTCCTGCCAGACGTCGACCGGCGAGAGGGCGAGGCGCGTCATATCCCGGAAACCACCAGCCGCGAGCGTCAGTGCCGTGGCCGCGAGGTGCTCATCCTCGCCAGCCCATCCAGCCAATGCCGACGACACCAGCTGCGGCACGTGACTGATCCTCGCCACGGCTGCGTCGTGCGTGTCGGGGGCGATGCTCGCGATCCGCGCGCCGACGGCATGGATCACAGTCCGCAGCGGTGCAAGGCGCGCCGGATCCAGGTCATCCGGCGGGCAGAGTACCCAGAGCGCCGATTGGTAAAGCAGTGGGTCGGAGGCGTCGAGTCCGGAGCGTTCGGAGCCGGCCATCGGGTGTCCGCCGACGAATCGCGGCGCATCTGGCGTATCGTTCGGAAACGCGGCGAATGCGTGAGCGCAGATGCCGAGCTTGGTCGAGCCCACGTCGGTCACGATGGCGTGTGGTGCAAGCCGGTGACGACATGCCGCGAGCGTCTCGACCTGCGCGCGGATTGTGAGCAGTGGCGTGCAGAGAATCACCAAATCGGCGCGTGCGCACGCCTCGGTGATCTCCTCGTTCAAGTGGACCGCATCGCACCAATGCCGCCCGCGCAGTGCCGCGAGCGTCCGTGACGTGGTCACGGCTGAAAGGTGCACCGGTCGCGATGGATCGGTGCGATACGGTTGCAGCGCGGCAAGGAGCGATCCGCCGAGCAGTCCGGCACCGACGATCACGATGCGCGTCGGGGCGTCGTGGCGACGGTGCTCGGTGGTGTCAACGGTTGATGAGTCAGGCATGTGCCGCAAGCAATGAGGTCGTGCGTGGCTGAGGAAGCGGTGCGTCGTGGCTTACCGTGTCCGGTGTGTATCGTCACTGCGTCAGTAGGGCCTCATTTCAGATCGCCAGCGCGGCCCGGGCCTTGCAACGAAGGCCGATGAAGACCCGTGGGACGGCGTGCATGGAACCGGGCGCCCATTCCGCGCATTGATGCACTCGTATACGATACAGGTGCATCCAACGCTGGCTTTCCGGCGAAGGCACGCTGGTGCGGTCGGTCTCGGAATGGCAGTGTCGCCTTTTTGGTTCCGACATGGCACGAGTCTGCGCGTAGTCACACACCATACCAGGACACAACATGATGCATCGCACCATTGGCGCGCTCGCGCTCGCCGCTTTCGCCGCTTGTTCGTCAGAAAAGAAGGACGACGCCGCTGCGATGGATTCGGCCGCTCCCGCGGCAGCCATGACCGATACGGCGGCTGTCGCCGCAGCGGCCGCCGGCCCGAAGGACATCGTCGAGACGGCCGTCGCCGCCGGCACGTTCAACACGCTCGCCAAGGCTCTCACGGAGGCTGGTCTCGTCGAGACGCTGAAGGGTGCAGGCCCGTACACGGTGCTGGCTCCGACTGACGAAGCCTTCGCGAAGCTCCCGGCCAAGGATCTCGAGGCGCTGCTGGCTGACAAGGCTGCGCTGACCAAGGTCCTGACCTACCACGTGATCGCCGGCAACGTGCCGTCGTC
>JBBSCZ010000245.1:0-4795 GCA_038249795.1 Gemmatimonadales bacterium | reverse complement strand
GGTGATGAGCGGCGTGGAAAGCCTGCATCGCATGACGCGCGAAGATCGCAACCTGGACAGCATGCTGATCCCGGGCAGCGATCACCTGACCGCGTATAACGTGTATGCCGAGGCGTTCACGAAGTACGGGTACGTGGGCAACGTGTTCGGCCTGCCGCGGCAGCTCTTCCACGATGAGATCGCGGAGTGGGCGGAAGTGAAGGGCGTACTGGTGAAGTCGCTCGAGGATGCGGCGCTGGCAATGGCGAGTGTGTATCGCGCGCTGAACGCCCCGCTGCCCACGACGCTGCCGAAGGCCAGCGATGCGACGCGCGCGCGGTTCAGTGATCTGCTGGCGCAGGTGATGCCGTTCGGTCTGGTGATCGATGAGCAGACCGCGTGGGGCGAATCGGCGCGCGTGGGGAAGACGAGTGTGTGCGGGAGTTGGGGTGCAGTGGCGGGAACGCTGCGCTTCTTCGCCGATCGCATGGGGATTCCGCGCGCGTCGATCGAGGGGACGCAGCTCGCACCAGCGCTGATCCGGAAGTATGCGACGTATGGCGAGAGCACGATCGCGTACGACCCGCACAAGAAGCAGGGCGCGCTGGTTCGAACCCGGAAGGTGACGTACGGTGGGTTCGAGTTGGAGCGCGAGACGGAGATCGTCAGCGACTTCACGCCGGAGAACGCGAGCCTTGCGCGTGAAGTGCTGGCGGAGGCGTTCGCGACGGAGCGGATGCGACATCCGGCGGTGGATCGCAATCGTCCGATGATCGCCGAGGCGCGCGAGGTCTGGCGGCGGAGCGGTGGCACGACGCCGCGCGTGTCGCAGGCCGACGTGACGGCGTGGTACCGCGAGCGGATCGAGAGCGTGGAGTCGGTGATGGACCTGCGTCATCTGCCGCTGCGGATGTCGTGGGACGACTGGATCACGCCCGAGGAACGAGCGCGGTACGACGACCTGCCGCACATGGTGGAAGTGCGCGACCGTCAGGTGCCGATCGAGTACGATGTGGAGGAGCGCGATGACGGGAGCTATCTCGGTGTGGCTCGGCTCCGTCTCCCGGAAAAGATCGCGCGCACGCTGGTGGTCGAGGAGCTGCCGCCGTTCGACCGGCCGTATCGCTTCGTGGTGGTGCGCGGGCAGCGCGGCTCGGCACGTGGTCGCACGCTCGATGAGCTGCAGGACGCGCTGGACGCGCCGTGGATGCCCGATGAGCTGGCGACGGTCGGCGACACCTACGGCCAGCGGAAGAGCGGGCGTGAGCGATCGCGCGACGATTACCAGCGCGGCAAGGAACGCCGCTCGGTCATTCCTCCCAAGAAGCGCGGCCGAAAGGGGCGCTGATCCGGCGCTTGTGCAGAAACTGCGCACGGCAGGTCCCGTAAAGCTAGGACCGTTCGGTTCTAGAGTTTTTTGGTTTCTGGCGATTGGAGAAGCGTCCGATAGCGAGCGCGAGTTTGTAAGCGTTTGATTTGCAACGCTTTAGGCTGGATTGTCGGTTGGGGTTGCGATTAGGACTGCATGGTCCTAGTTTCCCCTTCGTGAATACACGCCGCGCCCAGATCCTCGATGCTGCGGCCGTCCTCATCGGACGGCAGGGTTACTCCGCCACATCGATCGACGATGTCATCCGCGAGTCGCGGCTGAGTGGGAAGAGCCACTTCTACCACTACTTCCGGAGCAAGGAAGAGTTGGGATTCGAGGTGCTCGACCGGCAGTTCGAACGGTTCGCGGAACGTGGTCTGGCGATCCTGCGGGAGCCGATGATCGACCCGCTGGAACGGTTGTCTCTGTTCATCGACTCGCTGGTGGCGGCACATGCCGAGCGCGGCTGTCATGGCGGATCGCCGTTTGGCACGCTCGCTGCGGAGATGGCGGATGCGCACGAGGGGTTCCGGCTGCGGATTGCGCAGGTCTTCGTGCGCTGGGCCAGTCAGATCCAGTCGCTGTTGTGGGAGGCGCGTCCGCAGTTGCAGGACGATGTGGATGCGGTACGGCTGTCGCGATTCATCATCGCGGCACTCGAGGGCGGACTGATGATGTCGCGGGTGAAGCGCGACATCGTTGTCATGGAAGGGATCGCGTACGACCTCAAGCGCTTCATCGGTTCGCACGTGCGCGAGCCGGTTCGTGCGCCGGCGCCAGTACCGAGTGCATCCAAATCCGGAGCGCTGGCGAATGCATGACACCAATGGCAGGCACCGCCGCGCAGGGCGCGTCGATGCAGGCATCACGACTGGATCCACTTCGGAGCATACCATGGCTGCCACGCAGCGTCAGGAACGACCGGGAACGGTGGTGAGCACGTCGTCGCGCATCGATGCGCCGCTCGAGGGTCGGGCACGCTTCGAAGCCGAAGCACTGGTGCACCTGGATGCGATGTACAGCTTCGCGCTGAAGCTGTCGCGGTCGCGTGATGATGCCGAAGATCTGGTGTCAGACACGATCCTGCGCGCATTCGAGCGCTGGGAGCAGTACCGACTCGGCACCAACATTCGTGCGTGGCTGTTCACGATTCTCTACCACGTATTCGTCAGCCGGAAGCGTCGCATCGATGCACGCGAAGTACAGGCGACCGACGAGACGGATGGGTGGGGCGCGTTCGAGCCGGTGGGCGAGGCGAACCCCGAGGCGCGTTTCTACGAGACGTTCCTGGACGCCGAGATCACGTCGGCGATCGACAACCTGCCGGATGAGTATCGTGCCGCCGTCGTATTGAGCGACATCCACGAGCTGCGCTACGCCGAGATCGCGCACATTCTCGGGGTGCCGGAGGGGACGGTGAAGAGTCGCCTGTTCCGCGGTCGTCGGATTCTTCAGAAGAAGCTGGTCGGTTACGCGACGGATATGGGGTACATCAAGAACGTCCCCGAAGCCGCCTGACATTCGATTCGACAAGCCCACTCGCGTGGCGAATGCGAGTGGAGGTGGATCCGCATGGTGAAAAAACAACTGCTGTCGGGACGGCGCTCATGAGAGCCTGTTCCGACAGCAGTTTTGTCATCTCGTAATCGCACCGCGTACGAGTTTCTGACCGCTATTTGAATCTGAAGAGAACCATTCTCGCGATATCCGCGCGCATGGTGTCGGTGTACGCGACGCTATGACGCAGTGAGTGGGCGGAAAGACTGCACGGGCGCAATGCTTCGCATCGGCTCGCGGGCACGATGGCGGGCGGCCTTGGCGCGGTTGCCGCAGGTGGCCATGTCACACCAGCGACGACGGCCGTTCTTGGTGCTGTCGAGGAAGACGCGCCGGCAGCGCGGATCGCTGCAGCATCGTACGCGGCCAAGTTCGCCGGCGATCAGCGAGTCGGCGCCGTCATCGACGATCGGCATCATCAGCGCGGCGAAGGCATCGCCGCCGGCGACGAAGTTGCGCGTGTAGACGCCATCCGATGCCAGCTCGAGACGCCGGGTGCCGGCGCTGCGTCCAAGCACACGATTGATCTCCGCAACGGCTTCGGTGCGGGCATCACTGGCCATCGCGCCGTGCTCGGCGAGCGCTCGCAGGGCGCTGCGCACCCGCCGTGCGTCTAGCAATGCCGCCGTCGCGCCGGCCGGCTGCTGCTCGGCGCGTCGCATGATCGCAACGCGTCGGTCATGGTCGATCACGCCGACTGCGGCCAGCCATTCCAGCATGGTGCCGAAGTCGCGAAGGGCGTCGCGGCGCACACCGAGCTCGATGTCGTCGGTGTTGACGAAATCGAGCCAGAGACGGTCGCCGACGAAAACGAAGGTGCGGCGGTCGGGCGGGGTAACGACAAGAGCGGACACGGGGGCCTTCACTGATGGGGGGTTCGACCGACGTTACCCGCAGAATGGATTGTCGCAAGCAAACCCAGACTGGCGTACGGTAGATTTGCTTGCATGACACGAGCGTCACTCCTGCCCGGCGTCCACCGCGTGGTGGTCGGTTCAGAGAATCCGGTGAAGATCGAAGCGGTTCGCGCGGTAATGGCGCGATGCACTGAAACTGTTGTGGTACAGGGAGTTGCAGTGCCGTCAGGGGTGCCGGATCAGCCGTGGGGCGATGATGAGACGCGTGCCGGTGCGCTGACCAGAGCGCGAGGCGCGCTGGCGCTCGATCCGTCTGCCGAGCTCGGCGTCGGGCTGGAGGGTGGCGTTGTAACCGAGCCAGACGGTGGCGTCAGGACCTGCGCCTGGGCGGCGATCGTGGACCGGCACGGCATCATCAGCACCGGCGGCTCACTGGCCATGCCGCTGCCACCCGCGGTGGTCAGGTTGCTGAAGCGAGGTGTGGAACTGGGGCATGCAATGGATGAGATTGCCCGGACCACCAACATCAAGCTCGGCCGCGGTGCCGTGGGTGTTCTCACCGGCAACCTGATCACGCGGCAGCAGGCGTACGAGCCACTGGTCACGTATGCGCTGGCGCGCTGGATCGCGGCGGCGCTCTGGGAGCCAGGATCAGCGGATACCTGACGCTGCACTGCTCAGCTGCCGAGTCGTGGCACTTGCAGCGTGGCGGCCGGAACCTCCATTGGGGACTCGCGTGGTGTCCCGCGAATTCGCCGCAGAAAACCCGGGTCTTCTGGCCGTTGGCCATGTTGAAAATCCTCGCGATACCTGCGGGTATCGCTCCGGTTTTCGCCTCGCCAGCAACCGAAATCACTCGGCCCTTCTTTCGCACCGAACTTGTGGGACACCAGACTAGATTCCCTGCATGTCAACCGCAGACCAAGAGACGTACTATCGGAAGGGATTCGGCCTGAAAGCCGACGTGCAGGACACTCTCGCCGACGACTACACCGGCCGTCTGGTGGACGTACTCCGGGCCAGCGAGTACACG
>JBBSCZ010000244.1:0-4812 GCA_038249795.1 Gemmatimonadales bacterium | reverse complement strand
TCCCACCGTGTCTGCCGAGGCACAGGCATCCGCCATGCTCGGTCCCGTCGACGGGAAGGAGCTGGCCGCCACGGATATCGATCGTGTCGCCGTCGGCGCGATGGCGCCGGACTTCACGCTCGCGAAGTCTGGTGGCGGCACGACCACACTGTCCACGCTGCGTGGAAAGAAGAACGTCGTTCTGGTCTTCTATCGCGGGTACTGGTGCCCGTACTGCATCGCGCAGCTCAAGGAAATGCGCACGCTGCTCACGCAGGAACTGAAGCAGGGTACGGAGATGCTGGTGGTGTCCATCGATGACGAGAAGGGAACGCAGACTGCCGTGACGAGAATTTCTGCCGACGGAATGCAGCCCGACTTCTCGTTCCTGTCCGACCCGGATCACGCGGTCATCGCGCGCTATGGCGTCATGAATCCTGCCGGTAACCGACGTGGCATTCCGCATCCTGCGACCTACGTCATCGACAAGAAGGGAATCGTCCGGTGGCGCGATATTCAGACGGACTACAAAATCCGACCGACGAATGGCGCCGTGCTCACGGCGGTGCAGGCACTCCCCTCGCGCTGAGCTGCGCGCCGACGTCGGCTATCGCCGACGTCGGTCACGCCCGCCGTCAGTCGCACGCACGCGGACAGCAGTCTCCGCAAGGGAATCGTGACGCCAGCTCAGTCGGGCACGGCGTCGCGGCGCGCCGCGAGGCCGCGGCGTAGCACGGCCACCAGCAGCCCGCTGCCGACTCTGGAGGCCACGAACACGCTGGCGGTTCCAGGCGAAGCGCGCTCAGGACGCCAGAGCAACGAGCCGACCGACGCCATGGCAATACTGCCCACACGTGCGATATCGGGCCGTGGTGCACCATCACGATTGTACGCCACGAACGTTTTCGTGACTGCACACCAGAGGCGTGTTGCGATCTTGTGTGGACAGCGTGATACGCTGGCGGTCCACGGGATCGCGCGGCGGAGCTGATCGTGGCTAATGGATCGTATTGCCACGAAGCCCACCTGGTCGCCGAGCCGCCGGGCAGCACCTCCCGCCGTGCGTGGCCACTCGTCGGGCGATTGGGTGACCTGCAGCACCGTAGCCCCGAACACGACACCCGCCCCCATGCGCGCGATACTGGGGCGTTGCTCGACGAATGTAGTGTCGAGCGGCAGTTGTGCAGACGCCGCACCGACAGGCAGGCAGGCCGCACTCACGAATACGGCGGCAACCGATGAAATCGGCGAGTGGCGTTTCATGCAGGCACTGGGAGATGGTGGCAGCGGAGCATTCCGCACCGTTCACCTGGTAGCACCCGGAACGCACTGCAACCGGCTCAGCGGTTCGGACACGGCGACTGCGCGCGAGCCAGCACCAGCGCGTGACACGGTCACGAAGTGTGACCCGATGCGGCGCGGGTCGTGTATTCGCTGCCACCGAGGCTGTTCCCTACTCGTTCCTGCCAGCCGTGCCAGATTCCGCATTACAGCTCGCTCCGAAGAGCGCGGAGCGTGACATTCCCGGTGGAAGCGCCGAGACGGATCGGCCCCTCGTCGGCTCCACGGATTCGTTGGCTGCCCCGTGGGCCGTGGCATTGTTGCACCTGCGACGACGCTGGCGTGCTGCGCCCGGACCAATCGGCTCGCGGCCGCTGAGTCTGCACCGCGGGCGACTGACCGCGCTGGTTGGGGGCACCGCGCTGCTGGCCGTCTCGGCGACGAGCGCACGCATCTGGTCGGCAACATCACACGGTGCGACTGACGCCGCCGAGCACGCGTTGGGAGTGGTGGAGTCGCGACTATTCGAGATCGAGCACGAAATGCAGCGCGTTGCCGACG
The DNA here is from genome assembly GCA_038249795.1 of Gemmatimonadales bacterium. Classification (GTDB taxonomy): domain Bacteria; phylum Gemmatimonadota; class Gemmatimonadetes; order Gemmatimonadales; family Gemmatimonadaceae; genus JACMLX01. The sequence continues at coordinate 2,991 of JBBSCZ010000244.1, read as the reverse complement.
CCGCGTACGACGACATGGATTGGGTCGCCTGTCGTCCGGCACTGACGACCGTGTTGACCCGGGCCAGCATTGCGTCGCTGCATGTGCGCCGATTCGTTCTCAGTGCCGATGGCATGGATGGGTCGTGCCGGCCCGAGGGACGGGGCGGCTCACCCTTATTTCCGTACGAGGCCACGACGCGGATCGCCATCACGTCGACCGGTGAAATCCAGACGCAGCTAACGGCCACCCTGCGGCGCGATACCTCGGGTCGGGTCGTCTCTGCGGTCCTGGACCCTCGCGTGTTCGTGATGGACGGCGCGCAGCACACCCCGTTTCGCGATGATGCGCAGATCGGCCTGTCGGTGCACTCCGCCGACGGGCGCCGTCTCGTGCCGCTCGGCGATTCCCGAGCCGGCCGCTCGAACATCGACGCACTGGGCGCCGAGGCGACTTCGAGTCTCCGCGCCGTGATGGTCAGGGCGGAGGTCGATCGCAGCGAACTGCTGCACCGGATGGTGCGCTCGGGCGTTCTCGCAATGGGTGTGACGCTCACGCTCACGCTGGCGCTGATCGCCGTGTTCTGGCGCCGCGTCGTGCACCGCGCGCGACTCTTCCACAGAATTCAGCAGGGACTGCGGAAGCGGGAGTTCGAGCCGTTCGTTCAGCCGATCCTCGATCTGCGGTCGGGACGCTGTGCCGGCGTCGAAATTCTGATGCGCTGGCAGCACCCGCACCGCGGGACGCTGCCTCCGTCGGAGTTCATCGAGGAGGCAGAGCGAACGGGCCTGATCGCCGGCATGTCGGAATTGGTCATGACGCGTGCCGCCCATCGCCTGGCACCTCTCGCACACTCGAATCCGGACATCTACTTCTCATTCAACCTGACGCCGCAGGAGCTCACCCAACCCCGGTTGCTGACGCGGCTCGCCTCGATTTTTCGCGCCGACACGATCCCGTATGATCGAGTGCTCCTCGAAATCACGGAGCGCGAGTTCGTGGATCCCGTCGCTGCAGACAGCCTGCAGGCGCTGCACGCAGCCGGCTGGCGTGTCGCGGTCGACGACTTCGGCACCGGCCACAGCAGCCTTGCCGCGCTCGAGCAGCTGGCGATCGACCGCCTCAAGATCGACCGGGCATTCGTGAGCACCATCAGCGACGAAACGATCAACCGACCGGTGCTCGATGCCATCATTCAGCTCGCCGATCGGTTGACGCTGCCGATGATTGCCGAAGGCATAGAAACGCAGGCGCAGCTGGACTATCTCGCGACTCGAGGCGTCCAGTTTGGACAAGGGTACCTGATTGGTCGTCCCATGAGCATCGTGGCTTTCCAGGAGTGGCTCAAGCGTCACAATTCGGGCACTCCCCCTGCCCTCCCTGCACAGGCACCGACGGCCGCGGCCGCAAATGAGCGTCCCGACCGCGTCGCGCAGCGCATGTGGAACGCCATGCGGGTGCCGGGTGGCCTCGACATTCGCGACCGGATGTTCCATCTCCAGACGTACTCGCACTGCTTCGTAGGCCGCCAGGCCGTCGATTGGATGGTGCAGTATGCGCGGATCAGCCGAGCGGAGGCCGTGCAGCAAGGGCGTCGCCTGCTCGCGCTCGGGTTGATGGCACATGTTCTCGATGAGCATGACTTCGAAGACGCCGAGCTGTTCTATCGCCTGGCGACGCCCACCGATGCAAGCCTTGCCACAAACCCGGCACCGCCGGTGCTCCGTGCCCGACTGCAGGCACAGGATGGCGTTCGCATTCGCGTGCACACACGCGGGTTGGTGCGCCACAGCAGTTGTCTGACCGGGACGGAGCTGGTTCAGTGGATCGTGTCGTCGCAGCGAGTGAGTCGCCCCACGGCGCGACAGTGGGCGCTGCAGCTGATGCGTGAAGGCGTGATCCGTCATGTGTACGACGACCGGCCGTTCGTGGACGATCGGACGCTGTATCGCGTCGTCTGAGACGGGCGCGAACGCTGGCGCGATCATCGCGCCAGCGCGCCTTACCTGATCAATGTCGCCCGCACTCCCGAGTCGGCCGATGCCGCGAACGGTGCGCCCACCACACCAAACCCCTCGCGGACCGACGCGTACCATCGCCTCGCCTCGTCCAATCGCCCCAGACGACGCAGCGTCTCGGCGCGCGCCAGCCGGTCCAGATGCTGGCCCAGTGCGGGGTGCTGCAACCGGAGCCGAGCCGGAAGATCCGGAATACCGACTTCGAATGCCGCCATCGCCGCCACCAGATTGCCCTTTCGGAGCTGCCAGTGCCCCGTCACTGCCTGAGAGAGCGCCACGGCGAGTCGCGAGGAATCTGCCGCAGGACGCTTCGTCAGTGTCTGCAACGCTGCCGTCACCCCCGCAGCGTCGCCGAGCCGCACGCTGAGTAAGCCGGCGAGATAATGCCGCAGATCGTCGCGCTCGACCGGTGACAGGTCACCACCCGACGGTACTGGCACCGCACGACGCGTGAGCAGCATACGCCGAAGAGCGCGCACCGTGTCCGCACTGACGACGACAGAGGGCGCCAGCGCCAGGAGCGCGCGCTGTTCCGCCGCCTGATCGGGATCGAGCAGCGCCGCGTTGCGATAGTGCGCCGCCGCAGCATCCCATTGACCATTTGCCACGTCCAGCGTCGCCAGTGTGAGCAGGCCGTCACCGCGAGTGGTCGGCCCGGCCGCAAGCACGCCGGCGTACGCGCGCGCCGCCGCGCGGTCTCTGACGTCCGTGCTGATGCGCTGTAGCGCGACGCGGGCCAGACTCGGCTCATCGATCAGCGTCGCCGACGCCCGCCTCGGACCCGACAGAGGGATGCGGCGACGGTGCAGCGCGGTGTACGTCGCCCTCACTCCTGGCTGTTCCCCAGCGCTGTTGGGACTGAAGTACATACTGTACAGCGTATCGAGTTGCCCGATGCGATCGGCGTTCGCGGCGAGGTCCATCAAATACACCGTCACTTCACGGTTCCGTGGATCGAGTGCCATGACGCGTTGAAACGCTGCCGCGGATTCCT
>JBBSCZ010000243.1:0-4824 GCA_038249795.1 Gemmatimonadales bacterium | reverse complement strand
GCTGCCGCAGCGAGCAGAGGGGCCGCGATCTGGAGCGCCGGAACCGATTCCAGTGCTTCGTGCTACGTTCGCCGCGGTACCCGGCTGTCGTTCCTTGCACCCTCACGTTCCCGCAAGTGGCAATCATGCGCTTTCGTCTTTCAGCAGCAACGTGGCGGTTCGCCAGCGTGCTCGGAACCATCGGTCTCGTGCTGGCACCCTCGGGCGCGATTGTGGCGCAGGCCGGCCCATCCGCGCAGGTCACTGATCTGTCGCCGAACAGCGAGGTCGCCCTCGTGTCGGAGTCGAACGTCTTTCGACCTGGAGCGACGACGACGGTTGCACTGCGCATCACCATGGACCCGGGCTGGCATACCTACTGGACGAATCCCGGTGATGCGGGACTGCCGCTTGACGCCGTCTGGACGCTGCCTACCGGCGTCACGGTGTCGGCGTTACGGTTCCCGACACCATCGCTGCTGCCACTGCCACCGCTCATGAGTTACGGCTACGAACGCGAAGTCCTCGTGCTCGCCGACGTGACGGTGGCGTCGACGGTGCCGATCGGCACGACCCTCACGCTCGCTGTCGATACAGAATTTCTGGTCTGCGCCGACGTGTGCCTGCCGGCGAGTGCTCACACGACGTTGACGGCACGCACGGCATCGCAGGTTGCGCCATCGGCCTGGGCTCAGGCGATCTCCGCCACCCGTGCACAGCTTGTGCGGGCAACGAGCGGTTGGACCGTGATCGCGTGGCGTGACGGCGCGCGTATCGTGCTCGTGGCGCAGGTGCCCAAACTGCTGCAGGCGAGCCTGCGCACGCCGTACGTGATCGCGGATTCGAGCGGTGTACTCGAGCATGCCGCCGTGCAGCGAGTGGCGCTCCTTGGCGATACGATCGTGCTTGCGCTCACGCCTGCGAAGGCGCTCGCCGATTCCACATCACGCGTCCGCGGTGTGATGCTCGCCGATGTCAATGCTCCACGGCTCAGCTATCAGGTCGATGTCGCGTTGACTCGTGCGCCACCGCGCTTGGCAGCGCTGGTCGAGAGGCTCGACGGAGCCCAGGCGTTTGGCACCGGCGGCGCACCGTCGAGTGGCACGGCGTTGCCAGGGCCTGCGACGGCGGCGTCGGTGGCCGGCGCGAATGCGGCAGCGGCAGATATCGGTGTCGTGCTGGCACTGCTGCTCGCCTTCGCAGGCGGGGTGATTCTCAATCTCATGCCCTGCGTGTTTCCGGTACTCTCGATCAAGATTCTCTCCTTCGTCGATCGCGGTGGCGACGACGGCGGCGCAGTCGGCCGGAAGCATGCATTGGTCTTCACGCTCGGGATTCTGACCACCTTCTGGGTACTCGCGGGCTCGCTGCTGGTGCTGCGGGCCGGCGGTGCGCAGCTCGGATGGGGATTCCAGCTCCAGTCACCGGCGGTGGTGGCGGCGCTCGCGCTCGTCGTGTTCGCACTCGCGCTCAACCTGAGCGGTGTGTTCGCCATGGGCATGAGCCTGACGCGACTTGGCGGGATCGGCAGCGGCATGCGCTACAGCGATTCATTTCTCACCGGCCTGCTGGCCGTCATCGTCGCCACGCCATGCACGGCACCGTTCATGGGCGCGGCCCTCGGGTATGCCCTCACGCAGCACGCCGTGATCGGGCTCGCCGTCTTCACGGCACTTGGACTTGGCCTTGCGGCTCCATACGTCGTTCTGGCCAGCAGCCCTGCGCTTCTGCGCCGACTGCCGCGCCCTGGGCCGTGGCTCGAGACACTGAAACAGCTACTGGCCTTCCCGCTGTACGCGACGGTGGTATGGCTGTTGTGGGTGCTTGGACGACAGGCGGGCAGCGACCAGGTGGCGCTGGTGCTGTTGTTCGTAGTGATCCTTGCGTTGGTCGGATGGATCGCCGGGCGTGCGCAGAACGCCGGACGTAGCCGCGGGAGTGGCGTCGCGCTCGCGCTCTTGCTGCTCACCATCGTCGGCGGTGGAGCGGTGACTGCTGCCCAGCCGGTCACCCCTTCGAGCGACCGCGTCGCGCCATCGGGATGGGAGCCCTGGTCGGAGTCCCGTGTCGGCGCCGCTCGCGATTCCGGACGCGCCGTATTCGTGGACTTCACGGCAGCGTGGTGCCTCAGCTGTCAGGTGAACGAACGTGTCGCGCTGCACACCGATGCCGTCGAGCGGGCGTTCTCCGCCGGCAATGTGCTGCGCCTCCGGGCCGACTGGACATCCCGAAACGCGTCCATCACCGCCACCCTCGCCACCTTTGGACGAAGCGGCGTGCCCCTGTATGTCCTTTACCCCGCCAAGCGTGATGCCCCCGCCGAACTGTTGCCGGCGGTCCTCACACCGGGTGCCGTGATCGCGGCCGTGACACGGGCGACGGGCACGAGCGTGGCATCCGCGCGTTCTGATCGCGGCCGGTGAGGAGTCTGGCCGTGCTGTGACTCGCGCCCAGTCAGCCCCGATCCGCGCGATCCTCACCGCTCGCGGCTTGCGGTACGGCCAGCAACCCTGCCAGCACGTCGAGGTCGACGGGCTTGGTGCAATGGACGTCGAACCCCGCCTCCATGGCGAGACGCTGATCGTTCTCGCTGCCCCAGCCGGTCAGCGCGATCAGCCGCACGGTGCGCAGACTCGGGTCGGCGCGCACGCGGCGCGCCACTTCATAGCCGTCGATCGTCGGCAAGCCGATGTCCACCAGCATGATCGCCGGGCGCAGTTGCAGCGCCGTCGCCAGCCCGGCGCCGCCGTCATACGCCGTCCAGACCTGAAACCCGCTCAGCCGCAGCATCATCGCCATCGTTTCGGCACCGTCGACGTTATCGTCGATCAGCAGCACTCGCCGCGCGGCATCGGTTGGCACGCTCACGTCGTTCGTCGCCATCGGGCCGACGTCGGTCAGCACGCTGGTGCCGGCGTCGCTGCCGTTGCCGTTGCTTCTGTCGGTATCGATCGCGACCAGCCGTGGTACACGAATCTCGACGGTGGTGCCGAGTCCCAGCCCACGGCTGTCGCAGCGCACCGTCCCGCCGTGCAGCTCAACCAGCGTGCGCACCAGTGACAGGCCGATGCCAAGCCCGCCGCTCGACCGACCCCGTGCGCTCTCCGCCTGCGTGAAGAGCTCGAAGACTTGAGAGAGAAGCGCCGGCGCAATGCCGACGCCGTCGTCGACGACGCGCAGCACCACCATGTCCCCTTCGATGCCCGCCTGCACGACGATGTTGCCGCCGTTGCCGGTGTACTTGACGGCGTTGTTCAACACGTTGGTCAGCATCTGGGTGAGGCGGACCTCGTCGCCCTCGACCGCGATCTGCGCCGGCTCCACCACGACGGTGACCTGATGCTGTGCGCGCTCGATCAGCGGCTGGCACGCCTCCACTGACTGCCGCACCACGTCACCGATCGACACCGGCGCAACCTGCAGCTCGATCCTGCCGTTGCGGATCCGGGAAACATCCATCAGGTCGTCCACCAGCCGCGCCAGATGACTGAGCTGGCGCTCCATCACACCCAGCGCCGTCACCGCCACCGCCGCGCCCGGCGGTGCCAGCTTCAGCACGGCCAGCCCGGTGGTCAGCGGTGCGAGCGGGTTACGCAATTCGTGCGAGAGCGTGGCGAGAAATTCATCCTTGCGCCGGTCCTCGTCCCGCAACGCGGCTTCGATCTGCTTGCGTTCCTGGATGTCGAGGTTGATGCCGACCATTCGCACCGCGATGCCCGCTTCATTGAACTCTGCCCTGCCGACTTCCAGGATCCAGCGCGAATCTTCGCCCGGCCGCATCGCGCGGAACTCGGCTCGGAATTCGGCCACCTTGCTGCTCAAGGTGTCACGCAGGGCGACCGCGACGTGGGCGCGATCGTCGGGATGTATCTGTGCGAGCCAGTCATCGTACCGTGGTGGACCGAGCGACGCCGAACGGCCGTACAGCAGATAGTTCTCCGCTGACCATTCGAGCGCACCGCTGCTGATGTCCCACGACCATGCGCCGGCCTTTGCCGCCGTCAGCGCCAGCTGCAGACGCTGGGCACTCTCGCGTGCCGCCAACTCCTGCCGGCGCAGCTGCGTGACGTCCCGCGTGACACCAAGGACCTGGTAAATCCGGCCCTCGGCATCGTACTCCGGGACGAAGCGAGACGAGAAGTAGATCAGTCCCTCGACACTATCGAGCGTCGAGGGGACATCTTCCGCGCGACCGAATTCGAACACCCGTACCAGCGCTGCTTCCCATCGGTTACACAGCTCCTCGGGCAGCCCCAACTCGCGCGTGGTGCGACCAAGAATCTCCTCGGCTGGCCGACCGGTGACCCGCGCCACTGCGGCGTTCACGAATTGGAGTCGATACGCGCGGTCGAAACGCGTCAGGATGTCCGGTATGTTCGTCGCCAGACTATCCAATTGCCGCTCGCGCATCTGGAGCGCGCGCCGGCTCTCGAGGAGTTCACGTTGCATCGTCCAGCGCTCGATGGCGTTGTCGACCGCCCGCGCCAGCCCCGGAGCGCTCAGCCACGCCTTGCCGATGAAGTCCTGTGCGCCGAGTCGCAACATCTGGCGCCCGTGGCTCGCGTCAGCACTCCCCGTCACCACCACCACGGCGCAGGCGGTCAGGCCATCGATGCTCTGCAGCGCCGGCAGCAACTCCGGCGCATCCATATCGGGCAGGTAGAAATCGAGCAGCAGGCAGTCGGGCGCGGGCGCACCCATGACGAGCCGCACCACCTCGGCCGCCGACTCGCATTCGATGAATTCGTAATGCGTCTCGCTGCCGGTCAGCAGCAGACGCCGCAGCTCGCGCCGGTCGTCGGGGTTGTCATCGGCAATGACCACGCGGCAGGGCGGCCCCTTCAT
>JBBSCZ010000242.1:0-4825 GCA_038249795.1 Gemmatimonadales bacterium | reverse complement strand
GGAAGCTCTTCGTCACGCTGTGCGTCATGTCGACGCGATCCGGTTCGCCCCATTCAGCCACGATGTACCCGTGCCGGAGGATCACGCCGGTCGGTTCGCCGCGGTCCCTGAACGGACCCACCGCGTCGCCATACGGTTCACGGCCGAAGGTGCGGTAATGATTCTCCTCCATGCTGCGCGGATTCTTCACTTCCTGCGCGATGGCGAACGCGACGGCGGCGGCAACTCGCGCCGAGTCCATGCCGACCTGCCGGGGCGTGCGGTGCTGCCAGGCAGCACCCGGCTCGGGGAAGTATGGTGCCGCAGCGCGCGCAGGAGCGCGCTGGGCAATGGCCGAGGTGGCGAGCACGAGAATCGCGACGGCTGCGCGACCTCCGGTGAACAGGAGCAACTGACGCAGACTCATGTCGGGATGGTCGGAGCAGAGGGCAGACAGCACGGCGCCGGAGGCACGACGGCCGCACGGAGGCTACGGTGCGGCTGGTGTTTCCACTTCAGCGTCGCCGCTCGTCTCGGCGTCGTCACCTTCACCCGGCTCCCCTTCCTCGGGCAGGCCATTCTTCTTGCGGTACAGGCGCTCCTCGCGCTTGGCGTCCTTCTTCTGCTTGCGTTCGAGTTCCTTGCGTCGCTTCTCAAAATCGTAATTGGGCTTCTTCGCCAACCGGGTACCCTCCGCTACGGTGATGCGGCCGGAGACACACTCGGCTGCTGAGCGCACCGAACCGCCGGTACGCGTCGAATCTGCAATCTAGCGGGTCTCCAAGCCCGTGCGATGTGCTCTGGCGCAGTCCGGGCGGATTCGTCAGGGGAACGCACTGCGGCGAACGGGGCTGCGGGCGTACCACGAGCGCGCTTCGTGTCGTCAGCTCAATCCTTCGGCTGCCGCGCCCGAACCCTGAGCAGGTCACGGTACATTGCCTCGACCTTCTGCCGGGCCCATGGCGTGCGGCGGAGGAACTTGAGACTCGACGCAACGCTCGGATCGGTCGTGAAACAGCGGATCTCGATCTTCTGGCCCATCGCGTTCCAGCCATAGTACGCGACCAGTTCGTTCAGGATGCGCTCGAGCGTGACGCCATGCATCGGGTTCGACTGATCAGACTCAAGGGGCATTGCAACGACACCGGGCGGCGGGAAGTGGCGCATGCGCAGGCACGGCAGGCGCAGCGACGCGAAAGATGACGACGACGCCGCAGCTCCGGCACCGTGCATGGCACCGCACACGGCACCGCACACGGCACCGCACACGGCACCGCACACGGCACCGCACACGGCACCGCACACGGCACCGCACACGGCACCGCACACGGCAATCAGTCCGGGCTCACGGTTACGAGACATGACCCGTGCCTCTGAGATCTGGCGGACACGCGGAGTGACCGCAGTCGGGATCGGTCGTCGTGTGTCGATACGCAGTGCGTTGCAAGCGGCACGCACGGGCGTGCTTTTCGAACGACGTACGCAACACATATTCCACGCCCCATTCATTCCGAGGAGACGCATGTTGAAGTCACGCGCCGCACTGCCGTTTCTCGCACTCCTCACCCTCGCGGGCTGCAGCGGTACGGATGGCCCTGAAACGACCGCTGGGCCAGCGGCGGAGCGATTCACGGCGGTGCTGAACGGCGCGAGCGTGGTGCCCGCCAACGCGTCGACCGTCACCGGATCGGTGAGTTTCTCGAGCGTCCCGGGCGACTCGATTCTCAGTTACACGCTATCGATCGCAAACATGACCGGCGTGACGCAGGCGCACCTGCACAATGCGGCAGCTGGCGCGAACGGCACGACGCTGGTGTGGCTGCTGCCGGTAAATGGCTCGTCCGCGCAGTCGCCGAGTGTGACGCTGGACGGCGTGATCAGCCTGGGCGACATCGCGCCGGCATGGGTCCGCGGCACACCGCGACTGGCGATGGATTCGGTGAAGGCGCTGATGCGCGCCGGCCGTCTGTATGTGGATGTGCATTCCACCGCGTTCACCGGCGGTGAGATCCGCGGTCAGGTGCAACGAGCGCCCTGACCGCGGTCAGCGCCATCACCGCACGCGCACGAAGCCGGCGACCCCGGGGCTGCCGGTCGATTCGAAGCGAAAGTCACCAATAGTTTCGAATCGGCGCAAGATGGTGCCGGTGGTGGTGTTCGGGATGTTGGTTGGTGCACCGGGGAACGCTGTGCTGAACGTTACGTTCTGCTGGATCCCGGTGAACGCGAAGCGTACCGTGCCGTACTGCCGGATGGTGATCGTGGCCGGTGTGAACTGTGCAGTGACCTGCACCGTGACGTCAAAGCCCGGCAGCTCCTCGACCGATACGCCCACCGTCGCACTCTTGCCCGCGATGGTGGCGCGCAGGGTTGCCGCACCGGGCGACATGGCGTTGAGCAGTCCAGTCTCGCTGATCTGGGCCACGGCGGCATTGCTGGTCGACCAGCTCGACTCACCCGCCGCCATGTCGGCACCGTTCGCGTCCTGGGCGGTGGCCGTGAGCTGGATCGACTGACCGACGAAGAGTTCCGTCGCTGGCGAGATGATCCGGACCTGTGCCGGGATCGGAACGCCGGTGGGATCACCGGCGTCGCCGCCACCGCCGCAGCCGGCCAACAACAGCGCGGCACCGACCGCCATTCCCTGCACGGTGCGTGAGCCGCTCACAGCGTCACGCCCCGCACCGTCGGCACGTACGACGGGAAGATCACGCCGAGATTCGGGTTGCCGAGCCGCCGCGTGACGATCTCGGCGAGGATGTCGCGATGATCGATCGTGACGCGAAGGTCCTGCTGCGACTCGAGATTCTCACGGGCCAGTGGCACCCAGTTGTTGGTGAGCACGCGACCGCCGGCAATTCTGGGACCCATCACGAGCATGCAGGTGCCGCGACCATGATCGGTGCCCTGGCTGCCATTTTCACGCACGTTGCGCCCAAACTCCGAGACGACGACCACGGTGACGTTATACGTGACACCGCCGGTCAGCGCGTCAGCGTGGAACGCCGCCAGCGAGCCGGCGAGATCCTGCATGGAGCGCGACATGCTGCCGAGGAGCGGTGCCTGGGCCGAGTGCGTATCCCACCCGCCGATGTCGAGCTGGATGGCCTCGATGCCGATATCGGCCTTGATCAGCGCCGCTGCCGAGCGCATCCCGCGACCAAAGCCGGTATTCGGATAGACGGCGCCACCGGCCGGCACATAATTATTGAAGTTGATGTTGTTCAGCAGCGACACCGTATTCATCGCGTCCAGCGCCTTTGCGCCGATGGAGGTGTCGACCTCGGTGAAGTCTTCACGCAGCCATGCGGTGCGCTCGGCGCGCGTCGTGGCACTGCCGCCCAGGCCGTAGTTGGCAGGGTTCGGGACCGGGATGGTGCGCGGACCACCGACGAGCGTGCGCGGCAGTCCCTGTGACAGACCGAGGGCACGCAGCGGTGCATTGGAACGCACCGGCGTCGAGGTGGCAAGATGTCGGCCCAGCCAGCCCGTCACGAGGTTCGGATCCGCAGCCTTGCCGACCTCGATGAATCGCTGCGCATCGAAGTGCGAACGGGTGTTGTTCACCAGGCCGGCCCCATGGACGACGAGGAGGTTACCGGCCTGGTAGGCCGGAAGCAGCGCACTCATTGCCCTGGACATCGCGAACTGACCATTGAGGGCCAGACCGCGATTGGCATCGGAGCTGTCGGGACGAGGGATCGCGATGCTGGGACGACCGGTGTAGTAGTTCGTGTCGGTGAACGGATAGACCATCGACAAGCCGTCGGCCCCCCCGCGCAGGAACACCGACACGATGATGTCGCGGCTGGCGGCGCTCTGCGCGAGCACCACCTTCGGCAGCCACGCCGGCATCGTGGCGGCAGCGGCCACGCCGGCGGTCACCCCGACGAAGGCCCGTCGCGTCAGTGAGTTGTACTCGTCGCACCCCGCATGCAGTTCGTGCTGTGACATCGAGAATAACCTCAGAGACGAGGGGCAGCGTCGCCCGTCAATACCACTGGAACTGCGCGGAGGAGAGTGCGAGGGCGACGGCCTCACGCACACGGGCGGTGTTGGTCGGGCTGGTGCGCAGGAACGTCTGCAGGCGCGTACGCAAAGACCCTGTCACCTCGCCGCCGAAGAGGGAGTCGATGATCAGCGCCGCGCCGGTCTCGGCGCTCGTCCCGACCAGGGGCGTCACGTCGAAGTTGAAGGTGGCGCCCGTCTGGGCGACCATCGACGTCGCCATGTTCCATCGCGACAGCGCGAGGCCCGACCAGAACTCCATCTTGTCGGGATAGCCGTCGGGGGTCTCCCAGTTGAACAGCTCGTGGCCCATGGCGTTGAGCTGTCCACGCACGAACGAGCTGCTGGTCACGCCAGGATTCAGCGCGCGCATGGCGGAGACGGCGAGGTGGAAGGGCCGCTTGTACTTCGCCGGCGCCACCATCAGGTTCTGCTCCGACAGGATCACGCGGACCATCGACGGGATATCGCCCCTCGATTTCGTGAACTCCGCGGCGACGGCTTGCACCAGCGCATCGGACGGATCGTATTGCAGCAGGAAACGCGTCATCTTGAGCGCGATGTACTGCGCGGTCTTTGGATGCAGGGCGAGCTGGTCGATGATCGCATCCGCTTCACCCTTGCCGGCCAGCCCCCGGGCCGTCGCAGTCGCGGGAATCGTGCGGCCGAGCACGCGCTTCGGCCCAAAATCGTGCATCTGCGCATCGTAGGTGAAGATGTCGCGACCGGTGACGGTCCACCCGGTGAGCACGCGGGCCAGCTCGTTCACGTCCTGCTCCGTGTAGCCGCCGTCGACGCCGACGGAATGCAGCTCCATGATTTCGCGGGCGTAGTTCTC
>JBBSCZ010000241.1:0-4847 GCA_038249795.1 Gemmatimonadales bacterium | reverse complement strand
GACGGGGCGGGGCTCACACCGCCGTTGTTGAGGTTCACCCAGGTGCGGTCCACCTCGAAGGCGCGCTGGATCTCGAACCAGAATGTCTCGTCGTCAGCGAGATCGGCAGCGCTGCGATCTCCAGCTACGTCGCGGGCCCGGCTCAGCTGCCGGAAGGCGGTGCCGTTGAACGACGGGGCAACCGCCAGCGAGGCGGCCACGGTCAGGAAGTCTCGGCGGCTGGTCATCAGCGGGCTCGGTGGGTTGGTGAGCGAATGCTGTAGCGACTGCGGGGCGTCCGACGGGGGCCGACATGCCTCGCCGTGCGCAATGGGCCAGTCGTCGATCCTACTGCCTGGCCCGCACTGGCGGAAGCGAGCAGGCGAAGCGGTGCGCCGAACCCATTACTTTACAGGATGTCCCAGCCCAGTGCTCCTGCGATTGCCACGCCAGCTTCGCCGTCCGACGCGCTCTCCCCGCTCGACGGCCTGACCCCCGAGGCCGTGGCGGAGAAGGCTCGCGAGGCAGCGGCTCTCCTCGAGGCCATTGCGACCGACCGCGCCATTCTCGCGCGCATGACGCCCGAGGATCGGACCCGCCTCCTGCACGCCGCCGGCGAAGTCTCCCGTCCGGACGCCCTCGCGCGCCGCCGTCTGGTGAAGGCGACCCGCAATCAACGGAAGGCCGAGCGCACGCAGCGCGCCGAGTCGGTGCTGCAGGACACCGGCATCCGGAAGCTCAGGCGCGAGGAGGTGTTCATCACGCCCCGCCTCTTCGCACCGAAGGACTTCGTGCAGGAGACCGTCGACGAGGAGTCGGAGCTGCAGGCCGCGCCCGAGGTGCTGAACTGCTACGTCTGCAAACGGGACTACACGGAGCTGCATTTCTTCTACGACCAGATGTGTCCAGCCTGCGCGGTGTTCAACTATGCCAAGCGGACGGAGACGGCAGACCTGCGTGGTCGTGTGGCCCTGCTGACGGGCGGCCGGGTCAAGATCGGCTATCAGGCCGGCATCAAGCTGCTGCGCGCCGGTGCACAGCTGATCGTGACCACGCGTTTCCCGCGCGATTCCGCAGCGCGCTACGCCGCCGAGCCGGATTTCGCCGACTGGGGCGATCGTCTCGAGATATTTGGTCTCGATTTGCGACATACGCCGAGCGTCGAGGCATTTTGTGCGCACCTGTGTGCGACGCGCGACCGGCTCGATTTCATCGTCAACAACGCCTGTCAGACCGTACGTCGGCCGCCCGACTTCTATCAGCACATGATGGATGACGAGAACGCCGCGCTGGCAGCGATGCCCCAACGGGTACGACGGCTGCTTGGTGCGTACGAGGGCGTGCGCGGCTACAGCATGCTGCCGGAAGGGAAGGGCAGCGATCCGGTGCTGGCACCCGAGTTGAAGCATGCCGTGGGCCTCACCCACGCCGCGCAATTGTCACAAGTGAAGCTCCTCGACGAGGAGCATGAGGCGCAGCAGGCGCTGTTCCCGGTGGGACGGCTCGATCAGGATTTGCAGCAGGTCGACCTCCGCGATCGCAACAGCTGGCGCCTGCAGATGGACGAGGTGCCGAGCGTCGAGTTGCTGGAAGTGCAGCTGGTGAACGCGGTGGCGCCGTTCCTGATCAACGCGCGTCTCAAGCCACTCATGCTGCGCACCCCGGGCCGCGCGAAGCATATCGTCAACGTGTCGGCGGTCGAGGGGCAGTTCTACCGTCGATTCAAGACCACACGTCATCCGCACACCAACATGGCCAAGGCCGCGTTGAACATGATGACGCGCACCTCGGCGGCCGACTACGTCACCGCCGGCATTCACATGAACAGCGTGGATACCGGATGGGTGACCGACGAGGATCCGGTGGAGATCGCGGCGCGGAAGACGGCGGAGCATCGATTCCATCCGCCGCTCGACATCGTCGACGGAGCGGCACGGATCGTGGATCCGATCATCGATGGTGTGAACAGCGGCAAGCACGTCTGGGGTCAGTTCCTCAAGGATTACGTGTCGGTCGACTGGTAGCTCGGCGCTCGGAAGCGAGTGATACTTCCGCATACACATTTCTGCCTCACGACCCACATGGCCGTCATCGCTGCTCGTCACATTCTGCCGGCGCTGTTTCTGGCTCACACCGCGGCTGGATGCGCCAGCCGGCCGGGAACACCGACGAGCGCCATTGCGGTCATGCCGGCTCCCGCGAGTGCGCCATCGCCGGCGCCCGGGCTGCTGCCATGGTCGCAGCAGATCGCCATCCGCGAAGGCTGGCTGGTGCAGCGGCACGCGATGCTGCTGCCGATGATGCGACGGCACAACGTGGGGATGTGGATCGTGGTGAACGAGGAGTTCCACGACGACCCGCTGTCGCAGTACGTGGCGCCGCCGCGCCCGTATACCGGCAACCGTGATCTCTTCGTCTTCATCGATGGCGGGGCACAGGGGCTGAAGAAGTTCGCCATCACCGGCTACACCGAGGAGAACCTCGCCCGCTTCTTCGACGCACCAACTTCGGAGCCGCGACCGGCCGGCCCGACGCTGCGTGCACTCCACGAGCAGTGGAAGCCGACGACCATCGCGCTCGGCATTCAGGGCCGCCGTGGGCAGACGCGCTCCCTTGGCCATGACGCCTACCAGTTCATCGCCGACGCGGTGGGTGCTGAGGGCACGAAGAAGTTCGTGAGTGCCTCGGACCTGATCGAGGAGTATCTCGACACGCGACTGCCGGAGGAGATGGAGCACTATCGCACGGCCGTCGCGGTGACGGAGGGAATCGTGAAGCGTGCGCTCTCGCCGGAGGTCATCACGCCGGGCCGCACCACGGTGGGCGATGTGCGCCGCCACCTGTACGATGCCATCTGGGCGGCCGGCGTGCGCACCTGGTTTCAGCCCGACTTGCGCGTGCAGCGCGCCAGCGGCGACGTCGCGACCTCGCGCGGTTTCCTGGCCGTCGCGCCGGAGTCGATCGTGATCGAGCCGGGTGACCTGGTGCACATCGACTTCGGCATCAGTTACATGGGTTTCGATACCGACTGGCAGAAGATGGCCTACGTGCTGAAGCCCGGTGAAACCGAGGCACCGGCAGGACTGCGTCAGGCGCTCGCCAACACCAACACGCTGCAGGATGCGCTGATGCTGCGTCACTCGCGACCGAATCTCACCGGCGGCGCCGTCTTCCGCGCCACGATGGCCGAGATGAAGGAAAAGAACATCGAGGCGATGGTGTACTCGCACCCGATCGGCACGCAGGGGCATGGACTCGGTGCCGGCATCGACTTCCGTGCGGCGAATCGCAGCGACACAACAGCCCTCAACAGCCGCCTGCGACTTGGCTCCTACATCTCGATCGAACTGAACACCGCCACGCCGGTGCCGGAGTGGGGCGGCAAGAAGGTCTTCGTGATGATGGAGGACGACGCGCACCTGACGCCCGACGGCTTCCGCTTCTTCCGTCCGCGTCAGGACGCGTTCTACCTCATTCCTTCGTCGCCGACGCGGGCGCTCGTACCCTGAGCAACGGCAACAGCAACAGCAACGGCGAACGGCTTGACGCAAGTGCGCCTGCGGCGCACCGCAAAGGGGCAAAGGCGCAAAGGAAAGCTTGGGGGAACAGCAACTGCGCGGAGCCCACCAAAGTCTTTCTGAGTTCTGCCGTTCGCGGTTCTGCGGTCGTGCAACTCTGTGTCCTGTCGTTATCGCTCGTCAAGACGTCGGTGCGGGAGCGGTGTTGAGGTTGTAGCGCATGATGGATGCGTGACGACCGCTCTTTTTGCGTTCGAGGGCGTAGACGTCGCCGAGGGGGCCGGTGCGCTCGCCGAGTAACGTGGTGAGTGCGATGCGTTCGTCGGGTGTGAGCGTGATCGCCGTGGTGGCGAGCGTTGGCGCGAGGTGCGCGGTGCTGCGGGCGCCGACGATCGCGGCGACTACCGCTGGCTGGTCGAGGACGTGGCGGATGGCGATCGCGCCGATGGTCGTGCCGTGCTCCGTGGCGACGCGATGCAGCAGCTGCAGCAGGCGCTGGAAGAGCGACCACCCGCCGAAGTCGTCGATGACCAGCTTGTACTTCACCAGTGACCGGTTCTCGAGCGGTGCCGCTGGCTCTGGTACGCCGAGCCAGCGCTCGTGCAGGAAGCCGCCGGCCAGGGCGCCGTAGCAGAGCAGGCCCACGCCACGTGCAGTGCACAGCGTCGCCATCTCCCCCACCGCACGTGCATCGAGCAGCGACAGCTGTACCTGGTGCGACACCAGTGGCACGCCCGCATCGAGCATCGCGGTGATGTGCGGCATGTCGAAGTTGGTGGCGCCAAGATGATGGATCTTGCCCGCCCGCTGCAGTTCATGCAGGTGGAGCATTGCCTGTACGGCACCGGGAACGTCGTAGTCCCACCAGTGGAATTGCACGAGGTCGAGGCGCTCCACGCCGAGCCGGCGGAGTGAGCGGTCTATGATCGTCTCGATGTCGGTGCGCGTGAGGGTGGGGAGTTTGTCGAGGTCGGGGACGCACTTGGTGTGGACGCGAATCGCGGGTGCGTCACTGCCGCGGGTGTTGCGCCATTCACGCAGGAACCGACCGATGAGTTCTTCGACACCCGTGTAGATATCGGCGCAGTCGAACGCAGAGATGCCGGCGTCGGCGAACGCCGTCATGTCGGCGATCGCGGCATCGGCGTCCACGGCGCCATGGCCACCGGCCAGCTGCCAGCCACCCTTGATCAGTCGGGGAATGGTGTAGTCGGGGGCGAGCGCATGCTGAGGCAGGGTGGTCATCGGGTGCCGGTCGAATCTGTGGTGGTGTCGCCGTCTGTCGGCGCGGGGAGCGGAACGGCGGTCACGTCAGCGTGGTGAAAGGTCGAGGTGCCCGTGCGCGTGATG
>JBBSCZ010000240.1:0-4877 GCA_038249795.1 Gemmatimonadales bacterium | reverse complement strand
GACGCAAAGATCATCAAGGAGCTGGCCGGGCAGATCGAGACGTTCGGGCGGTATGGATTCAATAAGTCGCATAGCGTTGCTTATTCCGTCGTCGCCTACCACACCGCCTACCTCAAGGCGCACTACCCCGCCGAGTTCATGGCTGCGCTGCTCTCCTCGCAGATCGGCGACACCGAAAGCGTCATCAAGTACATCGCCGAAGCGCGCGAGATGGGCATCGAGATCCTGCCGCCCGACGTCAACGAGTCGAACTTCAAGTTCACCGTCATCGGTGACAAGCGGATCCGCTTCGGACTGGGCGCCGTGCGCAACGTGGGTCGCGCCGCGATCGACTCGATCCTCGCCGCCAAGCTCGACGCCCCCTTCACCTCGCTCTTCGAGTTCTGCGAGCGCGTCGACCTCCGACTCTGCAACCGCCGCGTCTTCGAGGCACTGATCCAGAGCGGCGCCCTCGACGCACTCGGCGGCCACCGCGCGCAGCTGATCGCGGCCCTCGATGCCGCCATCAGCGAAGCCGGACTCAAGCAGGAGGAGGCGAGCATGGGGCAGGGGTCGCTGTTCGGCGACCTCGGCCCCGCCTCCGATCCGGTCGACGGACAGGCCAGGCATGGCCCGACGCTGCCCAACACGCCCATCTGGTCGGACTCCGAACGCCTGTCGCAGGAGAAGGCGATTCTGGGCTTCTACATTTCCGGACACCCGCTCGAACCCTTCCGAACGGAGTGCGAACTGTTCGCCAGCCACACCGTCGCCCAGCTCCAGGGCTGGACCGCCGACAAGATGGCGCTGGGCGTCGTGATCACCGCCGTCAAACGGCAGGTTAGCAAAAACTCACAGAAGGAATTTGCCCGTTTGACGGTCGAGGACTTCTCAGGATCGGCCGAGGTCCTAGTATTCCCTGAAGCGTGGTCGGTGCTCGCCGACCGGATTCGGACCGACGTTCCGGTTCTCATCAAGGGCGGATACGGACGGCGCGACCAGGATAACGAGAAGCCGACGTACATCGTCGACGAAGTCATACCGCTGGCGGAGCGCCGGACGAACGGGGCCGTGATCGTGTCGTTGCAGTTGAGGGCGAGTGCCGGACTGTCCCCCGCCGTGATGGAGGACATCCGTGCGGTGGCAGAGAGCCACCCCGGGTCGGCACCGCTGGAAGTGAGCTGGATCGACGGGCGCGGCAGCTCGTCTCGCTTCCGTTCGCGTACACTGACCATGGCGGCCGATGGCGCCGCCTTGACCGAATTGCGCGCCTTGCTGGGACACGAGCGGGTACGGCTCGTGCGAGGCAATTGAGCGCGCTGTGGAGAACAGAGCATGGCAACAGCTGCAGCGCTGGACTTCGAGCGGCCCATCGCCGAACTCGAACAGCGTATCGATGACCTGAAACGCCTCGCGGGCGATGCCTCTTTCGGCGTCGCCCTCGAGATCGAACCGCTCCAGAAGCGCCTGACCGAGCTGCGACGGGAGATCTACAAGCAGCTCACACCGTTCCAACGGGTCGAAGTGGCCCGCTTCAAGCTGCGGCCGTTCACACTCGATTACGTCGAACACATCTTCACCGACTTCATCGAGCTGCACGGCGACCGTGCCTTCCGCGAGGATG
Source organism: Gemmatimonadales bacterium (assembly GCA_038249795.1). GTDB lineage: Bacteria > Gemmatimonadota > Gemmatimonadetes > Gemmatimonadales > Gemmatimonadaceae > JACMLX01. The sequence continues at coordinate 3,274 of JBBSCZ010000240.1, read as the reverse complement.
CCGCGATCGTGGGCGGCTGGGCGCGCCTCGAAGGCGAAACGGTGATGGTGATCGGCCACCAGCGTGGCCGCGACACCAAGGACAACCTGAAGCGCAACTTCGCGATGCCGCACCCCGAGGGCTATCGCAAGGCGCTGCGCCTCATGAAGCTGGCCGAGAAGTTTCACGTCCCCGTGCTGACCTTCATCGACACACCCGGCGCCTGGCCGGGCCTTGGCGCCGAAGAGCGCGGCCAGAGCGAGGCGATCGCGCGCAACATCTTCGAGATGAGCCAGCTCGGCGTGCCGATCATCGCGACCGTCATCGGCGAAGGCGGTTCCGGCGGCGCGCTTGCCCTCGGCGTGGCCGATCGCGTGCTGATGCTCGAAAATGCGATCTACTCGGTGATCTCCGTGGAAGGGTGCGCCGCCATTCTCTGGAAGGACAACAAGTCCGCCGAGGCGAAGGAGAAAGCCGCCAAGGCGCTGCGCATCACGGCGCCCGACCTGATGGAACTGCGCGTGATCGACGAGATCGTGCCCGAGCCCGAGGGTGGCGCGCACACCGACCACGACGCCGCCGCCGCAACGCTCAAGACCACCCTCGTGCGACTGCTCGACGACCTGCGTGGCCTGCGACCGGAGAAGCTCGTGCGCCGCCGTCGCGAGAAGTTCCTGCGCATGGGCCAGTACATCGGCTGAGATGTCGGACCTGGTCGAGGTTGCGTTCAAGGGAAACCGCAAGGAGTTCTACCGGTGGGACGATGTCGTGCCCCCACCGGCACCGCGCACGCACGTCATCGTCGAAGGCGACCGCGGCGAGGATCTGGGGCAGGTGCATGCCATCGGCGCCGCCGCTGAGGCCCGGTACGCCGGCGTTGCCCACGGCATCCTGCTCGGCGAGGCCACACGGCGCATCGTCCGCGTCGCGAAACCCGACGATGTGCGCAAGGCCGAGGCGCTCGTTGCGGAAAACGAAAGCACGCGGCGCGATGCCATGGCGCAGGTGCGTGCGCTTGGCCTGCAGATGAAGCTCACCGACGCCGACTGGCAGTGGGACCATCGCAAGCTCACGCTCTTCTTCACAGCCGAGAAGCGCGTCGATTTCCGCACGCTGGTGCGCGACCTCGCAGCGACCTTCAAGGCGCGCATCGAGTTGAAGCAGATCGGCGTGCGCGACGAAGCGAAGCGGCTCGATGGCATCGGACGCTGCGGACGTCAGTACTGCTCCGCCTCATGGCTGCCCGACCTGCGCCCGGTGAACCTCGGCGTCGCCAAGGAGCAGAAACTCTCGCTCAACCCCACGCAGATCAGCGGCGCCTGCGGTCGGTTGATGTGCTGCCTGCGCTACGAGCACGAGTTCTACGTGCAGAGCCGCAAGCGCTTTCCGAAGGAAGGGAAGATCATCGCCACGCTGAAGGGCGAAGAGAAGGTGATGCTGAACGACATCTTCCACGATCGCGTGACGTTGCGAGGCAGTGATGGCGAGACGCGCATCATCACGCTGCTCGAGCTGAAGCGCGAGACGTCGGCGTGGACGCCCGGCGGCACCGAGGAGTTCAGCGTCGCCGATGCGCGTGATGCGGCCGAAGAAGGAGAGGTGCCGTTCGACGATGCACCCACGCTCACCATGCGCACGCGCGTGCCGCCATCGGATCGTGCGCTGCCGGTGCTGCCCGTACGATCGGCAACACCACCAGCGTCCCGTCCGGCAGTACCACAACCGCCGGCCCCGCCATCCCTCCCCGTCCCACCAGTCGTCAGCGCGGCCACCGTCGTCCCACCAGTCGTCAGCGCGACCACCGTCGTCCCACCAGTCGTCAGCGCGACCACCGTCGTCCCACCGATCGTCAGCGCGGCGACCGTCGTCCCACCGGTCGGCGATCTGCCGCTCGATGACGACGACGATTCGGCAGAGGATGGTGATGACGACGGCGAGGATGGCGTCGTCTCTGCCACCGATGACGCGGGTGACGGGCCGAAGCGGCGTCGCCGACGTGGACGTCGTGGCGGACGACGCGGTCGCGGCAGCCGACCCGGCTCCGGCGACGAGCCCGCAGCCCAGTAGCTTGCACGCAGTGCGCGCCCTCGGTGGCCGCGTTTCGCTCTTCCTGCACCTCAACGCCTCAGACGTGTCGCGCTTCTACATCACCACCGCCATCGATTACGCGAATGGTGACCCGCACATCGGCCACGCCTTCGAAAAGATCGGCGCCGACGTGATCGCGCGCCTCCACCGGCAGCTCGGGCACGACGTGCATTTCATGATCGGCATGGATGAGCATGGCCAGAAGGTCGCGCAGACGGCCGCGGCAGCCGGCGTGTCGGAGCAGGACTTCGTGGACGAGATCGCGCGACACTTCCAGACGATGTGGACCACGCTGCAGATCTCGAACGATCAGTTCATCCGCACCACCGCCCCAGCCCACAAGGCCGGCGTGCAGGCGCTCATCGATCGCATCTTCGAGCGCTCACCCGATGCCTTCTACGAGAAGAGCTACGCCGGCTGGTACTGCGTCGGCTGCGAGTCGTTCAAGACCGAGACCGAGATCACCGATGGCCACTGCGTGCTGCATCCCACGCGCGAGCTGGAATGGGTCGAGGAACGCAACTGGTTCTTCCGACTCTCGGCCTACGCCGATCGCCTCCGCGCGCTGATCGAATCGACGCCGCAGTTCGTGCAGCCGGCGAGTCGCCGCAACGAGATCCTCGGTCTGCTGGATTCAGGGCTGGAGGATGTGTCGGCGAGCCGCTCGCGCAATGCCTGGGCGGTGCCCTTCCCCCGCCCCACCAGTGATGGGCAGGCGCAGGCCACCTACGTCTGGTTCGATGCACTGCCGAATTACCTCACCGGCACCGGCTTTCCCTCCGGCGACGGGTGGCAAACGCGCTGGCCCGCGCAGCTGCACGTGATCGGCAAGGACATCACCCGCTTTCACTGCGTGATCTGGCCGGCGATGCTGATGGCGGCCGAACTGCCGCTCCCGGATCGCGTCTGGGGCCACGGGTTCGTGTTGCTGGGCGGCGAGCGCTTCAGCAAGAGTGCCGGCGTGAAGCTCGACCTCGGTGAGGCGATCGATCGCTTCGGATCGGATGCATTCCGATACTTTCTGCTTCGCGAAATTCCGTTCGATGGTGACGGGAGCTTTTCGTGGGAGCGTTTCGGGGAGCGATACAACGCCGATCTCGCCAATGCCTTCGGCAATCTGGCCAGCCGCGTCATGTCGATGATCGAGAAGTACAACGACGGCGTCATTCCACCGGCACCGGACGGCGATCTCGACACCGCCGATCTG
>JBBSCZ010000239.1:0-4891 GCA_038249795.1 Gemmatimonadales bacterium | reverse complement strand
TTCTACTGCCTGATGGAAGGCGTGGGCACCGCCGAGTCGATCGACACGGTGATGAAGCTGGGCATGAATCATCCCATGGGCCCACTCACCCTCGCCGACTTCATCGGACTCGACACCTGCGTCGCCATCCTCGACGTGCTCCACAAGGGCCTCGGCGATCCGAAGTACCGCGCCTGTCCGCTGCTGCGGAAATACGTCGATGCGGGCTGGCTCGGTCGCAAGGCGGGCCGCGGCGTCTACATCTATCCGGCCTCCTGACATGCATCCGTCACCCGCAATCTTTCCGCTCACCGAAGAGCAGCGCGAGATCCAGCGCACCGCGCGCGAGTTCTGCGCCGCCGAGATCACGCCGTACACCGCGCAGTGGGACCGCGACAGCCACTTCGAGCCGGCACTGGTGCAGAAGCTCGGCGATCTCGGATTTTTGGGCATGTTGATCCCTGAAGCGTACGACGGCCTGGGGCTCGACGCGCTCTCGTACCTGATGGCGCTGGAGGAGATCTCGACTGCCGATGCGTCGGTCGGCGTGATGATGAGCGTGCACAACTCGCTCCCCACGCAGATGATCCTGAATTACGGCACCGAGGCGCAGAAGCAGCGCTGGCTGCCGCCGATGGCGCGGGGCGAGATTCTCGGCGCATTCGCGCTGTCGGAGCCCGCCAGCGGCAGCGATGCCAGCAGCCTCACCACGCAGGCCGTGCGCGACGGGGACGACTGGATAATGAGCGGCACCAAGAGCTGGGTCACGCAGGGTACGCACGCCGGCGTGATTCTCGTCATGGCGCGCACCGACTCGCCCGATGCACGGAAGGGTGGCAAGGGCATCTCCACCTTCATCATCACCCCCGACCTGCCCGGCTTCAACGTGGGCAAGAAGGAAGACAAGCTCGGCATGCGCGCCAGTCCCACCGTGGCGCTGCATTTCGACGAGATGCGCGTGCCCGGTGACCGTCTCCTCGGCACCGAGGGGCAGGGTTTCATCTACGCCATGCAGTCGCTCGACCATGGGCGCCTCGGCATCGCGGCGCAGGCACTCGGCATTGCCACCGCCGCTGCCGAAGCGGCGCGCCAATACGCCGATGACCGCAAGCAGTTCGGCCAGCCCATCCGTGATTTTCAGGCCGTGCAGTTCAAGCTCGCCGACATGGCCTGCCGTATCACGGCCACACGCGCACTGCTCTACGCCACCGCGCGTGCGAAGGACGCCGGCGAGAGCATCACGCAGTACGGCGCCATGTGCAAGCTGCTCGCCAGCGAAACGGCGATGTGGACCACCACCAACGCCGTGCAGATCTTCGGCGGCTACGGCTACGTGACCGAATACCCCGTGGAGCGCCTCTTCCGCGACGCGAAGGTCACGGAGATCTACGAAGGCACCTCCGAAGTGCAGCGCATCGTGATCGCACGCGAACTGTACCCCCGCAGTTGAACGGCCTGGCGCCGCGATGCCGTGGCGCCGTCTCTTTTTTCCTACCGATGAATCTCTTCGACACGATTTCCGCGATGGGGCACGAGCAGCTCGTGCTCGCCCATGACAAGTCCACCGGTTACCGCGGCATCATCGCGATCCACGATACCACACTCGGCCCCGCCCTCGGCGGCACGCGTTTCTGGAACTACGCCTCCGATGAAGAGGCGATCATCGACGCGCTGCGACTGGCGCGGGGCATGACGTACAAGAACGCCGTCGCCGGCCTCAATCTCGGCGGCGGCAAGAGCGTGATCATCGGCGACAATCGCACCACCAGCCGCGAGATGATCTTCCGGGCCCACGGCCGCTTCGTGGACTCGCTCGGCGGGCGGTATGTGACGGCCGAGGACGTCGGCACCGGCACGCTCGACATGGATTTCGTGCACATGGAGACGAATTACGTCGCGGGGCTGCAGAGCGCCTCGGGCGACCCGTCCCCCGTGACTGCCCGCGGCGTGTTCCGTGCCATGCAGGCGACGGCGAAGTACCGGTGGGGCAGTGACGACCTCAGCGGGAAGACCGTCGCCATCCAGGGTTGCGGCAACGTCGGCTTCAACCTGGCGCGTGAGCTGCATGCGGTCGGAGCCCAGCTGATCGTGGCCGATATCGACGGCGAGCGCGTGCAGCGCGTCGCGGACGCCACCGGGGCCCGGCCCGTCTCGGTCGGTGAGATCCTCGAGCAGGCCGCCGACATCCTCGCCCCGTGCGCCCTCGGCGGTGGGCTGAACGATGAGACCATCCCGAGGCTTCGCGTCGAGCTGGTGGTTGGTGCCGCCAACAACCAGCTGCTCGAGGATCGGCATGGCGACATGCTCGAGGCTCGCGGGATCACCTACGCGCCCGACTACGTCGTGAACGCCGGGGGCGTGATCAACGTCTACGGCGAGCTCGCGGGATGGGACCGGATCCGGTCCCTCCGCAAGGCGGACGAGATCTATCAGACTATCCTTGGAGTGTTCGACATTGCCCGGGCCGATGGCGTCACCTCCCACGTGGCGGCCGACCGTCTCGCGGAGCGGCGCATCCAGGCCGTCCGCGGTATGGTGCGCACCTGGCCCCCGTTTCCCAACAAAGCCGCGAGTTGAGCATGGCAGAACACATTCCGATCGGCTCCGATCACGCCGGCTTCGCAATGAAGGGCCATCTGGCGTCGGCGCTGGCGCAGATGGGATTCGAGGTGGAGGATTTGGGTACGCACTCTGCCGACTCCACCGACTACGCTGACTATGCCCATCCGGTGGCGCGTGAGGTGTCGTCAGGGGAGGCAAAACGGGGTATTCTCCTCTGCGGGACGGGGCTCGGCATGAGCTACGCCGCCAACCGCTGGCCGCACGTGCGGGCAGCGGTGGCGTGGACCCCGGAGGTGGCCCGGCTGTCGCGTGAGCACAATGACGCGAACATCCTGGTCATCCCGGCGCGTTGCATCAGTGACGAGGAAGGGGTGCGGATTCTGGAGGCGTGGCTCAACACGCCGTTCGAGGGTGGTCGGCACGAACGCCGGATCGCCAAGATCGAGCGGGCAGACGAGGGAGAAGCGTGATGCAGCAGTGGAATGACTGGGACCGTTGCCCGCCGGGCGCTGCACTGCGCGCCGCCGATCCTGAGATCGCCGCGCTCGTGGAAGCCGAGATCATCCGCCAGAACGATGGCATCGAGCTGATTGCGAGCGAGAATTTCGTGTCGCCTGCCGTGCTCGAGGCAATGGGATCGCCGCTCACGAACAAGTACGCCGAGGGCCTGCCCGGCAAGCGCTACTACGGTGGCTGCGAAGTCGTGGACAAGGTCGAGCAGCTGGCGATCGATCGCGTGAAGCAGCTGTTCGACGCTGAACATGCCAACGTGCAGCCGCATTCCGGCGCCAGTGCCAACGCTGCGGTGTTCCTCGCGTTCCTGAAGCCGGGCGACACGATCGTCGGTCTCGACCTCTCGCAGGGCGGGCACCTCACGCACGGCTCGCCGGTGAACTTTTCGGGGATGAATTACAACGCATTCCACTACGGCGTGACCGATGAAGGTCTCATCGACTACGAGGCGATGCGCGCCGTGGTGCGTGAGAAGAAGCCGAAGATGCTGATCGCCGGCTACAGCGCCTACTCGCGCGTGCTCGACTATCAGGCGTTTCGCGACGCCGCCGACGAAGTGGGTGCGATCTTTCTGGTCGACATGGCGCACTTCGCCGGCCTCGCCGCTACGGGTGTGTATCCGTCACCGGTGCCATTCGCCGACGTCGTCACCACCACCACGCACAAGACGCTCCGCGGACCGCGCGGTGGGCTGATCCTGTGCAAGGCCCAGCATGCGAAGGCGATCGACAAGGCGATGTTTCCGGGCACACAGGGTGGCCCCCTGGAGCACGTCATTGCGGCCAAGGCGGTGGCGTTCCGCGAGGCGCTGCAGCCGGAGTTCACGCAGTACTGCCAGCAGGTGGTGAAGAACGCGCAGGTGCTGGCGAAGGAACTGGTCGCCCTCGGCGGATCGATCGTCAGCGGCGGCACCGACAACCACCTGATGCTGATGGACCTCCGCTCGCGCGGGAACGAGGCGCTCACCGGAAAGCTCGCCGAAAATGCGTTGAACGAAGCGGGCATCACCGTGAACAAGAACACCGTGCCGAAGGAGACGCGCTCGCCGTTCGTGACGAGCGGCATTCGGATCGGCACCCCGGCCGTTACCACACGCGGCATGAAGGAGGGCGAGATGCAGCAGATCGCCACCCTCATCGACCGTGTGCTGAACGCCCCGGACGACGCGGCGAACCTGGCGTCGGTGCATGCCGACGTGAAGGAACTGGCCGCCAGCTTTCCGCTCTACCCGGCGCCGGTTGGCGTCGGCGTCTGACAGTCGTGCGAATTTTCCCCCTGAGGTAAGGCGACGTGGCCGAGTTGGCGTTCAAGGATGGCATCATGGAGCAGATTCGCCTTCGCGAACCGCGCTTTCATGAGCATGCATTTCTCTTCGTGCTGGCGGCTCTGGAGCAGAGCCAGCAGCGCCTGAACGAGCGCCGGCACATCTCCGGGCGGGAACTGGCCGAGACCTGCCGAGACCTCGCAATCGAGCGCTACGGGGTGATGTCGCGTCTGGTGCTCGACCACTGGGGCATCCGCGAATCGGTGCACTTCGGTGACATCGTCTTCGCGCTCGTCGACCTTGGCATGCTGATCAAGCAACCGCACGATCAGCGTGAAGACTTCGCGGACGCGTTCGACTTCCGTCATGCGTTCGAGACGTCGTATCCGTGGCGGAACGTGCCGCAGGGGTGACGGTCGTGTCTGATCAGGATTTTTGAAGAGCGTGGGGAGGGGCCGGATTTTTTGGGGAACTGCGGCGTTGTCCGGAGTTCCCCTTTTCTATTGGCAGACTCTTGCGGCGTGGAAGACCACCGATTGCGGCAGCGAAGTGCATACGAAGGCGGACGATGTA
>JBBSCZ010000238.1:0-4897 GCA_038249795.1 Gemmatimonadales bacterium | reverse complement strand
GCTTGGCACCGAGCCGCTCGTAGACGGCCGACATGTTCGCGAGCTGCAGCCCCCAGCCGAACTGGATGCCGAGGAACCCGAAACTCATGTTGAAAAGCTGCCAGAAGTTCAGCTGCTTTCGCTCCATCCGGGATACCCTGCTCGCTGGGGTTGTTTTCTTTGCCGGCCAATCGGACACCGGGCGCCGTCGGCGCGATCGGCCGCGGGGTGGCGGAAAATGTGGACACGGTGCGGAGCGTTGTGAAGCGTCGGCAGGGATCTCTCCCGCGCGCGGGCGCGCCGGCTCGTGTAATTTGCACGTCATGCCTTCTCTCTCGCCCTACCGATCCCTGCCTGTCGAGCGCCGTGTCGCGCTCGTGACTTACGAACTCAAGACCCAGAAGGACGCCCGCGCGATCTTCATCCAGCGTCTGGTGGGCCGCGGTGGTGGCTTCCGACCGGCGTCATTCCAGAACTGGTCCGCCGAGCGACTGGCGCAGGAGGTGGTGCGTACGAAGGTCGAGTCGGCGCAGGACGAGTTGGGCTTGATGCAGACGCTGTATGTGGATCTCGAGCCCGCCGTCCAGACCACGTTCCTTGATGCCGCTGGCGTGAAGCACGAGAACGGACGCATCGACGAAGAGGTGGAGCCGCCGTTCTGCTCCGAAGACGCCACCGCCAAGGCCGCCGACACGCTGATCGCCGCTCATGGTGGCGAAGGGGTGCGCTATCTCCGCACGATCCATCGCTACGCCTCGGCTTCCTGGCCGGGCCTCGATGCGGTGGTCGCGAAGATCGACGCGACGGCGTAGACCAGCGCGCGTGGAAGGCGGATCGTGCTGCGCAGCAGGTGCGGCGCGGCCCGGCCCGGCTCGCAACAGTTTCACATGCCGGGCATCTTCATTGCTTGGGCGCGCGGTGCGGGCACGGTGCGGAAGGGCACGGCCGGACGCGTGAGCGGCACCGGAGCCGAACCCTGCACGATCCGGTAGTGCGCATCGGGCGTGAGCGACGTGTACGACGTGCGCGTCTGCGTGCGGTCGGGCCACCGCACGCGCACCTGCGCGATGCGCGTGGCGGTACCGAGTCCGACATGCAGTTCCAGCGGTCCGGCGCCGAAGGATCCGCCAGTGCCGACGGTGCGATGCAGCGTCCGCGTCACACCGGCCGCATCGACCACATCGATCGCGACGCGCGCACCGATCGCCGAGCGGTTCGCGGTGGTGCCCTGCAGCGTGAGCGTGAGCCAGTGCGTGCCGCGCCAGCCCGGATTCTCGAACAACACGCTGGTGGAGATGTCGCCTTCATAGGCACCGCCGATGCGCGCGTAGACATCCTGGTCGCCATCGCGGTCCATGTCGGCGAAGGCGATCGCATGGCCCTTCTGCAGATGGCCGAACCCACCTGGCAGCGTGACCTCCTCGAAGCGCATGCCGGCGACGTTGCGGAACATGCGGTTCGGGATCACCGAGCGCAGGTCGGGATTGCCGGTCCCGATGTAGAAGTCGAGGAAGCCGTCGTTGTCGAGATCTCCGAAGTTCATCCCCATGGCGAAGATGACCTTTCGGCTCAGCCCCACCTTCGTCGTCACATCCTCGAAGGTGCCGTCACCGCGGCCACGATAGAGCCTGGCGTCCTCGAAGGTCACGTCCACAGTGCCAACCTTCACCGACAGCGGCAGGCCCAGATACTCGCGTGCGACCATCTCGTGCATCGCCGAGTTCACGTCATAGCTCGGCACGAACAGGTCGAGATGCCCATCGTTGTCCATGTCGAAGAACGCGGTGGCGAACGACGCCAACGGCAGCTGGACACCGGCTGCGGCTGCAGTCTCCTCGAAGCGCCAGCTGGCGAGTGACGTCCCCCCTCTGTTGATGTACAGACGGTTCTTGCCATAGATCACCGACAGGAACAGGTCGGGTAGCCCGTCCTCGTTCACGTCACCCCACGTCGCGCCCTTGACGAAATCGTCGATGCTGAGGCCCACGCCAGCCGAGATCTCGGTGAAGGTGCCATTACCGTTGTTGCGAAAGAGCTTCGACGGGTGCGACGGGCCGCCGTTGATCTTCGAGTACGATTCATAGCCGACGAAGAGATCGAGCTGGCCATCGAGGTCGAAGTCGGCCCAGGCGGCAGTGTTGGTGGGCCCGGAGCCGTTGAGTCCTGACGCGAACGTGACGTCATCGAAGGTGCCGTCGCCACGGTTGCGCAGCAGCGACAGCGGAAACGGGCCGCTCTCCCGCATCCAGCCGCCACGCATGATCAATACGTCCACATCGCCATCGTTGTCGTAGTCGGCGTGGGTGGTGTTCAACCCGCCCACGATGCCCGCGAGCCCCGCCTGCGGTGAGCGCTCATCGTAGCCGCCACGACCATCGGCCATGAAGAGGCGCGCGGGATCGGCAATGCCCCACCCCGTTGCGAACACATCGAGCAGACCATCACCATTGAAATCCTCGACATCGAGCCCACCGGCAATGCCCGCAATGCCGAGGCCCACCACGCCGGCCACGTTGGGAAAGACCGGAAAAGCGTTGGCGCCGGCCGCCGGTGCGAGGTTGCGGATCAGGTAGCTCGTGGACACGCCGAGCGGATACTGCCCGAGCTGCAGAGAAGCGAGGTTCAGCAGCCACTGCGAACCGCGATCATCAGGGTACTGCCTGAGGATTTTCGTGTATCGCTCGATCGCGCCACGTGCACCCTGTCGCTTCGTGTGTCGCGCCCCACCGGCGAGTGGCAGGATGCAGATGTTGGCGGCCGCATCGTCGAGACAGTTTTGCTGTTCACCCAGCCGCATGTACGCCACAGCAGCCAGATCGAAAAACGGCTTCTGGTGCGGTATGATGGAATCCCAGGAGATCCCCGCCTCCGCGATGAGCGACTCGAGCCCGTCGATCGCCTGCTGCGTCAGGCCCTGCTTGAGATGCTCCTCGGCCAGCTTGAACCGCGTCTCCATCGCCTGCACTCCCGACTGCCCCGCCAGCGCCGCTGACAGCGCTTCGGCGCGGGCACGGTTCAGAAATGGATTGGCATCGGACATCTGGATCGCACGAGCATTCAGTAGCGCCAGCGAATCGGCCATCCGCTGCGTGCCGCTGACGAAAACGACTGTCTCGGGCGCCGCGTCTCCCCTCGTGCCGCAGGCCGAGAGCGATGGCAGCAGCGCGGCGATCGCCAGCAGCGTGGGATACGCACCGACAGCACGGCGCATGAACGACAGCAACGAAAACGGACGCAGGCGACGCATGACGAAAGATATGCTGCTGGGCACCCACGACCACTGAGTCGTCATCTGTGTTCGCGCACTCAAGCGCGCGCAACGCCGTCAGTACCGTTCCGTGCCCGGCTTGAAGGTACGCCAGCTGTGACAGAACTGCTGACTTGCCGTCACCGGCTCGAGGGTGCCACACGCGCTGCGGCCAGGCCACTCACGCCGGGCGCCGCCCCTCCTGCACCAGCTCCAGCACCTCGGCACGAGTAATCGGTACATTCAGCCCGGGCACGTCAAGTGGAGAGCCGGTGGAGCGCTCGGGGCGGAGCACGAACACTTGCCCGTCGCGGCGGCGAATGCGCACAGCACCATCGCGCCGGGCACGATCGAGCAGCGCCGCCAACTGCTGCCGCGCTTCGGAGTACGTGAATTCCTTCATGCGCCTACCGGAATAAGGTCAATGCCGATGCGCGTGGCCGTGCGCCCCAACGCGGCGTCGAGCGTCAGCAGCGGGGCGCGCTGCTGTAGTGCGCAGGTAAGCAGATAGGCGTCGTACGCGTACAACGCGTGCTCGGCGGCCAGTTCCAATGACAGCGCCAGATCAACTTCGATGAAACGTATCGGGATCGCCGCGTAAGCGGTCAAGGCGCGCAGCGCATCTGGCGCCGCGATACGCCGCCGCTTCATGGCGGCGCTGAGCGCGCTGCCGATCTCCCAGTGCACCGATGACGGCGCAACCAGATCGGCACCAAAAGTGACGCGAACGAGAGCACGGCGCTCCGGTTCGCTCAACAGAACGGCGACGATGGCCGACGTATCGATCACGATTCCAGACATCTATCAAATGTACAATTGTACTGATAAGACGCAATGGCGCCTGACCCATGGTAGGTAGCGGTTAGCGGCACGATGGAAATACACCGACAAGAACTCGAGCAGAGTAAGAGCGGCGGTACGGGTCCAGAACAGCCACCTCACCGCACCGCTCCCAGTTTCGCCAGTGCCAGCGCCACACCATTGGTCCAGCCGAAGCCATCCTGCGTGGGATACTCCCCCCCACCAGCGGGCCGCGAGAGATCGAGCACGTCGTACTTCTCGGTCATCTTCCCCGTCGCAGCGTAGGTCCGTCGGCCGAGCGCCAGCCAGCGATCACGTGCCAGATCGGCGAGATCCGCGCGGCCGTAGCGCCGCACCCCTTCCATCGCGACCCACTGCAGCGGCGGCCAGCCGTTGGGCGCATCCCACTGCTGCCCCGAACCGATCAACGTCGTGACGAATCCACCGGGGCGCAGATAATCTCGCTCGAGCCGTGCCGCGACCGCCGTGCCCTGCTCCGGCGTGGCAAGCCCGAAGAACAGCGGTGTCGCAGCGGCGATCGATGGACGATCGGTGACACGATCACCACTGCGCCACCGCACATCGTAGAAGAATCCGCTCGTCGGATCCCACGCCAATGCGAGCAGCGCCACCCGTCGCGCATCGGCGGCCGCCGAGTACTTCGCGGCGGCGACTGAATCACCGGCAGCATTCCGGAAGCGATGTAACGCCGCGATCGTGCGCTCCATATGGTACATCAGGCTGTTGAGATCAACCGGAATGAGATCCGTGGTCTCGAGCGTCTTCAGGTCGGTGGTGTCTCGCATCCAGCGACTCGAGAAGTCCCACCCGCTCTCGGCGGCCGCGCGAATGTTGCGGAACAGCGCCTCG
>JBBSCZ010000237.1:0-4898 GCA_038249795.1 Gemmatimonadales bacterium | reverse complement strand
TCACTCCGGACCGATCAATCCAGTGCGTTCGGCACGAGCATCCAGCGTCAGCTCTACCCCGGTGCACAGCTCTCGTGGATTCTGTCAGACGAGAAGTTCATACCCAAGGCGTCGTGGCTGAACACGCTCAAGTTCCGCACGGCGTACGGCACCGCAGGCACACAGCCCGGCACGACCGACGCGCTGCGTTTCTTCCAAGCCGGTACATCCACGGCCGAGACGGGCGACAATCCCGCCGTCATCTTCAGCGCGTTGGGCAACACGCAGCTCAAGCCGGAAGTCACACGCGAACGGGAAGTCGGCATGGAAATCGCATTGTTCGACAATCGCCTGACCTTTGACGGAGGAGTCTACGAAAAATCCAGCTTCGATGCATTGATTTCGCGTATCGTCGCTCCGTCCGTCGGTGCATCGGTCACGCGCTTCGAGAACATCGGTGAAGTGCGGAACCGCGGGTGGGAAGCCCTCATCCGTGCACGCCTGATCGATCGTCCCAATTTCGGATGGGATGTCACCTTCAACGGCTCGCGCAACGTCAACCAGCTCATCGATCTGGGTGGCACGCCGTCGCAGATCGGTGCGACGACTCGTCAGGTGGAAGGCTTTCCGCTGGACGGCTACTGGCAGCGGCGCATCACCGGTTTCGCGGATGCCAACAGCGACGGCATCATCACCAGCACCGAAATCACGGTCGCCGACTCGGCAGAATTCATCGGTCCGTCGATTCCGATCAATGAATTTGCATTCATGAATGGCTTCGACCTGCTGAAAGGCCGGCTGCGCATCAGTGCGATGTTTGATTACAAGGGCGGCCATACGCTGAACAACGGGACAGACCGCATCCGCTGTGAAAGCCGGAACAACTGCCGTGGCGCCGTCGATCCAACTGCGTCGCTGCGGGAGCAGGCTGCGGCCGTTGCAGTGCGCGAGCATCCCAGCCGCACGCAGGCGGGCTTCATGGAGAGCGCGGACTTCGTTCGCTTCCGCGAATTGTCCGTACTGTATCGCATGAACAGTTCGTGGGCGAACAAATTGGTGCGTGCGAATTCAGTCGACATCGTGCTGTCAGCGCGCAACCTCAGGTTGTGGAGCGACTACTCCGGTATCGATCCGGAGAGCAACTACTTCGGCGGTGCCCGTGGTACCGTCTCGGATTTCCAGACCGCGCCCCCGCCCTCCTACTTCACGCTCCGCTTCAACCTCGGGTACTGAGACATGACACTGCGTACTTTGACCAGCCGAGCGCGGTCCAGGCTGTTTCGCACACTGATCGGCGGCGCGGTGCTTGGCGCGGTCGGCGGGTGCAGTTGGGAGGACACGATCAAGGTGGTCGATCCCGACGTGATCAATCCGAACGATCTCGCAAGCCCAGCGGCGGCCACGACCCTGCGCAATGGCGTCATCCTGCGCGTCGCGCAGGCCACGTCCGGCGGCGAGAATGTCGTGCTGTTGGGCGGACTGCTCGCCGACGAGTGGCGATCAGGCGATACGTTCGAGCAGCGTAACACCACTGATCAGCGCAGTCTGATCCCGGAAAACACGTTCCTCGCGTCCGCGTTGCGGGCCCCGATGCGGGGGTACGTCGAGGCCCAGACTGCGATCGACGTGACGAGGAGGTTTCAGCCCACCCCGCGCTCGAACGTTGGGTTGATGTTCGCCCTGGCTGGCTACTCGGCCGTGCTGATCGGTGAGCATTTCTGCAATGGCATTCCCTACAGCACGATCGAGAATGGGCAAGTCATCGATGGCGTCCCGGAGCCGGCCGACAATTCGAACATTCGTGCGATCGCATTTGCCGACTCGGCATTGCGCGAGACGAGTGGGCCGGTGGCGGACAGCGCGCGCGTATCGTCGCTGGCTGCGGTGGTGAAGGGACGAGCGTTACTGAACCGCGGACAGTTCGCGGCGGCGGCGGCGGCGGTGGCTTCGGTCCCGACCGGTTTCACGTATCAGTCGTTCCATTCCGTCAACAGCTCGACGAACCAGAACTGGGCGCTTAACAGCAACACGCGCCGCTACGTGTTGAGCAATCTCGAGGGAGGGAACGGGTTGCCGTTCCGCACCGCGAACGATCCGCGCCTGCGCTCTGCCGTTGGCACAGGTACACGTCGCCTCGCCTTCGATACCGAGACGCCGTTCTTCGAGACGACGAACTTCGCGCAGTTCGGTCCGGTGACATTGATCTCGGGTATCGAAGCCCGGCTCATCGAGGCCGAGGCCGCGCTGCAGGCGGGATCGCCGACGCAGATGCTGGCGACATTGAATTTGCTGCGTACCCAGGCGGTCGGAGGCGTCGCCGGACTTGCGCCACTGGCCGATCCAGGAGCATTGGCCTCTCGTGTCGACCTGGTGATGCGCGAGCGTGCGTTCTGGATGTTCGGCACCGGGCACCGCCTGGGCGACCTGCGTCGACTCGTACGCCAGTACAACCGCCCCGCCGAGTCGGTCTTTCCGACCGGTTTGTTTCACAAGGGCGGTGGCACCTATGGCACGATGGTGGTGCTCCCGGTGTCGTTTGACGAACGCAACAATCCGAACTTCAAGGGTTGCACGGATCTGAATCCGTAGGCAGGGCTTCTGCACGTTCGTCAACGGGGTGGCAACGCGATTCGTGTTGCCACCCCGTTTTGCGCTGGCGTCATGGAGGCTCTGCATGCCGCGACCGTAACAATCGCTGCCGGCATTGTCTCTGACACTTCTCTCCGACGGCACCGCTTTGTCGCCAGCAATTCCACCCACCGACCCACCCTGTCGATTCACCGACGCGCGCTTCATCCCTGAAACACGGCGCACGTAGGCTCAGGTGTATGCGACACCTCACCAGCCTCCTCATCCTCACTTGCGCAGCGCTCGCCGCCGAGTCGCTGGCCGCGCAGACGGTCACCAGTGCACTTCGGGGCACGGTGATCGTATCAGCATCGCGGCCCGCGAAAGACGCCGCCGGCGTGGTCATCTCCCTGCTCGAGACAGGTGAATCCGCGACCACTGATTCTGCCGGACGCTTCACGTTGCGCAGCGTGCATCGCGGGGTCGGTACGATCGTCGCACGCCGCGTGGGCTACGTGCCGGCCACTGTCGATGTCACGCTGCCGAGCGAGTCGATCGTCACCCTCACACTCATCGCACAACCACCCACGCTCACCACCATGAGCGTGGTGGCGGCGGGCGAATTCACACTCGGCACCGGACGCACGGCCACCCTCACACCGCTGCAGATCGTGATGACGCCGGGTGCCGCAGCGAATGTGGCGAAGGCGCTGCAGACGCTGCCGGGATCGCAGGCGGTGGACGAGGGGAGCGGCCTGTTCGTGCGCGGCGGAGATGTGACGGAGACCCGCGTGCTGATCGACGATGCCTGGCTGCTCTCACCGGCGCGCTTCGACAATCCGACAGGCCACGTGACGGCCACCGTGAACCCGTTCCTGCTCGAGCGCACGGTGTTCTCGACGGGAGGCTTCGGGGCGCAGTACGGCAACGCACTCTCAGGCCTCGTGCGACTCGAGACGGCGGGCCGCCCCGAACGCTCGTCAGGCACTGCCACACTCTCCATCGGCAGCGCCGGTGCCGCGCTGGCGATCGCGCCACACGCACGGCTCGGCGCACGCGTCAGCGCGAACGTTTCCAATCTTGCGCCGCTCGTGGCCGTGTTCGGCGAAGCACAACCGTACGACCCCGCCCCACGCAGCGGTGATGTGAGTGCGACGGCCGAGTGGCGCAGCGGCCGCGCCGGACGTGTGCGGCTCTTCGGACTGCGTGAACGCGCGGAGATTGGCGTCGGCAACGCCGGTACCGCCAGCGGCACGAGCTACGCCGGCGACACACGCTCGCAAATGCTGGTGCTCTCGTGGCGCGACAGTGCATACCGCATCAAGCCAGCAGTCACCATCGCGCGCTCCACGGTGAATCGCGACGAACAGTTCACCGACATTGCACTCGGCACCGCGCTCGGCGTGACCCACCTCGTCGGCTCGCTGCGCTGGCCGGTGCGCGACATGCTGACGCTCACGGTGGGCGGCGATCTGGAACGGCTCGACTACAACTACAGCGGCAGCACCCTTGCCGGAGCGCCGGGCACACCAGCGGGCGAGCCACGCAGCCTGTTCAGCAACGGTGCGCGCACGGACCGGACCGGTGCTCATGGCGACGTCGCGTGGCAGCATGCGCGCGGCATCCGCGTGGTGGCTGGTGTGCGCACCGATCGCGCGACGATCACCGACCGGCGCACCATCGATCCGCGGCTGTCGATGGCATGGCAACTGGGGCCGCTGGGACTCACGGCAGCATGGGGAGTGCAGCATCAGGTGGCGGAACCTGTCTTCTACCGGCCTACACCCGGCCGCGAGGCGTTCGAACCGATGCGCGTGGTGCAGAGCATCATCGGGCTGCAAACCGGCACCGATAGCGACGGCATGCGGCTCGAACTGTACGACAAGCACTACACCGACCTCTGGCAGTTCACGCGCACCTTCGACGTGTCCGGCGGCGGTAGCGGACGGGCACGTGGTGTGGATCTGATGCTCCGCTGGCGATTCAATGCACTCACGCGGAGCCGGCTGGCCTGGAGCGTGGTGCACTCCCGTCGCACCGAACCGAACACCGGTGTGATGGCTCCGGCACTGGGCGATGTGCGCCACTCAGTGAGCTGGATCACCGATCGCACCTTCGGCCGGCTGACGGTGAGCAGTGCGCTGCGGCTGGCGAGCGGCCGGCCGTTCACGGAGGTGACTGGTGATGCGCGCGGTGAACCGATGTGGGGTGCACCGAATGACAGGCGGCTGCCGGTCTACAGTCGCAGCGACATCAGCGCGAGCTGGTACCGCCCCATCGATGGCAAACGCGCGCTGGTGCTCTGGGGTGATCTCTCGAACGTGTTCGATCGCGGCAACGTGATGCGGTAC
>JBBSCZ010000236.1:0-4905 GCA_038249795.1 Gemmatimonadales bacterium | reverse complement strand
CTCCAGCACTCCCGAAGCGCGCGAACGTCGCTACCTCGATGCCGGCGCGAGCTTCACGCGCCGTGCCTATGAGGCTGATCGCGTCGTGCCGGCCCTCCCATCCGACACGGGGTCACTGGCAGCCGCACCGCTCTGGGATCGCGCCACGCTGCCGCACTACTCACCATCGCACATCCTGGCGGTGCTCGCATGGCAGGGCACCGACGGCGTGCCGGAAGGCGTGGCGTTCGAGCAGCAGAAATCAGCCGGGCTGCTGCCCACCTGGCAGACGATGCCGGTCGAACTGATGGCGCGCGAGCCGTTTCGACTCGTGACCACTGCGACGAGCCGTACCCTGCCCCCGATCGTCGCGAGTGACGCCGGGCGCGGCTACGCCATCGTCAGCGACCCTGCCCACCACATTGCGGCACCGTCCGTCGAGCATGGTACCGCGCGGCTCGCGCATGCGTGGAACCAGCAGAACCCGCGCCTCCTCTTCAGCGCGTTGCCACGACCATCGCCCGTGCTCGTGACGCAGCGCGATGTCCGTGAGCGTGTTGCACTGCTCACCCCATCGCTCTATCCGGGCACGCATGTCTCGCCGCTGATCTTCGCCGACTCGCTGCTCTGGGTGGTGGACCTCTACGCTGCGAGTGCCACCTATCCGCTCAGCGAGCGTGTGCTGCTCGATGGGCGGGATGTCGGCGCTGCCCAGTTTGCGGCTACGGCACTCGTCAATGCACACAGTGGACGCGTGACGTTCGTCACCGAGCGCCGGCCCCCGGTTCTCGCCCAGCGCGCGCTGGAACGGCTGGCGCGTCATGTGCTGCCGGTGGCTGCACTGCCGGAGCAACTCCGTCTCGCGTTGCCTCCGCGCGCCGAGGCGCTCGAGCTGGAGGCGTTCGTCGCCGCCCGCTTCGGTTCGCGCACGGTGCAGGATGATACGACCGCCTTCGTACGCCGCGGCGGGGCGCTGACCGGGCTGGCACTGGTGCGAGGCGTAGCAGCCGACAGCAGTATCATCGCCGATGATTTCGTACCCGTCTGGCTGCCGACGCGCCGGACATTTGCCTTGACGGCGGCGGCGGTCGACGCGCGCGGCGTCGTCCGTGGTGTCGTCATCGCGCCCGGCGGTGAGGATCGCCGCATACGTTGGCTGCCGAGTGCGGATGCCGTGCCGTACGACGGTGTGGTGCGGGCGGCCAATGACGTCTCCGACTCCCTGCGACAACTTGGCGGTCTGGCCGGCGCGCGGCGCAGTTCGACGCGCATTCTGCCGGGTCCCGGCGCCCCCCGATTCCTGACCCCGTTCTTCACGCTGCGTGAGGGCCGACCCACGCAGCTCTCGACCGTCCTCATCACCGATGGCCTGCGACGCGGTGTGGCCACCGACGTGCCGGAGGCGGTCGTGGGTTGGCGCGAGGGCGCGCGATCCGCATCGCCACCATCGGCCGCGTCATCGCTGTACCGTCAGATGCGCGAGGCATTGCAGCGCGGCGCCTGGACGGAATTCGGCGCGTCATTCGAGGCGCTCGGCCGGGCACTGAGTGTACCGCGCGACACCGCGCCACGATGACCTCCCTGACAGCCGGTTATCTTCCCGCCGGACCCTCGGCGCCCATCCCTGGGCGCTGTGTCCATCCCCGATCGGCGCGTGCGTCAGTCGGGCATTCGTCCAACAACGTCACAGTCGCTGCAATCACCCGATCGCAGATGGAGCGTGTGTGAACCTACATGAGTATCAGGCCAAGGAGATCCTGCGCCGGCACGGCGTACCGATCCCTGATGGCGACATTGCCACGACCCCCGACGCCGCCGAGGCGCTGGCCGTCAGGTACGGCGTGCCGGTGATGGTGAAGGCACAGGTGCACGTCGGTGGACGCGGCAAGGCCGGTGGCGTGAAGTATTGCCCGACGCCTGCAGCCGCGCGCGAGAAGGCCACCGCGATCCTCGGCATGGACATCAAGGGGCTGATCGTCCAGAAGGTGCTGGTGACGATCGCCGAGGACATCGGCAGCGAGGCGTACGTCGGCATCATCGTCGATCGCGCCACGAAGAAGCCGGTGTTCATGGTGAGCGCGGCAGGTGGCATCGACATCGAGGAAGTCGCTGCCAGCACGCCGGAGAAGATCAAGTATCATCCCGTCGACCCGCGCTACGGACTGCGTACGTTCGAGGCGATGGAGATGGGCTTTTTCCTGTATGAGGATGTGAAGCAGGCTCGCGCCGCCGCGAAGATCATGCAGCAGCTGTACGCCGCATTCATCGAGAGCGGCTGCTCGCTGGCCGAGATCAACCCGCTCGTCGTGACTCCCACCGGCAGGGTGGTGGCGGTGGATGGCAAGATGGTGATCGACGACAATGAGCTCGAGCGCCTGCCGGCGATCGAGGCATTGCGCGACGAAAGCAGTGAGGAGGCCAGTGAGGTGGATGCCCGCAAGGCGAACCTCACCTTCATCAAGCTCGATGGCAACGTGGGTTGCGTGGTCAACGGCGCCGGCCTGGCCATGGCGACGATGGACCTGGTCAAGTACTACGGCGGCGACCCGGCGAACTTCCTCGACATCGGCGGCTCGTCGAATCCCGAGAAGGTCGTGAATGCGCTGCGCATCATCACCGCCGACAAGAACGTGAAGGCGATCCTGTTCAACATCTTCGGCGGCATCACACGCACCGACGATGTCGCGAACGGCATCGTGACGGCGACGAAGGCCAACCCGCTCACCGTTCCGCTCGTGATCCGCCTGACCGGCACCAACGAAGAACTGGCCATGAAGATCCTGACCGAGAACGGCTTCAGCGCATCCTCCGACATGGATGAAGCGGTGCAGAAGGCCGTGGCCCTCGCCACGGGAGCGGCCACGTGAGCATCTTCATCGACAACCACACCACACTGCTGGTGCAGGGGATCACGGGTCGCGACGGGTCGTTCCATGCCAAGCAGATGATGGAGTACGGCACGAAGGTCGTGGCCGGCGTCACGCCGGGGAAGGGCGGGCAACAGTTCGAGGAGACCGTCCCGATCTTCAACACGGTTGCACAAGCCGTCGCTGCCACGGGCGCGAACACGTCGGTGATCTACGTGCCGCCGCCGTTTGCCGCCGATGCGATGATGGAAGCGGCCGCCGCCGGCGTGAAGCTCATCGTCTGCATCACCGAGGGTGTTCCCGTCCTCGACATGACGAAGGTGTATCCGTACGTGAAGGAGATGGGCGCGCGTCTGCTCGGACCGAACTGCCCCGGGCTCATCACGCCGGGTCAGTCGAAGGTCGGCATCATCCCTGGCCGAATCTGCATGCCCGGCCCGGTGGGCGTCGTGAGCCGTTCCGGTACGCTCACGTACGAAATCGTGAACCTGCTGACGAAGGCCGGCATCGGCCAGAGCACCTGTGTCGGGATCGGTGGTGACCCGATCAACGGCACCAATTTCATCGATGCGCTGGCGGCATTCGAGGCCGATCCGCAGACCAGGGTGATCGCGATGATGGGTGAGATCGGCGGCACCGACGAGCAGGAAGCAGCCGAGTTCGTTCGCACGAAGATGACGAAGCCGGTCGTCGGATTCATCGCCGGCCAGACCGCCCCGCCAGGGCGGCGCATGGGCCACGCGGGCGCGATCATCTCCGGGTCGGCCGGGACTGCGGCCGAGAAGCTCGAATCGTTCGAGAAGGCCGGGATGGGCATCGCCAAGCGCCCCATGGATTTCGTGGAGCTGGTCAAGGCTCGTCTGTAGGTTTGCACCTGATGCAGTATCTTTGCTTCGCGCCCGGCCACTTCGGTGACCGGGCGCGACTTTCTTCTGACACCCACGGCGCCTCTGGCGCCTGCAACGCACTGGAGCTCGGCACATGGCCGGAAATCGTACGCTCACCATCGTCAAGCCGGACGCCTTCGGCGCCCAGAAGGCCGGCCAGATCCTCGCTCATCTCGAAGCGCAGGGTTTCGTGCTCAAGGCCGCCCGCGTCATGCACATGACGCAGGAGCAGGCCGGAAAGTTTTACGAGGTCCACAACGAGCGCGGCTTCTTCGGCGAGCTGGTGGAGTTCATGACCTCGGGCCCGTGCATGCCGATGGTGCTGGAGAAGACGGATGCAGTGGCGGACCTCCGGGTTGCCATCGGGTCGACCGATCCGGCCGAGGCCGCCGAAGGCACCGTCCGGAAGCTGTTTGCCGAGTCGAAGGGTCGGAACGCAATCCATGCGTCGGACTCGGACGAGAATGCCGCGGTCGAGGCCGCGTACTTTTTCCCCGACCTGGCCTGAGCGGATCGGCGTGTATGGGGTAGTGTCCGCAGTCTCGTCAGAAGTCAGGGTCGTTGCGCGAGTCGAGGAGTGCTCAGCGCCACAGTCGTTCAGCGGACTGTGGCGTTCTCGGCGGCGCTGCGGCGGCCCCCTCACATCAATCTCCGTCTCGCTTCACGATGCGCATCCCCGCCAGCGTTCGCCGTATCATTGACCCTCTGGTGGCGAATCTTCGGGTCCCGATCATTGGCGGCGTGAATCGCGGCCTGTGGTGGAGCCTCGCGAGCTCTGGCAGCGGGTACGCGAGCGGGCGACGCGCCTCCGCTCAGATGGTGCTGCTCGAGAGCCTCATCCAGGCGGACGACGTCGTGTTCGACATTGGCGCTCACCATGGGTACGTGACGCTGGCGGCGGCCCACAAGGTTGGTGCGAAAGGCAGGGTGTATGCGTTCGAACCGTCGCTGACGAACCGTGGTCGCCTGATGCGCCACGTGGCATGGAACAAGCTGGTCAACGTGTCGGTGCTTCCCTTTGCGCTGTCGAATTTCGATGGCGAGAGCAACTTCGGTGGCAGCGGCACTTCGAAGATGTTTGCGATGGGTGCCGGGACGGAAATCGTGGCGGTGCGTTCGGCGGCCTCGCTGCTGTCCGAAGGAATGGTCGTGCGGCCTGATTTCGTGAAAAT
>JBBSCZ010000235.1:0-4932 GCA_038249795.1 Gemmatimonadales bacterium | reverse complement strand
GGCCCAGTTCTACAGCGGCAACCGCACCTTCAAGGTCGGCGACGCCTTCACCATCGAGCCCGGCATCTACATCAGCACCACCATGCTCGACGCCCTCCCCGACACCCCGCGCAACCGCGCGTTCATCGCCAAGGTGAAGCCTGCCGTGCTCCGCTTCGAGAACACCGGCGTCCGCATCGAGGACGACTACCTGATCACGGAACTCGGCACCGAACGCATCAGCACCGTGCCGCGCGAGATCGACGAGATCGAAGCGCTGATGCGCAATCGAGGCAAGCTCGTGCCCTGAACGGCAACAGCAACAGCTTTTATCACAGAACAGCACAGCCGCTGAACTACGCAATTGCTGAACTGTAACGGCAAAGGCCTTTGTGGGTGGGTACTTGGTTCAAGCCTCGTTCGTTCGCACGAAGCTTCCATTGACACCCGCTATCACATGCAGTTCGCAGTTGTGCTGTTCAGCGGTTGTGCTGTTCTGTGATAAAAGCTGTTTGCAGCCCCCGCTTAACGCACCGATGGTCGCCGTGCGAGGATGACGCAGTTGTAGCCGCCGGAAGTCGCATGGGAGCGGACTTTGTGGACGGCGGTGGTCAGGCCTTCGCGCTTGAGGGCACGGACGAAAGCGTTTTCGGTGTCGACCGACCAGTAGGCGACTGTGCCACCGGGCTTGAGCGCGGCGGCGGCCTGACGGATGCCTTTCTCTCCGTACAACTTCTTGTTGCTGCCCGTGGTGAAGCTCTCGGCACCGTTGTCCACGTCGAGCATGATGGCGTCGAAGGCCCCTGGGTTGTCGCGCAGCACCTCGATCACATCGGCGCGGCGCATCACGACGCGCGGATCGTGCATGGCCTCGCCGGCGAGGGGCCAGTCAGGAGTGAGGTTCCAGTCGATCACTTCGGGCATGATCTCGGCCACCAACACCCGTGCGTCGGGGGCGAGCAGGTCGAGCGCGGCCCTGAGCGTGGCGCCGAATCCGAGGCCGCCGATCAGCACCGAGGCGTCGGGCTTGCCCTTGATCTGCGCGCAGGCCAGCGCCGCCAGCTGCACCTCGCTGTGAACGCGCCGCGTGGACATCAGCTCGATGCCGCCCACCACCATCAGGTACGCGCCATCGTGGCGGTACAGCGTGACGACCGAGCCATCCGGCGCGCTCGCCGTGGCGAGCTTCTCGACCGGCTTCACGTTCGCTCGTTCGTCATGACACTCTCCCGCACACGTCGTGAATCGCTGCACCCCGGTCGTCGACCAGCCGGGCGTGAGTTCGGAAGCTAAGCACGCAGTCCCGACGCACCTATCGACGACGCACCCGCGCACCGACCAACCAAAGCGAGGTTCTCTGTTGCGCGCTTCTGCGGCAGTGCAGTTCTGCGATCGGCTGTTCCGCAGAGCCCGCCCGCCAACCGACCGCGGCGACTCGCGCGTCACTCCATGACGATACGTAGCGCCACGACGCTCCCCGAGCCGACACGTCGGACGATCCACCCTTCCACGACGAGCAGGTGCAGCGCTCCCTCGATCGTATTGCGTGAGACGCCGAGGTCCTGCACGAGCGCACGTGCGGCCGGCAGACGCTGGCCCGGCAGCAGACCGCCGCTCTCGATGCGTTCCAGGAGTTGCAGGTAGACTTGCCGGTAGAGTGGCGTGCCGGCATCCGCGTCAGCGCGTGAGATGCGGAGCGGCGGGCCGTGGCCGATTGCAATGCGCTTGCGCGGTGCAGTCACCCGTCAGCAGTGCCGATGGCATGCGGTCGGTTGCTCAGTTCAGCGACGCATGCGAGCAGCGCAGCACCAGAGAATGGCTTGGCAATGACCCGGTCAGGGCTCTCGGCTGCAGAGAGATCGCGCAGCTTGTCGTCCGCGTAGCCCGTCATGAGCAGGACGCGGAGCCCGGGACTACGCTGTCGCGCTGCCCGCATCAGCTCGACGCCGCTCATTCCTGGCATGACGATATCGGACACCAGCACCTCCGTGTCGCGTCCGTCTCCATCGAGCCACGCCAGCGCGTCGAACGGGGTCGGCGCGTCGTGCACAGTCACACCCGCCCTGGCGAGCGTGCGCACCACCAACCGGCGGATGGCCGGGTCATCTTCGCAGACGAGCACGCGTGCGCCGGCGCGAAGAACGGACTGCGGCGCGATCGCAGTCTGCTCTGCGTCTGGGGGCGCCGGCGTGCGTGGAAACCACATCGTGAACGTCGTCCCGGCACCTGGCACGCTGGCGACGCGCACCGCGCCGCCCAGCTTCTGCATGACGGCATGGACGGTCGCCAGACCAAGCCCAGTGCCTCTCGCGCCCTTCGTCGTGAAAAATGGCTCGAAGATGTCGTCCAGCAATCCGGCGTCGATGCCACGACCGCTGTCTCGCACCTCGAGTGTCGCATACTCGCCTGGCGGGACGCCAAGCGACACGGCGTCGGTGGGCGCCAGTGTGGCCGTGTCGGTCAGGATCGACAATCGTCCGCCATCGGGCATCGCATCACGGGCATTGGTCGCGAGATTGAGCAGGATCTGTTCGAACTGACCAATATCGAGCATTACGTTGGCGCGCATTCCGCGATGCTCGACGTCGATGATCGTGTGTTCTTCGACGATCCGACGGAGCAGCGCGACGCATGCATCAACCTGCGCCGCGAGGGACACCACGCGGGGCGTAATCACCTGCGCGCGCGAAAACGCCAGCAGCTGAGTCGTCAGCCGCGTGGTCCGCTCGACCGTCGACTCGATTTCATCAAGCCCCGCGTTTGCACCTGTCAGTCCGCGGACCTCGGAGCGGAGCAGGTAGGCCTGACCGAGCACGATGGTCATCAGGTTGTTGACATCGTGCGCGATACCGCCCGCCAGTCGACCGATGGCCTCGAGCCGTTCCGCGCGAATTCGACCCTGTGCCTCATGCTCCTGCTTCACCAGATCGGTGGCCGTCGCGACAGCACCGACCACATCGCCGGCAGCATTCCGCATCGGCTCGTAGCGCATCTCGATCCGGGTCTCCCGGTCGGGTGCCAGAATGGCAACGGCCGACTCGCCTTCCAGCGCGCTCCGCCACCCTGCCGTCCGCCGCTCCGTCACCTCGGCAGAGACCTGCGCGAGGCCGAGAGCATCGAGGCCCAACTCGAGCGGTCGCTTCGCTGATTCGCTCGAGATCCGGTTTGCGGCACGGCTGAACCCCACGATCCGGCGATCGAGGTCGACCGCGACGATCGCGGTGTCGACGGCATCGAGAAACGACTGGAAGCGCTCTGACGAGGCGCGCAGATCGCTCAGAACGGCGGCGAGCAGCACCAGCGAGATGCCGAGCGCGCCGACATACAGTTCGGCCGCGACGAATCGGGCAAAACCCGGCGCACGGGCTGCGGCAAACGGCCCGGCGTCTGCCGCCGTGATCACCAGCACCGTCGCGAGCATCGTCACTGATGCCCAGGCGGTGAAGCTCACGCCATACCGATACCCCGCCACCAGCAGCACCGGCACCGCGACGATGCTGATCGGCAGAGTCACGCCCGCGATCATCGGCTGCAGCATGACGGCGGTGATCGCGCCGACCAGCGCCACCAACGCCAGCCCACGCTCGGCCATTTTGCGCCAGGTCGTCCGCCGGGCGCGTTCGACGACGTCGAGCGTAACCCAGAGCGCTGGAGCAAGCATCAGCGTCATCACGGTTTCGGACGCATACCACCGCACGAAGGTGGTCCCCAGTGATGGCCCCGATGCAGGCGCCATTGCGACGAGGATCATCGCGGCCATCAGCGCCACGACCGGTGTGATCAGCAGTCCGACGATTGCGACGAACCTGAGGAGCGGGCCGCTGCGATCGAGATTCGGTCGCTCGCCGAGCAATCGGACGACGACGAGGGCACCGCCCCAGTCCGCCAGTGGTCGGAACAAGTAGACTGGTATCAGTGACAGACTCATGTCCTGAAGCGCCGCGTGCGCTGCGACGTTCGCGGCGACGGTCCCAAGTCCCACCCGCCACCGCCACCCCTCGGGCGCACCAACGATGGCAATCAGCCCGACTGCGGCCGCTGGCCAGATTCCGCTGCTCTCCTTCAGCAACGCCTGCCAGTGCAGCGAGCCCGCCTGTGCGAGGAAATAGAGCGCGCATGAGACGAGCAAATACGCGACGGGGTGGCGCGAACGGACGGAGGCCTTTGCCAGCGGAGACACGGGGAGTGGGCTTGGAGGCAGGACTCGAGTACGTGCGACAATCTGGAATATTGTCGCTGGTCTGGTCCGTTGCTACTGAATACGGTGATCATCACCCTCCTCACGGTACCGGCAGATGCAGAGGGGCGCCCAGTTCCCGCACGAGACGTTTCATTAGCCATTCCGACCACCGCACTCTCCCCCACCGCGCCCAGCGTACCAAGCCGATGGCGCTGATGGCCGCGCGGCGTGACTACGCGCGATTCGGTGCGCCCGCGTCGTGATCGCCCAGTGGAGCTCCCGGACGCACCCCACCCAAGGCGACATCATCGACCCCACCACCTGCTTCGCCGCCATCACCACCGCGTTGCAGAAGCACTGACAAGTAGCATCGCGCTGAAAAGAGCAGCGCAAAACGCCCTACGCTCACTCAACGCACGCAGTCCCCCAAAAATTCATCCACACCACACGATCGCCAAATCACCGCATTCGCAATTCAGCATTTATTCAGTTCAGCGGCAGTGCCGCTCTGCGATAGGCTGTCCCCGACCGCCGCCGCACGAACGAACACCCTCCCCGATTCACGACGCGCACGCACGCGTGACCGCTCAAGGAACCGCAGTACATCCCTCGGGCTTCGCACAATTTGGATCGATCGGCACCAGCTTGAGCCGCGTCAGCTCCCTGTTCACCGCCACCAGATCGGTGGCCCAGATCTGGTTCAGTCGCGTCGTGTACCGGCCGAGCTGTGTGGACAGGATACCAAAGATTTCAGGCATGTTCGTGGTCGGGCG
>JBBSCZ010000234.1:0-4936 GCA_038249795.1 Gemmatimonadales bacterium | reverse complement strand
TCGATCTTTCCCGATCCCAACCTCTTTCTGCGCATTCCCTCCAACCGCCTGTCGCACCACCAGCCGAAGGCCGCCATCGCCAGCTCGCGGGTAGCTCACATCGGCGGAAATCTCAGCATCTCGTACGGCCGGAGCCCGCTCAACATCGTTCGTGGCGCGGGTCAGTATCTGTACGACGAGCAGGCGCATCGCTACATCGACGGCTACAACAACGTCGCGCACGTGGGGCACTGCCACCCGCGTGTGGTGCAAGCCGTGAGCGCACAGCTGGCGCTGCTCAACACCAACACGCGCTACCTGCAGGAGCAGCTGACTTCGTATGCCGAGCAACTCACGGCGCTGCTGCCCGCGACATTGAGCGTCTGCTATTTCACCGCGTCAGGGAGCGAGGCCAACGAGTTGGCACTACGACTCGCCCGGGTACACACCGGCGCACGCGACCTGATCGTGATGGACTCGGCGTATCACGGGCACACCACCACGCTGATCGACATCAGTCCGTACAAACATTCCGGACCAGGGGGAGAAGGCGCACCCGACTGGGTCCACACGTCACCGATTCCCGACGTGTACAGAAACCGTGACGTGACGGGTGATCCCGGTGCGTGGTTCGCAGCGCGCGTGGGCGAGGTGGTGGACCGGGTGCAGGCACGAGGGCGGGGGCTCTGCGGCTACATCGCCGAGACCTGTCCGAGTGTGGCGGGACAGATCATGCTGCCCGATGGCTTCCTCGGCGACGTGTACGCTCGTGTGCGCGCTGCCGGCGGCGTGTGCATCGCCGACGAAGTGCAGACTGGCTTCGGTCGCATCGGCACGCACTTCTGGGCGTTCGAGGCGCACGACGTGGTGCCGGACATCGTCGTCCTCGGCAAGCCGATCGCCAATGGCTATCCGATGGGCGCCGTGATCACGACGCGCGCGATCGCCGACACCTTCGACAACGGCATGGAGTATTTCAGCACCTTCGGCGGCAGCACCGCCGCGTGCGTGGCCGGGCTGGCGACACTGCAGGTGACGCTGGACGAGCGACTGCAGCAGCAGGCTCTGCACACCGGCAATCATCTCCTGCGCGAGCTTCGTGGCGTGTCGCATCGCTTCGAGATGCTCGGTGACGTTCGCGGGTCGGGATTGTTTCTCGGGGCAGAGTTGGTGCGTGACCGTTCAACGCGCGAACCTGCCGGTGCCGAAGCCCGTTTCGTCGTCAACCGGATGCGCGACCGAGGCGTGCTGGCCGGCACCGACGGCCCGAACGACAATGTCATCAAGCTTCGTGGCCCCATGCCGCTCACCGTCGCCGACGCCGATCGGATCATCGAGACGCTCGCGCTCGGGCTTCACGAAGTGGAGAGCCTTCGCTGAGCCACGCCGGCCTGCGCCACGCTGACTTCACCCCGGCACTGGCATCGGCCACGATCGGTGCCAGCAGGATGGCGGGCGGCGGCGTGATGCGAGCCATCTGACGCATGCGGGTTCCAGCGCGGAGCCCTGCGGTGTGCGTGACTACTTGACCAGACTGATCGGCACTGGCTGTTCGGCGGCGACACTCTCACCCTTGATCAGGCGTGCGGCCGTCAGCACCGCCATCCGCCCCATCTCGCGCGGATTCTGCGCAATCGTCGCGGCCATGCGCTTCTCGCTGATCGCCTTGCGTGCATCGTCCTGCGCATCGAAGCCCACCACGCTGACCTGCGACGCCTTCCCTGCTGCGGCAATGGCCTCGAGCGCGCCGAGCGCCATCACGTCATTGCACGCGAACAGCGCGGTGATGCCGGGGTGCGATTGCAGGATGTTCTGCGTGACGTTGAAGGCCTGGTCGCGCTCCATGTTGGCGGGCTGCGATGCGACGACCTGCATGCCCGTGACACCGGCGAGGGCGGCGCGGAAACCGCGCAGGCGCGCGTCGGCCGTCTCGTGCCCCGGCACACCCTCGAGGACTGCAATCTGCGCCGTGCCGCCCAGTCGCTCCACGAGGAAAGCCCCGGCCATTCGTCCGCCGTCTGCATTGTCCGAACCGATGAAGGTGGCCACGCGCCCGCCAGCCGCCGCAAGGCTTGCCGCATCGACCCGCGTATCCACCGTCACCACCGGGATGTTCGCCGCGTTGGCCTTCACCACCGCCGGCACGATCTCCCTCGAACCGTTCGGCACCAGCAGAATCACACGCACCTGACGCTGGATCAGATTCTCGACGATCTGCATCTGCCGCTCGACGTCGATCTCGCGTTCCGGCGCCTGCACGATCAGCTCCAGCCCAAGGCTGTCGGCGGCCGCCTTCGCTCCCGCCTCCATGTCGATGAAAAACTGGTTGTTGAGCGTCTTGACGACCAGCGCGATGGTCGGCTTTGCGGCCGTGTCACCGCTGCGATTGCAGGCCGCAAGGAGCAGCGCGAATGCCGGCATCATCAGCCGACGGAGAAGGCGTGTGAGCGTCATGCCGAATGAGAGGAAGAACGTTGGACACGCCGCCGCAGCGCCATGTCGATCAGGACGGCAACGATGATCACGACACCGATCGCCACCTGCTGAAGATACGACGACACACCCAGCAGATTCAGACCATTGCGCAGCACACTCATGATCAGCGCGCCGACCAGCGTGCCGATCACCGATCCCGATCCGCCGAGCAGGCTGGTCCCGCCGATCACCACCGCTGCGATCGCATCGAGTTCGTAGCCCATGCCGGCCACCGGCTGCGCGGAATTGAGTCGCGCCACCAGCAGCATCGCGCAGACCGCCGACGCGAGTCCGCTCACGGCGTACACGACCGTCTTGTGGAAGGCGACGTTCACTCCCGAAAGCCGCGTCGCTTCCTCATTTCCGCCGATGGCATACACGTAGCGGCCCGCCACGGTCCGCGTCAGCACGAAGTACGCCAGCGCGTACAGCAACAGCATCAGCAGCACCGGTGCGGGGATGCCGAGCGGACTGCCGGTGGCCACCACGCGCAGCGCGTCGGGAAACCCCGAGATGGGGCGGCCATCGGACAACATCAGCGCGGCGCCACGCGCCACACTCATCATGCCCAGCGTTGCAATGAAGGGCGGTAGCGATCCACGTGTGATCATCAATCCGTTCAGCGTGCCCGCCACCACACCTGCCAGCAGCCCGAGCGCCACGGCAACGCTCACCGGCAGCCCGCGCTGCAGCGCCAGTCCGATCACGACACCGGCGAGTGCCACCAGCGAACCGACCGACAGATCGATGCCACCGGTCAGTATCACGAACGTCATGCCGATTGCGATCACGCCGATGATCGCACTCTGCTCGGCGACGTTGGCAAGATTGGCCGCAGTGGCGAAGAACGGCGTCGCGATCCAGAGGCCAACGCAGAGCACCAGGAGCCCAAGCACGGTGCCGGCCTCGCGGCTGGACAGCAGGCGACGAACAGTGGCGCGTGACGTCATGTGGTCAGAGACCCACTGCGCAGGCCATCACACGCTCGGCGGTCGCATCGGCGCGCACGAACTCTCCCGCAATACGACCGGCACGCATCACCAGCACCCGATCGGAGAGGGCGAGCACCTCGGGCAGCTCGGACGACATCAGCACGATGGCGACACCCTGCGCCACCAGCGCCTCGATCAGCTGGTAGATCTCCTGCTTGGCGCCAACATCGACACCCCGCGTGGGTTCGTCGAGGAGCAGCACTCGGGCACCGGTCGCCAGCCATTTCGCGAGCACGACCTTCTGCTGGTTGCCGCCACTCAGGTTCCGAGCCAGCTGCCGCACCGAGGAGGTGCGGATGCGCCGGTCGCGCACGGCGTTGGTAGCGGTCTTGTTTTCCAACACCTGGTTCACGAAGCCGAATCGCGAGAGGGATCCGAGAATGGGCAGGACGATGTTGTCGCGCACCGATCGCTCCAGCACCAGCCCCTCTCGCTTGCGATCCTCGGTCACGAACCCGATGCCAGCGGCGATGGCGTCGCGCGGCGAGCGGATCTCGCGACGCTGTTCGTCGACGAAGATGGTGCCGGTATCGAATGGCTCGAGCCCGAACAGGGCGCGCGCAACCTCGGTGCGTCTGGCACCGAGCAGTCCCGCGAACCCGACGATCTCGCCGGCGTGCACGCTGAACGAGACGTCATGCAACACATGGCCGCGCGAGAGGCGCTCGACGCGCAACATGGGTCGTCCGATGGTTCGTAATACCGACACCGGCACCGACGCCTCCACATCGCGGTCCGCCATCAGTCGCACGAGCGCACGACGATCGGCCGCCAGCACGTCGCGCGTGGCCACGTTGCGGCCGTCGCGGAGCACGGTGATACGATTCCCGATGGCGAAGATTTCATCGAGCCGATGCGAGATGTAGATCACCGCCGTCCCGCGCGCGGTCAGCCCGCGAATCACGTCGAAGAGCCGTTCCGCCTCGCGTTCCGTCAGCGCCGAGGTGGGTTCGTCCATGATCACGATACGCGCGTCGAGCGACAGGGCGCGTGCGATCTCGACGAGCTGCTGTTGCGCGATGCTGAGCGAGCCCACCAGCGTGTCAGGCACGATCGTCGCACCGAGCCGAGCGAGGAGCGCAGTCGACTCCAGTGCCATGCGCGCCTGATCCAGGAGCCCGAATCGTGATGGCGCACGACCGAGAAAGATGTTCTCGGCCACGCTCATCTCTGGCACGAGCGCGAGTTCCTGATGAATGATCGCGATCCCGGCGTCACGCGCCGCGCGCGGCGTCGCGAGTCCCACTCTGCTTCCGAAGACCTCGATCTCGCCGGCATCACGCGACACGGATCCACTGAGCACCTTCATCAGCGTGGACTTCCCGGCGCCGTTCTCGCCGAGCAGCACATGCACCTCTCCCGCCTGCACCACCAACTCCACCCCATCCAGTGCCACCACGCCCGGAAACGCCTTGCGGATGCCGTGCATCTCGAGTGCCGGTGCTCCAATCGTGGGTGCGGCCAGGGTCATCCCCAAGTTTACCTCCCGC
>JBBSCZ010000233.1:0-4946 GCA_038249795.1 Gemmatimonadales bacterium | reverse complement strand
TGCACGCGAACAGCGTCTGCCTCGACCGCGATCACCTGACCAGCGAGCAGCGCGATGCCTCGTCGAGCCAGCGCTTGGCCAGCGCGAGAGCGTGCGGCCATGGCAAAACCACCCAGCGGCGTCCCGTCGGTGATCGAGGCGTCCACGATCGTCACGGCCGGAATACGTTCGGCCGCCAGAATCCTGGCTCGCACGGCGAATGCGATCTCGACGCCAGCGGCACCAGCGCCGACGATCACGGCTGGTACTCGCGCCAGCGGCAGGGTTGAGTGCACGTGCGTATCCAGCTGATCCATGAGTGCCAACGCGTCACGAAATGGTCGCATCGCGTGTGCATGCTCTGCCGCCCCGGAGGCAGTCAGCCCCGCTGGAACGCTGCCCACGTCGAGCGAGAGCAGGTCGTACGCGATGATCTCACCAGTGTGCAGCGTCACAGTGCGGCAACTGGTGTCGAGCGCCGTCACCCGCGCCTCGCATACCGTCATCCCCGCCGCGCGTGCAACGGCTGCGACCGGGATCTGCGCCGCGTCGGCTGGCACGTCGCCCGCAATGATCGCGGGCAGCAACCCGCTGTAGTGGAACGCCGGCTGGCTCGTGACCATCGTTACCTGCCAGCCCGTGGGGATGTCACGACTCAGCGCGGCGAGGAGGTCGAGCTGCGCATGTCCGGCGCCCGCGAGCACGAGGCGGCGCATCAGCCCCTGAGCCGTGAACGCGAACTGATGTGCGAACGGAAGTGGTTCTGCATGCCGGAGTCTAGCAGATTTGAGCGACGGATCGGTGCGCTCGGATGCCTACCCGGTTCGTGCGGAATGGCAGTGACTTGGATTTTTCGAAACCGGACGGGTCCTTACACCGTCATCTCTGCAACTCCCACGGATGACTGCTCAGCTGCCCAACGAGACACCCGAATCCCTGATTCCCGAGGCCGTTCGCGCGGACTTCGACATCGTGCGCCCGCTTGGCCAAGGGGGCATGGGGTCGGTCTGGCTCGCTCACGACCGACTGCTCGACCGCCTGGTCGCGATCAAGGTGCTGCTCACGAGTGCGGCCAGTGACGCCACCCGCGAGCGATTCCTTCGCGAGGCACGCACCGCCGCGAAGCTGAGCCACCCGAACATCGTGCCGGTGCACCGCGCCGACGAGTCGAACGGACAGGTGTGGTTCAGCATGGGGTTCGTGGATGGCGAATCACTCGGCGATCGCATCCGCGAACGTGGCGCACTGCCCTTCACCGACGTGGTGCGCATCATGCGCGAGGCCGCGTGGGCACTGGCGTACGCGCATGCGCGTGGTGTGATCCATCGCGACGTGAAGCCTGACAACATCATGCTCGATCGCGAGAGCGGCCGCACGCTGGTCACCGATTTCGGTATTGCGCGCGATCTCCGCGCCGACGACGCGCGCCTCACGGCGGACGGCAGCGTGTTGGGCACGGTGGACTACATGAGTCCCGAGCAGGCCGCCGACGATCCGCTCGATGCGCGCAGCGATGTCTACGCGCTGGGCGTGGTAGGATTTCACGCACTGAGTAACCGGCTGCCGTTCGAGGGTCTCCCGAATGCGGTGCTCATTGCGCACGTCACGAAGCCTGCCCCCACCCTGCGCAGCGTCGCACCACAAGTTCCGGCGCCGATCGCGGCCGTCATCGACCGCTGTCTGCTGAAGACGGCGGCAGACCGATGGGAGAACGCCGAGGCGCTGGCAGATGCACTCGGGACGGCGCTCGACGACATGATCACGGCCGACCGACACGCCGTGAAGCGGACCACCGGCGGCATCATCAGTGAACGCGATGCAGTCGCCGTGTGGCAGCGGGCGGCGCAGCTGCAAGCCGAGGCGGCGCACCGCATGGAGCGCAGCATCACGCTCACGCCATCGCCAGCCGGCGCGTCAGACGCTCCAGTGCCCACCGATGCCTTCCGGCTCAGCGACGTCGAAGCGGCAGCGGTCGAGGCGGGCATCTCACGTCAGTTCGTCGCGATCGCGATCGCCGAGCGCAGTGCGGGCGCGAACGCTGGTGGCATGGCCGTGGTGCCGCTCGATGACCGCAACGAGCGGCGCATCACGACCATACTCGGCACGACGGATCGCAGCCTCAGCGTCGCGCGCGTGATCGGGGCGTCGCCCAAGGAGACGCTGGCGTTGATCGGTCGCATTTTCACGGCCCAACCGTATCTGCTCACCGTCCGGGAATCGGTGAACGGACATCCCCTCGACGGCGGCATCCTCCGGTTCGACATCCCGAACCTGTATCGAGCAATTTCAAGTGGGAATATCAACGGCCGCACCGGCAGTATGGTCGGCATGTCGCACGCCCTGATCTATCAGTGCCTGACGATAAACCTGACCATCCTGAACGTGACCCTGAAAGCGCGGGGCACGCCGTCTCATCCTGAATGTGAAGTGATCGTGAGTGGCGATCTGCGCGACGGGCAGCGCAAGAAACTGCACGAGGCGTACTGGTCGATCGGCGTCTTGACGACGGTCGGTGGCGGCACGGTGCTCGCTGTAGGCGCGAAGCTATTGGGTGGCATTCTGCTCGCAACGCCGCTTGGTGCCGGCGTGGCCGTCGTGACGGCGGCGGCCACGATGATCGGTAATCGCGCACTGTCACGGCGGGCATTGCGCAAGGCGCGTGAAGAGATCGACAAGATGCTGCTCACCCTGCAGCAGCAGCTCGACCGGCAGGCGCTCTTCGGTGACCAGCACCCGCCGGATCCAACGCGTCGCGTTGGCGCTGATGACGACGCAACGCTGCTTGCGATCATCGCTGCAGCGTCGTAGCCTCGACACTGTCGCCGACTGGTACTGATCCGGCGCAGCCCGTGCAGCGCGACACTGCGGCGCGCTGCACGGCGAAGTCGATCAGACTACGGTTCGCGCGACCCACCAGCACCGCTGCTGCCTGCGCCAGTGGCGCCGCCGGCCCCAGCGGCTCGTGGCAGCTGGTCACGCCCCTTTTCCAGGAACGGGACGCCAGACCGCATCCACTCGGGCATCGGGTCACCCTTCAGGTGGACGCCGAAAAACTCCTGCATGCGCCGATCGACGTCCTTCTGGTTGGCGCGCTTCCGTGGATTGTGCCCGTCGTTGTTGTAGTTCAGGAGATACGCTTCCTTGCCGAACCGCTTGAGCGCCACGAACCACTCGATGCCCTGATACCAGGGTACGGCGCCGTCGGCGTCGTTGGACATGATCAGCACCGGCGTCTCGATGCGATCGGTGAAGAAGAGCGGACTGTTTTCGATGAATCGGAGCGGGTACTGCCACATGCTTCCGCCGATGCGACTCTGCGTCTTCTCGTACTGGAAGGCGCGCGCGACACCGCTTTCCCAGCGGATACCGCCATAGGCGCTGGTCATGTTGGCCACCGGTGCCCCGGCGAACGCGGCTGCGAAGACGTTGGTCTGCGTGATCATGTAGGCGGTCTGATAGCCGCCCCAGCTCTGGCCCGCCGTGCCGATCCGCTTCGGATCCACGTAACCGCGCGCCACGAGTGCCTGAATGCCCGGCACGATCGACTTCAGTGCGCTCTGGCCGGGATAGCCTTCCTGATAGGCGATGTCCGGGAAGAACACGAGGTAGCCGAGCGACGTGTACATGGTGGGGTTGATGGTGTTGCGACCACCGGGCGCGACGTAGTTGTGCAGCCCATCGCTGAGTGATTCGTAGAAGTACGTCACCATTGGATACAGCTTCGTCGGATCGAAGCCTTCGGGTTTGAACAGGATGCCCTGCAGCATCTGGCCGTCCATGGCGCGCCAGGTCACGAGTTCATTCGTGCCCCAGGTTACTTCCTTCTGCTGCGGATTGACGTCGGAGATGCGCGAGGTCTGCGTCACGGAGGTACCCACGCGCAGATCCGGGAACTCACGATAGGTGCTGCGCGTGAGCAACAGCTCGTCGCTGCGACGCGCCTTCCCGAGCAAACGCCAGGCGGCATCCTCCATCAGCAGCACGTCGGGAGACGCCACCACACCCAGCCGATCGCGCATGAAGCCGCTCTGCTTGGTGCGTTCGTTGAAGGCCGACAGGATCACTGGCGCGGCCGGATCGATGAAGCGGTCCTCGGGATCGAGATCCACCACACGCAGCACGGTGTTGTTCTTTACCCCGGCCGAGTCGGTGACCGATCGCGCGGGCCGCACGCCGAGCGGATCGATCTCCCAGACGTCGAAGCGAGAGTACGCCAGCATCGACCGGTCGTCGTTCGTCCATCCGGCGAGGCCCCATGGCGCGGGGGTCGATGGCGTGTCCCACGTTTCCCGGTCGAATCGAACTCCGGCCAGCGCACCGGTGACGTCGGAGGTCTTCCGCGAACGCATGTCATGCGTGAACCAGCGACCCTTCGCAAACCAGGTGGCGTAGCGACCCGTCGGCGAGAGCTGCGCGTTGAACTCCACCTTCTCGGCGATGCGACGCGTGGCACCCGAGGCGACATCGATCACGGAGACGTCGAAGCCATCGTCACCCCACAGTCGCGCGAGGGCGTAGGGCTGATCGCTGAGTGCGAGCGCCACCGTTCCATCATCGCTGAGCAGCGCGCGCGCGATCGTATCACCGCCAATGAGGCGCGTGACGTTGCCTGCCAGACGGTGCGCCACCAGCCAGGTCCGGTTCCGGTCGCGACCGGCCTCCACCTTCTGCTGCGGCTGGAGACGCGTCTCCATGAAGTGCCAGACGTCCACCTGCGCACGATCGGTGAGTGAGTCGGCCGGGATCGAGTCTGCAGGGATCGGGGCAGCGCCGAGCACCAGCGTGCTGCCGTCACGCGAAAAGCCGACCTGTCGATCCGAGAGTGTTGCGCGGGGCGCAAAGGCGTCCGCCGCCACCACCCGTCGTGCCGCCGCGTTCCTGCCGATCAGCGCATGATAGGCGGCATAGCGAGGCTTGTCGGCGGTGAATTCGTCCTTGTCTGATACGAATGCCACCTGACGACCATC
>JBBSCZ010000232.1:0-4966 GCA_038249795.1 Gemmatimonadales bacterium | reverse complement strand
GCTGATGTCGTTCACCGTGCACTTCGCGATTCTCTACAACACGACGTGGATGGCCGCGTTCTTCCAGGGCAGCGCCAAGGCGCCGATGACGGCCTCCGCGCCGGCCATCGAGACGGCCCCCGCAGCGGCGATGCCGTCGTCTGCAGCACCGGCACCTGTCGCGCCGTAATGGCGCTGCCGGCAAGCGTGCCGCCACAGGGGCTGGGATGCAGTCATCCCGGCCCCTGTGTCGCATCTTCCCCCCACTGACCGAGCCGCGCTGACGGCGCGCTTCGTCTGATGCCGGACCGACGTCTCCCCCTATGAATCGTCTTTCCCGGAAACTGGTGTCGACGTGGGCCGAACAGGGTCCGCGCTTCTTGCCGTTCGCGGACGTGGCGACCGCCGACCTGCCGCTGTCGCGGCTGCTGCGGCTCTCGCTGTTTCAGGTCTCCGTCGCGATGGCCTCGGTACTCCTGATCGGTACCCTGAACCGCGTCATGATCGTGGAACTCGGCGTGCCGGCCACAGTCGTCGCGGTGATGATTTCGCTCCCGCTGCTGGCTGCTCCATTTCGCGCCGTCATCGGCCACAAGTCGGACACGCACGTCTCCGCCCTCGGATGGCGCCGAGTGCCGTGGATCTGGCAGGGCACGATGCTGCAGTTCGGTGGCCTCGCCATCATGCCGTTCGCCCTGTTGGTGCTCTCGGGCGACAATGCGATCGTGGTGCCGCCCTGGGTTGGCTGGCTTGGTGCCGGCCTCGCCTTTCTGCTCACCGGTGCCGGACTGCACATGGTGCAGACCGTCGGTCTCGCCCTCGCCACCGATCTGGTGAGCGAGGAGGCGCAGCCGCGCGTGGTGGGCCTGATGTACGTGATGTTGCTGGTCGGGATGATCGTGAGCGCCGTGATCTTTGGCGCACTCCTCGAAGATTTCAACCGCGGCCGTCTGGTACAGGTGGTGCAGGGCGCCGCCGTGGTGACGATCGTCCTGAACGTGCTCGCGATGTGGAAGCAGGAGGCGCGCGATGCGCACAAGACGCGCGAGGGACGTCAGGAACCGACCTTCCGCGAGTCGTGGGACAGCTTCATTTCCGGCAGCGGCGCCGTGCGCCGACTGATCGCCGTTGGTATGGGCACCATGGCCTTCAGCATGCAGGACGTGCTGCTCGAGCCGTACGGCGGTCAGGTGCTGGGACTGACGGTGGCCAACACCACCCGCCTCACGGCGACGCTCTCCCTCGGTGGTCTGCTCGGCTTCCTGCTGGCCGCGCGTGTGCTCGGTCGCGGTGGCGATCCGTTCCGTATGGCGAGCTACGGCGCACTGATCGGTATTCCCGGCTTTACTGCGGTGATCCTGGCCGCGCCGGCCGGTTCGGCCGCGCTCTTTTTCTCCGGTACCTTCCTGATCGGCTTCGGCGCTGGTCTGCTCAGTCACGGAACGCTCACCGCCACCATGCACAATGCGCCGGAGAATCAGCGCGGTCTGGCCCTCGGCGCGTGGGGCGCGGTGCAGGCGTCGGCGGCCGGCCTCGCGGTGGCCTTCGGCGGCATCGCGCGCGACGTCGTGAA
This sequence comes from Gemmatimonadales bacterium, assembly GCA_038249795.1. GTDB lineage: Bacteria > Gemmatimonadota > Gemmatimonadetes > Gemmatimonadales > Gemmatimonadaceae > JACMLX01. The sequence continues at coordinate 3,414 of JBBSCZ010000232.1, read as the reverse complement.
TGGCATGAGCACGCGACAGCTGTTCGGCGAGGCATTTTCGGGGCCGGCCACTGCCTATGCACTCGTCTACAGCGTCGAGATCGTGCTGCTGATCGTCACACTCGTCTCGATGCTGCCCCTGATCCGCCGCACGCCGGTACGCGTTCCGGCGTGAGCGGCGAGCCTCGTCTCTGAATGTCAGAGGGGCCCGGCGTGGTCTGCCGAGCCCCTCTGACGTCATGCAGCAACCGCCGATCACTCAGACGTCGAGCACCGTCACGAAACGGGCATTGGCCTCGATGAATTCGCGGCGCGGCTCCACCGCATCACCCATCAGCGTCTGGAAGATCTGGTCGGCCATCACGGCGTCATCCAGGCCGACGCGCAGGATGGTGCGACGCTCGGGATCCATGGTGGTGGTCCAGAGCTGTTCCGGATTCATCTCACCGAGCCCCTTGTAGCGCTGCACGTAGACGTTCTTGCGCGCATCGCCACCGCTGATGCGGTCGGTGTACATCTCGCGCTCGGCCTCATCGTAGGCGTAGAACTCTTCCTTGCCGCGTGAGACGCGATAGAGCGGCGGCTGCGCGATGTAGATGTAGCCGGCATCGATCAGTTCCGGCATCTGACGGAAGAAGAACGTCAGCAGCAGCGTGCGGATGTGGGCGCCGTCGACGTCGGCGTCCGTCATGATGATGATCTTGTGGTAGCGCGTCTTGGCGAGGTCGAAGTCGTCCTTGATGCCGCAGCCAAGGGCCGTGATGATGGTGCGGATTTCCTCGTTGCTGAGCACCTTGTCGATGCGAGCCTTCTCGACGTTGATGATCTTGCCGCGCAGGGGCAGGATGGCCTGGTTCTGACGCTCACGACCCTGCTTGGCCGATCCGCCGGCGGAGTCACCCTCGACCAGATAGAGCTCGCAGAGCGACGGCTCGGAGAGCGAGCAGTCGGCCAGCTTGCCCGGCAGGTTGCCGATGTCGAGCGCATTCTTCTTGCGCGTGAGATCGCGCGCCTTGCGGGCGGCCTCACGGGCGCGGGCAGCACTGACGGCCTTCTCGATGATGATGTTGCCGATCTTCGGATGCTCGTCGAGGAACTGCGCGAGGTGTTCGTTCACCACGCTGCGCACGATGCCTTCCACGCTCGGGTTGCCGAGCTTGGTCTTGGTCTGCCCTTCGAACTGCGGCTCGCGCACCTTCACCGACAGCACGCAGGCCAGGCCCTCGCGCACATCGTCACCGGTGAGCTTGATGCCATCCTTGTCCTTCTTCGACAGGCTGGAACGCTCGATGTACTTGTTCACCACCGAGGTGAGTGCGGCCTTGAAGCCGGTGAGGTGCGTGCCGCCTTCGTGCGTGTTGATGTTGTTGACGAAGGAGAAGGTCGTGTCGGCGTAGCCGTCGTTGTACTGCATCGCCAGCTCGATCGCGACGTCATCGCGCTCGGTGTCGATGTAGACGACTTCGGTGTGCAGTGCCTTGCGCTGATGGTTGAGAAACTCGACCATCTCGCGCAGACCGTTGACGGCGAGGAAGGTCTCGCGCCTAGGCTCGGCGCCTTCCTCCACGCGCTCGTCGGTGAGCGTGATCGTCACGCCCTTGTTCAGGTACGACAGCTCACGCAGGCGGCTGGCGAGGATGCCGTACTCGAACACGAGCTCCGTGAAAATCTCGGCATCCGGCTTGAACCAGACCGTCGTGCCGGTCTCCGTCTTCGGGATTTCGCGCAGTTCACGCAGCTTGGTGATGGTCTTGCCGCGCGAGAAGTCGATGTAGTGTTCCTTGCCATCGCGCTTGACCCAGACCTTGAGCGATTCGGAGAGCGCATTGACGCAGCTCACACCCACGCCGTGCAGGCCGCCCGACACCTTGTAGCTGTTCTTGTCGAACTTGCCGCCGGCGTGCAGTACCGTCAGCGCCAGCTCGACGGCGGGAATGCCGGCCTTGGTGTTGATCTGCGTCGGGATGCCACGCCCATTGTCGACGACGGTGATCGAGTCGTCGCGATGGATGACGACGCTGACGAGGTTGGCATAGCCCGCGAGTGCCTCGTCGACGGAGTTGTCCACCACTTCGTAGACGAGATGATGCAGACCGCGTGATCCGGTGGAGCCGATGTACATGCCAGGGCGCTTTCGAACGGCCTCGAGGCCTTCCAGCGCCTGAATGTCGTCACCACCGTACGTGCCAGGATTCACGTTCTCGTCTGCCATGCTGCTCCTTCGCTGCGGATCTGACGGCCGACCGTAGAAATGCCGAATGGAATGGTGGTCGGTATGAGATAAACATAGTGGCGACGGGCGCGAAAAGCAACTCCGGTCATCGCGCGTAAGTCGTTGTCTCTACAGCGTTTGGCTTCTCGAGACCGCCGGTCCGCCTCCCACTGTGATAGAACGTTGCTGGCTATTTGCTGTCGCGTTGATTCGGCCCCGCCAGAGTCCTGAATGCCACGACGGCCTCCGAAAATGTCGGCGCGTGAGCCGAGGACGCCTGTTTTGCCGAGCGATGGGTGTGAGCGTGTGTCTCGATGACGCCGGAGACGCCGTCGTCCGACGGATCGTCGATTGCGCCGACTGGCTACGTTCCGGACGTTGCAGGTCAGCCTCTCGTCAGGCCGCTCTGAATCCAGCGTCCGGCGCCCCTCTCCATCCGTCGAGTCCCTCTGCATGTTCGTTCACGCCGTGTACTTCTGGCTCCGCCCCGATCTGTCCCAGACCGATCGCGACACCTTCTCGGCGTGGATGCCGCGCCTCTGCACATTGCCGAGCGCGGTGTCGGGCTACTGGGGTGTCCCGGCGCCCACGGAGCGACCCGTGATCGAGCGCAGCTATTCGTACGCACTGGTGCTGCTGTTCGAGGATGGGGCTGCCGAAGCGTCGTACCAGGTCGATGAGGAGCACGAGGCTTTCCGTGCGGAGTGCGCGTCGTTCTGGACCAAGGTGCAGGTGTTCGATTCGGAGACGCCGGTCTGAGGTCGCGGCGATCGTTGCACGTGCCGCAGGCGTGCCGCACGACCGTGTCGCACCCGCGTACTCAGCGCACGCGTCGGAATCCGGGGCTTTCCGGCAGCAGCACCCCGGCATCGTGGAGGCACCATGCAAAATGACTTCGATGGCACGTCAGCCGAACGTGGCGACCCGAGCGACATCCCCGGCGTTCTGGCTCCGCCACCGCTGATCTACCTGATTCCGCTCGTCATGACGCTCGGCATCGGTTTCTGGAAGCCGTTTCCCCTGCTCCCGGGGAATCTGCCACACCTCTTCGGCCCAGGGCTGCTGATCGCCGCACTCTTGCTGCTGCTCCCGTCCAACAACGCCTTCAGGAAGAAGCGGACGAATGCGCGACCGTGGAAGCCGTCGACGGCTCTCGTGATCGAGGGGCCGTACCGATTCTCCCGCAACCCGATGTATCTCGGCTTCACGCTGATGTATCTGGG
>JBBSCZ010000231.1:0-5005 GCA_038249795.1 Gemmatimonadales bacterium | reverse complement strand
TGACGCTGCGAAACACCCCACTGGCATTGTTCGAAGCCGCGTCGTCGGCGATCACGGATGCGAGTGGCACGCTCACGGGTGATCTGCAGCTGCGTGGCTCGCTGAGCGAACCGCGGTTGAACGGCACCGTGAACATGGTCAATGGTGCGAGCTTCATCGCACCGCTCGGCGTACGATTGGTGGGAATGGATGGTGCCCTGCTCTTCAGCGGCGACAATCTTTCGCTGCCGAAGCTGACGGTGAGCGGTGCCGGCAACCGTGGCGGCAGCGCTGTGCTCAGCGGTCGCATCGGCTTCGCCGCACTCTCCGATCCGTCGTTCGATCTCGCGCTGCAGGCGAGCAACCTGCGCATTCTCGACCGGCCACGCATCGCCACGCTGCAGGTGTCCACCAGCGCCGGCGGCCTGCAGATCCGCGGCACGCAACGCGGCGCCGTTCTCACTGGCACCGTCACGATTCCGAGTGGCGACATCACGATCCCCGAGCTGGGTGTCACGAAGAACCTCGTGTCGATCGACGATCCGGAGTTCCTGTCGCTGATCGACACCACCACCACCGTCGGCCGTTCGCTGCTGGCAGCGGCGCCGTCACCGCTGCTGCGCAACCTCGAGGTGCGTGACGTGCGCCTCGTGATGGGCAACAACGTCTGGCTGCGATCGGCCGAGGCGAACATCAAGCTGGCGGGAGACGTCGGTGTCACGCTGAGTCGTGCGCGGCAGGATTCGAATCGGGTGCAGCTGGCACTGACTGGTATTCTGCTGGCGGAGCGTGGGACGTATCGCCTCAACCTCGTCGCGGTGCAGCGCACCTTCGATGTGGAGCGGGGAACGCTGCGTTTCTTCGGTGAACCGGAACTCAATCCGACGCTCGACATTCAGGCCGTGAACGTCGTGCGCCAGTACACGCGGCAGGACCGCGACATTCCCGTGCGCATCACCATCGGCGGTACGCTGGCCGCGCCGACGCTGAAGCTGGGGAGCGCCGACCCGACGCTGGTTCTGTCGGAATCGGACGCCATCAGCTTCCTGTTCACCGGCCGGCCGAGCTTCGCCGTCACCACTGCCGCCGACCAGTACTCGTCGCAGTTCGCCAGCGTGCTGCTGCCGACGCTGGGCAGTGCGCTCGGCGATCGGGTGGCGCGCGTTTTGGGCCTGGACCAGTTCCAGATCGAGAGCGCCGGCGGCGTGAGTGGGCAGCAGTTCGGCGCGACGTCGATCCTCGCCAGCACGCGGCTCGGCGGAGGCGTGCAGATCGGCAGCCACACCTTCGTGCGCGCCACGGTGGGCCTCTGCCAGCTCTTCGGCAACAGTCAGGTCAGCACCAATCAGCCGCTGGCGAACACCATCGGCGCCAAGCTGGAATACCGCTTCAACGCACTGCTGTCGGTATCGGCGGGTGTCGAACCACCGACCAGCGTGCTGCAGTGCAACAACGTGAATGCCCGCAACTTCGTCCCGACGCCGCAGCAGTGGGGTCTCGACATCACGCGCAAGTGGGACTTCTGAGCCATGGCTGCTGACACACCGCTGCCGCTCAGTGCGCGAAACAGTACCATGCGTGACGCAGCGCGACCGATCAGCGCTCATCACACGACCGCCATCGCTGGAGCAAGCACGTGACATCGTCGATCATCGGCCATGCGTTCGTCCGCAGTGCGATCGCCCCGCTGTTTGCGGAGCCGAGCGTTTCGTCGGCGCAGGTGTCGCAGCGACTGGCCGGCCATCCGTTGTACGTGCTCGAGTCACGCGACGACCACTGGCATCGCGTCCGCGGCATGGATCAGTACGAGGGATGGATGCACGACGGCTACTTCATGCGTCTGGTGGACGAGTCGCCGGTGATCCCGACCACTGCCGAGGACTTCGCGCTGACCTACGTGCCGCGGGTGTCGATGGGTGTGATCGCGCGCAGCGAGCGACATGGTGTGCGCGCGCTGCCACTTGGTGCCTGGCTCGATCTCGACGAGGAGATCGTGGATGGCGAGACGGTGCCGCTGAACGAGATGGAGGAGCACTTCGCCAATGCGCCCGATGCCATCGCGCAATCGGCGGTGGAGTGGTTCGAGGGCACATCGTACCAGTGGGGCGGCATCACGCCGTGGGGTGCCGACTGCAGCGGCTACGTGCAGACCATCTTCGGTGTGCATGGCGTGCCGCTGCCGCGCGACGCGTGGCAACAGGCGCAGGAGGGCGTGGAGGTGCCGCGGACCGCGCTGCAGCCTGCCGATCTGCTGTTCTTCTCCGATCGCGACGACCGGCGCATCACGCATGTGGGCATCGCCCTCGCCGGCGACCGCCTGGTCCACATCGCGCTGGGGCGCGGCGGCTACGCCATGGAGTGGCTCGGCGATGCCGACGACATCTACGTCGCGACGCTCAACAGCCGGTTCGTGACGGCGCGTCGCTACCTGTAGTCGCCAGCAGGGGCCAGCTCGCTATCGCGCGCTTGGGTCAGCGATGATCGCGCGCTGCAATCAACTCATCAGCCCGGCGGGAGCGCCTGGCGCGAGTGGCAGCAGCGTTTCGAGCGCATGGTGCACATGCAGCTGCGTTCGTGCCGCCTCGAGGTCGTCCACCGCGACGATCATGGTGTAGATCCCCGGTGTATCGAGCGGCAGGTCCACCACGGCCAGCAGCGGCACGTCGATGCCGTCGGAGCCATTCGGCGGGGCGCCCACGCTCAGCTCGCCGCGTGAAGACCAGAGCATTTCCCCGACCGCATTGATCCACTCGAGGCTCACGCCGTGCGGTCCCTCGTCCTCGGCCACCGCCTTGAGCCGCACCACGAACGTGGCACGGGGGTGCAGCGAGGGCAGCTGACCGACGTGGAGTGCGTCGAAGACGCCGAGGATGTTGAGCTTTCCTTCCTGCGACACGTTGGCGGCGTCGGCGAACAGCGCGAATTGAACATGCATGGGGGAGCATCCTACCGGTGTCGTGGGTCGGTGGGAAGCGGCGTCGGGGCGTAGCGGCGATGACACACTGCTTGAGAGTTCCGTGGTAAACATGTGACACATCATTATCACGCCTTTCCGCGCTGCTTTTCATAAGTGTCTGATTCGTAGGCTTTTAGCTCAGCAAGGCAGTACGTGTAGCGAGCGGATCGGCTTTTGCCGTTCATGACTCTGCCAGAGACATTCCAGTCGAGGCTCTAAGGTCTCGTGGAACGTTTTTCAACCTCTCTACAGGTACACGCATGAAATTTTCCAAGAGCCTGCTGACAACCGCGGCGCTCGTCGCGTCGTTCGGTGCCAGCGCCACTGCCAGCGCGCAGGTCACCGGATCGCTCGCTGCCGGCCCGATCGGTGCTTTCCTTGGTCTTACGACGAGCACGGCAATGCCCCCGGCGAACGTGGCTCCTTGCACAGGCGGCGTAACCTGCGTGCTTGGTGGTACCGTCGGAACGATCAATGGCGGGTCCATCTTCATGGCGGACCAGCCGTTTGCTGACATCCCGGCTGGGGACGTATTTGGCAGCCGGTTCCTTTCGTCTGGACCGTCTTCCACGACTCCGTCGACCCTGACCTTCACAGGCCCCGGCCTTGCGAACATCGGCTTCCTCTGGGGTTCGCCCGACACTTACAACCTTCTGACAGTCGTTTTTGAAAATGGAATCGGCGAGTTTGCGCAGACCTTTTGGGCTGGCGCTGGTTTGAGCAATGGTGCTGTCGGTCTTGGTTTTAGCACGACGAACGGTAACCAGGCCTTCTCGCAGTATGTTCGGTTTGACGCGGCTCCGGGCGCTTTTATCACCCAGCTGGTATTCTCGAACTCGCCGCAGATCAACGCGTTCGAAGTGGCCAACTTCAGCACGAATGTTGTCCCGGAACCGGCGACCTACGCCCTCATGGCCACCGGCCTCCTGGCACTCGGCGCCATCGCCAAGCGTCGCAAGCAGGTCTGAGCTGCACGGAGCACCTGTTCAGTTGGGAAGAAAGCGGACTTCGGTCCGCTTTTTTCGTTTCTGCACCTGACCTTGCTCAGCACCAGCGAGATCGACCATTTCGAATGCCTTCGCACCCGGCTCGGAACGAAGTGGCCGCCCTTTTGGACTAGATTGCCCGTGATGACCGCCACCACCGCGCCCGCGCCCGTCGCCACGGCCTCACCAGAATTCGCCGCCGCCACGCCCGCGCCCGTCGGTTTCGGCACGATCGACCTGCTGCTCATCCTGATGGCTGCCCTCTGGGGCGCAAACTTCTTCGCGGTCCAGTACGGCACGGCGCACATGCCAGGCCTCGGTTTCAACACCTCGCGCCTGGTGCTCGGCGCACTCGTGATGCTGGTCGTCGCGCTGCTCACGGTCCGCACCCCCTGGCCCAACCGGGCCGACACGATCCGCCTGCTGGGCTACGGCGTGATCGGCAACGGCATCTATCAGTATCTGTTCGTGCAGGGACTGTCGAACGCCCGCAGCGGGTCGGCCTCGCTGATCCTCGCGGCCTCACCGGCGGCGCTGGCGATCCTCGGATGGGCGACGCGCACCGAAACGATGACCCGGTACCTGATCGCCGGCGTGCTGCTCTCGGTGTTCGGCGTCGGAATGGTGATGCTCGGCGATAATGCCACGCCCGGCCACGGCGGCAACTGGCTGGGCAGCCTGTATCTGTCGTTGGCGGTGATCACCTGGGCGGTTTACGCCACGCTCCTCCGCCCGCTCACCAAGCGGATCAACGGACTGCACCTGACGCTGATCACACTGGCCGGTGGCCTCGTGCCACTCCTGGTGGTGACGGGCCAGGATGTGCTGGCGACCGAGTGGATGGCGCTGACCTGGCGCACCTGGGCCGCGATGTTCTACTCGGGGTGCGGCGCAATCGCGGTCGCCTACCTGATCTACTATCACGGCCTGAAGACGCTCGGCCCCACCCGCACCTCGCTCTACGCCAACCTCCAGCCATTCGTCGCGATCCTCGTGGCGTGGCAATTCCAGAACGATCGTCCCACCATCTGGCAGATCATGGGCTTCCTCTGCATCACCGGCGGGCTGCTGCTCGCACGACGCT
>JBBSCZ010000230.1:0-5010 GCA_038249795.1 Gemmatimonadales bacterium | reverse complement strand
GTCTGGGCTGCCGTCGCCGCAGCCTTTGAAGTCGCGCTGACGCTGGTCATCTTTCGCAGTTGCGGCTGATCAGCGGGACGCTCGGCCACCATCGATCGTCCCCGAATACGGCTACCGCGTCATGACACCTTTGACCCGCCGCCGCGTATCAGACGGTGTTCCTCTCACTCATGGAGTCCATCCGATGTTCCGTACTGCCATTCGTCGCGCCTTCGTGGCTGCGGCGCTGGTCATCCCGACCGCAATCACTGCTCAAAAACCGACCGCGCAGTCGCTGTTCGACAAGCACACCGCCGCCGTCGGCGGTCTTGCCGCCTTCAAGGCCACCGCCGCGCGCACCGAGATCGGAACCGCCGACATCACCTTCGCCGGCGTCAGCGCGGGGTACGAGCGCAGGACGGTCGCCGGCAAGATGCTGATGACCATCGACATCGCCGGCTTCGGCCAGATCGTGCAGGGGTTTGATGGCACCGTGGGATGGGCCGTCGATCCGCAGCAGGGAGCGCGCAAGATGGATCCGTCCACCGCCGCCGACGCCGCCGCGAGCACCGCACTCACCGACGGCCTCTGGGAAGCGGGCAGCTACACCAGCGCCGAAGTGCTCGACGCGGCGGAGTTCGAAGGAAAGAAGGCCTGGCCGGTGAAGATCGTCACCAAGGCAGGGCGCACGCGCACGGTCTACTACGAAGAGACCTCCGGTCTCAAGCTCGGCGAAGTGATCCAGCAGGAGGGCGCCGTGCAAAAAATCGTGTACGACGGGTACCAGCCGTTCGGCCCGCTGAAGGTCGCCACCAAGGTCACGCAGGGCACACCCAACGGCGACATCGTGCTGAACATCACCACCGTGAAGTTCGACCCGATCGAGCCGGCGGTCTTTGCACTCCCCGATGCGGTGAAGGCACTGCCATAATCGCACGCCCACCTGGCACGACCTGCGACCGCAGGACCGGTCATCGCACCGGTCCTGCGGTCGTCATTTCGGCGGGTCGTCCGCAGGTTCGTGCAACCGACCCAGCTGCCGCAATGTGGGTGACAGCACCGTCATGCCCAGCACCACCACCAGCGTTGCCACGCCACCCAGCAACACGCTGTTCACCGCGCCGAAGAGCCGTGCGGTGAGTCCGCTCTCGAACGCACCGATCTCGTTGGCGCTGCCGATGAAGATCGAGTTCACCGCCATCACCCGCCCCATCACATGCGGCGGCGTTCGTGTTTGCAGCAATGTCGAGCGAATCACTGCGCTCACGCTGTCCACCGCCCCACCCATCGCCAGCAGCGCGCAGCTCAGCCACACATTTCGCGACAGTGCGAATCCGATGATGCTCAGCCCCCACACCGCCACCGCGAGCAGCAGCGTCCGCCCCGCCTTTTCGATCACCGGCTGGTGCGCGATCACGACGGCCATCACCACCGCGCCCACCGCCGGTGAGGCCCGGAGGTAGCCCAGCCACTGCGGCGACACATGCAGCACCGTGTCGGTGAACACCGGCAGCAGCGCCGTGGCGCCGCCGAACAGCACCGCGAACAGATCCAGCGAGAGTGCCGCCAGCACCAGCTTGTCGCGCATCACGAAGCGCACCCCTTCCAGCATCCCTGCGCCGGCGGTGCGCACCGGGGCCGCATCCGCACGGCCTGCGGGCACCTGCACCATGCACATTCCCCAGAAGGCGATCACGATCAGCGTCAGCACCACGGTATACGTGGCCAGTGGTCCCGAGAAAGCGAACAGCAGACCGCCGATCGCCGGGCCGAGCACCGAGCCGAGTTGCCAGATCGAGCTGCGCCACGTGACAGCGTTCGCGTAGAGCGACGCAGGCACGATCATCGTGCCCAGCGCCTGTCGCGCGGGCTGCAGGATCGCGCGCGCCACTCCCGAGACGGCCAGCACCGCGTAGATGAGCATCGGTGACGACCATGCCGTTGCGCCGACATCGAGCGTGGAGGTGTTCTGCCGGACGTGCAGCCCGGTCGTCATGGCGAGAAAGAGCGTCGCGCAGAGCACCAGCACGCCAATACCGATCAGCGCCAGCCGACGCCGGTCGTGACGGTCGGCCCACTGCCCCGCCGGCAGTGAGAGCGCCAGAAACGGCACCACTTCGGCAAGCCCGGCGAGACCCAGCGCCAGTGGGTCGCCGGTCGCGGCGTACAACTGCCACGCCACCGCGATACCCTGCACCTGCACGCCGATCGTCATCGCCATCAGGCTGACGATGAACCACCGGAACGCCGGCACCCGCAGTGCTGCGTAAGGGTCGTGTTTCCCGTCGCCCGGCGGAACCGGCACCGTCATGGTGCCGGCCGCCCCGCTCACGACACCGTCGAGCCGCGCAGCGTCTCGAGTCGTTCCTCGACCAACCCCACGAGTTCACGCATGCCGTCGGCATCGAAGATCAGCCGCGCCCCCGCCGCCGAGTAGAGCGCCGGCAGCGATCGTGTTCCGCCGAGCCGCAGCGCCGCCTTGTAGCCGGCCAGCGCACCAGCGGGATCGGTCAGACTCCGCTTCCACACCTGCAGTGCACCGAGCTGCGCGATGCCATACTCGATGTAGTAGAACGGCAGCTCGAAAATGTGCAGCTGGCGGTACCATCGCGCCGTGCGCTCGCGTTCCAATCCCGACCAGTCGATGCCCTGTTCGAAGCGCGAGCGCAGTCGCAGCCACGCCGCGTCGCGCGCATCGCGGTCGTGTCCCTCACCGCTGGTGTAGATCCAGCGCTGGAATGCATCCACACTGGCGATGTGCGGCAACGCCAGCAGCACATCCTCGAGATGCGCGGCCTGGGCTCGGCGCGCCTGATCGGGCGTGTAGTAGCCGACCGGCTGCGCGAAGTACGGCGCCGCCAGCAGCTCCATCGACATGCTCGCCAGCTCGGCCGCTTCCGATCCCGTGCCGCGCTGCCAGATCAGCTCCTGATGCGACGCGAGATACGCATGAAAACAGTGTCCCGCCTCGTGCACCAGCGTCGTCACGTCGTCGCTCACTCCCACCGCATTCATGAACACGAACGGCTGCTTGCGATGATGCAGCGTGGTGCAGTAGCCGCCCGGCGCCTTCTTCGGGCGGCTCTCCAGATCCAGCAGCCCATCGCGCGCCATGTCGGCAAAGCGCCCGCCGAGCTCCCCGTCCAGCGCCGAGAATATTCTGGCGCTGGTAGCGACGAAATCCGCAACATCCTTGAAGGGGCGCAGCGGGGGCAGCGCATCGGGGTCCACCGCCAGGTCCCACGGCCGCACCGCCTCCACACCGAGCCGTTCGCGCCGGTAGGCGTGCACGCGGGCCACGGCCGGCGTCACCACCTCGGCGACGGCATCGTGGAAGCGCGCGACATCGTCCGGGGAGTAGTCATGGCGATGCTTCGAGGCGAACGCGAACGCCTGAAAATCCGCGAAGCCCGATTCGCGCGCGACCTCCTGCCGCAACGCATACATCTTGTCGAACAAGTCCGCCATTTCGTCGCGATGTGACCAATACGCGTCGGCGCCGGCGCGGAAGGCCCGCTCGCGCGCGGCGCGATCATCGGACTCGAGCAGCGGTTGCAGCTGCGGGATCGTCAGCGTCTGGCCGTCGATGTCCACGCTCAGCCCCCCCGCCAGCTTCTGGTAGGCGGCGCTCAGCTCCTCGATCTGCGCAAAACGCGTCACGTTCGCATCGCGAAAGATCGCGACCGAGGTGTGAAACTCACGCAGCAGCAACGCGATGTCGGCGTCGTCGATGCCGGTGCCGATCAGCAATTTGGCGAGCCCCGTCTGTCGTGCCTCGGCATTCGGCTGGATTTCGGTGACGAAGCGCAGGTAGCGCGTCTCGGCCTCGGCGTCGCCGGTGTTACCCGTATACGCGATCAACGCCTGCGAGGATGCCTCGCTGACGAGTTCCTCGAGCAGTGACCATTGCAACAGCCACTCACGCGCCGTCTCGCGTGCTGGCGCATCGGCCGCCAGTGCGTCGTAATAGGCCGCGATCACGGGCCAGGTGGCGTCAGCGAGTTCGGCGGGAGAATTCGGAAGCGATGACGGCATCACGGCAGCACGATCGGAGGAAGCGCAGGGTGCCGATGCGGCGCACCGCAATTCGTCCCTGTCCGGCACCGGCAGTGTCGCCGGGCCGTTGTCGCTCTGCATTCTACCGCCGGCTGGGTCAGGCGCGTACCCCCGCGCGGGTGGCGGCCAGCCATGACGGCGTCCGCTCGGCGACATCAGCCAGCCGATGGCGCAATTCCGCCGGCAGCGAGGCCGCTCCGCGGGCATCCGCTTCCTGCACCAGGCGCAGCGCCCGGGACTGTGCGGCAAAAGCCTCGAGTAACGCCGCTGCAGCGCCCGGCACTTCGAGTGCCTGACGCATGAGCACTTCGAGGGTCAGATCGGCGGGTCGCATCGCATCCGGCGACGAGATCGCGGCGCCGAGGGTAGATGATCCGATGTCCTGCTCAGCGGTCTGGGATGGCAGCGCCACGGTGTCTCTCCATCAGGGAGCGTGGCTCCATTGTTGCCTGGAAGCACGACGCTCGGTTAATTGTGTCATTTCAATCCTGAATTCGTCCGCTACTGCATCCCACTTCAGAGCACCGCAGCCCATTTTCGAGGCTGGTGGCAATGAAGAGGAGGGCTCGACGTCGTGACGACAGCTTCACATGGGCTCTTCCCCGCGCTGCCAGCCAGCGGAGCGGACCTCGTGGATCGGCACTGGGCGGTCGATGCCATGACTGCGACGCAACGGCTCGCGGCCCTCAGCGCCGCCGAGCAGACTGTCGGCCCCCTTCAGCCGCCCGCACTGCGCGAGGACGCGCACACGCTCGCGACCGCCTACGAACTCGCGGCACTGCTGGGACGCGACGCGCTCCGTTCGGGCTCGACCGGCACGGCGCCCAGTCTCGAACGCGCCGCCCTCCGAGTCGGCGCCGAGCGGGCGAATCTGCTGCACCGTGCCCTCGGCTTGCAGCCGGCGACCGAGCATGAGGGGCTCCTGCGCCACGCCGTGCGACTCTGCGCCCTGGCCGCAGTCGCTGGCCCGGCGAG
>JBBSCZ010000229.1:0-5020 GCA_038249795.1 Gemmatimonadales bacterium | reverse complement strand
CGGCTACGACCCCAAGCTCGCCATCGCCATGAGCCTGCCCGTCATCGGCATCACCAGCCTGGCCGGTGCGGCGGGACACTGGAAGGCGGGGAACGTGCACCTGCGCACCGCCATCTACTTCGGCGTGGTCGCGATGGTCGGAGCGTTCGCCGGAGCGCGCGGAGCGCGGTTCCTGAGCGGCAGCATGCAACTGGCGCTGCTGGCCGTGATCATGCTCGTCGCCGCTGCGATGATGTTCCGCTCTGCGCGACGCACGGCGGCCGGTGCGGACGCCGAGGTGGAGCACACCCGCGCCATGCCCGTCGCGCTGCTGATACCGGTTGCATTCACCGTCGGCGTGATCACGGGGCTGATCGGCATCGGCGGCGGGTTTCTGGTGGTGCCATCGCTGGTGCTGCTGGCACACGCACCGATGAAGCAGGCCGTGGGGACATCACTGCTGGTGATTGCGATGAACTCCGCCGCCGGCTTTGCCGGCTATCTCGGACAGGTGACGGTTCCGTGGACGTTCGTGTCGGGTTTCACTGCGATCGCGGTCGTCGGCATCCTCGTGGGCACCTATGGCACCCGTTTCGTCTCGCAGCGGATGTTGAAGCAGGCGTTCGCGTTGTTCCTGGTCGTGATGGGCTCGTTCATGCTCTACCAGAACCGCACCGTCTTTCTGCGGGGCGCGCGCGAAACGCACGCCGTGCGAGCGCTGGTGATGGACAGAAGTGATGCAAGAGACCGTTTACCGCTGCCTCATTCGGCGAGGGGATGACACTATGCTGTTTAAGCGCTTTTACGATACGAAACTCGCACAGGCGAGCTATCTGATCGGTTGCCAGAAGACCGGCGAGTCGATCGTCATCGATGCCAATCGCGACGTGGCGCAGTACATCAGCGCCGCTGCCGACGAGGGCGTGCGCATCACGCATGTCAGCGAGACGCACATCCATGCCGACTTCGTGTCGGGCAGCCGGGAGCTGGCGCAGCGCACCGGTGCCACGCTGCTGCTCTCCGATGAGGGCGACGCCGACTGGAAGTATGCGTTTGCCGCCGAGTCGGGGGCGACGATGCTGCATGACCACGATGTGTTCATGATCGGCAACCTGAAGTTCGAGGTGCTCCATACACCGGGGCATACGCCCGAGCACATCATCTTCCTCGTCACCGACACTCCGGCGTCGGCATCGCCGATCGGTGTGGTGACGGGCGACTTCGTGTTCGTTGGTGATGTCGGCCGACCCGATCTCCTCGAGAAGGCCGCAAAGGTGATGGGCACCATGGAAGCCGGTGCCCGCACACTCTTTCACAGTCTGCAGGCCTTCAAGCAGCTGCCGGATCATGTGCAGATCTGGCCTGGGCACGGCGCCGGATCGGCCTGCGGCAAGGCGCTCGGCGCCGTCCCGATGTCGACGCTCGGCTACGAGAAGATCGTCAACTGGGGCCTGCAGATCAGCGACGAGCAGACCTTCGTGGACGCCGTGCTGGAAGGCCAGCCCGAGCCGCCGAAGTATTTCGCGGAGATGAAGCGCATCAACAAGATCGGACCGGCGATTCTCGGCGGATTTGCGCCACCGGCGCTGCTCGATCGCACACACCTCGATGCGCTGCTGACGTCTGGTGTATCGATCGTGGACACGCGACCGGCCGATCAGTTCGCAGTGGGGCTGATTCCGGCCTCGATCAACATCCCGTTCAACAAGAGCTTCAACACCTGGGCCGGGTGGCTGCTGCCGTATTCCGCTGATGTGTACCTGATCGCGGATGCCAGCGACGTCGAGGCGATGGTGCGTGATCTGGCGATGATCGGCATCGATCGTGTCGCCGGGTATTTCTCCACCGATATCGTGCGCGAGTGGCGCGCGGCGGGGCGTACGCTCGACACGATCGCGCAGCGCACGCCGGCCGACGTGTCGGCGATGACGGCCGACGCAAAGGTGATGGTGCTCGATGTGCGCGGTGCATCGGAGTACGAGGCGGGGCACCTGCCCGGCGTACGCAACATTCCAGTCGGATACCTCACCGAGCATCTCGACGAGCTGCCGCGTGAGACACCGCTGGTGCTGCACTGTCAAGGTGGCGCGCGGTCGGCAATTGCCGCCAGTGTGCTGAGAGCGCACGGTTTCGCGAACGTGTTGAACATGACTGGCGGCTTCGCGGCGTGGGAAAGCGCCGGCCTGCCCACCGAGCGCGGCGCCGCCATTGCTGCCGCACGGTGATCTGCGCATTCACAACGCACCATTTGCACCGGGGACCGGACATGGGCCGAAAGAAGATGACCGCCGAATTGCTGGCGCTGGTGGCAGAGCGATTCAAGGCACTCGGCGAGCCGGCGCGGCTCAGCATCCTGAGCGCGCTGCGTGATGGCGAAGCCACCGTCAGTGAACTGATCGACGTCACCGGTCTGGGACAGGCAAACGTCTCGAAGCACCTGCAGCTGCTGCACTCGCTCGGCTTCGTGGCCCGTCGCAAGGAGGGGCTGTTCGTCTACTACGCGCTGGCCGACGACAGCGTCTTCCAGATCTGCGACGTCATGTGCGGCCGCATTGCCGACGAGACGAAGGAGCGGGGACGGATCGTGGCCGGGCGCTGATCTGAGCTGAATTGGGTCGGGTGAGGGCACAGGCTCGGCGTGCGCTGCGTTCAATCGGGCAAATGACCTACGAGTGTCACCGTGGGTCGGGGAAGCACTGGCGCCGATTCCCGCAGCGGCCAGTGTGCGGCTACTTTATGAGGTCACTCACGTCCGCCACCGTTTTTGGAGCCCGCATGCGTTCTGCTCGCCTTGCCTCGCTGTTGATTGCCGCCGTCGTCCTCAACACGGCCTGTGAGAAGACCGGCGATACCCCCGGGGGAAAGGGTGACACGGCCGCGCCTTACGGCGGTGCTGACGCCAATGCGAACGGCTCGATCGGCAGCACGCCCGGCTACCTGAATGCCGCCGGCGCGGACAAGAATCCGAACGCCGGCAAGCCCGCTGCCGCCCCGAAGGCTGTACCCGCCGCCACACCAGCCGCACCTCCTGCCGACACGATCAAAAAGAGCTGATTCGTGTTTGCGAACCAGCCGCGCCCGGTGCGCGGTTGGGCACTACACTTTTGCGTTGCGAACAGACACCTTGTCTGGCAGTGATGGGGTGTAGGTCAATGGCAGACCACCCGGCTGTTAACCGGGATGTTGCAGGTTCGAGTCCTGCCGCCCCAGCTCATTCTACAAACGGCCGCTCCGGTTCTCGGGGCGGCCGTTTGTTTTGTTCGTGGCTTCTCAACTCTTTTCACGCGAAGGCGCGAAGCAGCGAAGGATGCGAGGGCTCTGCGCACTGCGAACAACAAACTGCGAACAACGAACTGCCAACAACAAACTGCAAACTGCGAACAACAAACTGCGAACTGCGAACTCCCCTCACACGGAGCCGCGGAGCCACGGAGGGCCCTGCGCATCACGCCAGCCTCCACGCGATGAGACACTCCGTTTTCTGAGGGGAACGGCGCTCGCCACGCGCAGTTCCCACAGCCGTTGCAGTTCCTCCGTGATTCCGCGGCTCCGTGTGAGGGGAGTTTCAAGATCTCACTCGAGTGCGCAGACCCCTCCCCATCTTCGCTGCTTCGCGCCTTCGCGTGAAAAGAGTTAAAAATAATCAAACCGTAACCAAATAGCGCGCGACTGCTACACGGCGTCCGAGAGCGACGTGAAGTTGAAGTCCCGCGCCTTCAGCAAAGGCATCACGCACGGAATGAGCGCCTCGATCCCCGCGACGCGTTCCTGCGGCCCGAGTGCGTCGAGGTTGTTGAGCATGAACAGCGGACTCTCGTTGAACCGCATGTTCTTGATCGACTTGGTCACCTTGCCGTTTTCGATCAGGAACGTGCCGTCGCGCGTGAGGCCGGTGTAGAGCAGCGTGCGCGGGTCCACCTCGCGCAGATACCAGAGTCGCGACACCAAAATCCCGCGTTGCGTGCCGGCGATCATCTGATCACGCGTGGTCGTGCCGCCGGCGAGGACGATGTTGTTGGCGCCACCCGTTGCCTGCTTGCCCTGCTTCTTCGCCCAGAAGCGACCGTACTGCATCTCCTTCAGCACGCCCTCGTCGATCCAGGTGCGGCGCGTGAGTGGAAAGCCTTCGCCATCGAACGGATCGGTGAGGATCTTCGGGTCGTAGGGATCGCTGTAGAGCGACACGCGGGCGTCGGCGATCTTCTCGCCGATCTTGTTGCCGCCGCCCGTCTTAACGAACGGCGAGCGTCCCTCATCGGCGGCGCGTGCATCGGCGTAGAATGCCACCAGCGAGATCAGGTCGCCAACCGCCTGCGGCTCGAGGATCACCGTGTAGCGCCCCGGTTCGATCGCCACCGGATTGCGTGACAGCTCCGCCTTCTCGATCGCGCGGTCACCGATCTTCGCGAAATCGATCATCGAGAACTTCGGTTCCTCCGCGCCCGCCCAGCCCGAGCCGGTGCCATCGGCCGTGCGCACGGTGAGTGTGTAATTCGCCTTCGTGCCGCGATGAAACTGGAAGAGCCCCGCGCTGTTGCCGAGTGCCGTGATGTTGCTGTCGACCTGCAAAAAGCCGGCGGCCTGCAGATTGCCGCGCGCGCGTGCCGGTCCGAGTGCGGTGAGCGCCGCCTTCGCGCCGGCGGCGGCGTCGAGCTGGAAGGTCTCGTCATCCCACGCCGACGTCACCGGTACGATGCGCTGCTGGCTCAGCACCGGCATCGATTCCGGATCGTCGGGGGCCAGCTTCGCGATCGCCTCCGACTGCCGCACCGCGCGTTCGAGGCCTTCGGCCGAGAAATCGTTGGTGGTGGTGATGGCGTGCTTGGGTCCGTAGCTCGATGACACCACCAGCGTGAGGTCGTTCACCAGACCGGCGGTGGACATCTGGTTGGCGGCGAAGCGCACGTTGCGCTGACGGCCACCGCTCAGGTTCACCGCGACCGAGTCGGCCTTCGACAGCTTGATCGTGCTCTCGATGATGCGCTGGGCCTCGTCGCGCGAGACCAGCTCCTCGGCGGCATTCAGCAGGCGCTTCGGGGCG
>JBBSCZ010000228.1:0-5114 GCA_038249795.1 Gemmatimonadales bacterium | reverse complement strand
GGGGGTGTACTTGATCGCGTTGTTCAGCACGTTGGTCAGCACCTGGGTGAGGCGAACCTCGTCTCCCTCGACCGCCATCTGCGCCGGCTCCACCACGACCGTGATCCGATGCTTGGCGCTATCGATCAGCGGTTGGCAGGCCTCGACCGCCTGCCGCACCACGTTCCCGATAGACACCTCGCCGGCCTTGAGCTCGATCTTGCCGTGGCGGATGCGGGAGACATCCATCAGGTCGTCCACCAGCCGCGTGAGATGCCTGACCTGGCGTTCCAGTACACCCAAGGCGGATACGGCCACGGCCGCCCCCGCCGGGGCGAGCTTGAGCACTTCGAGCCCGGAGGTCAACGGCGCGAGCGGGTTCCGCAGTTCGTGGGAGAGCGTGGCCAGAAACTCATCCTTGCGCCGGTCTTCGTCGTGAAGCGCCGCTTCGATTCGCTTGCGGTCCTGGATGTCGAGGTTAATGCCAACCATTCGCACCGCCTCGCCCGCTTCATCGAACTCCGCCTTGCCGATGCTCAGAATCCAGCGCGGATCTTCGTCCGGCCGCAGCACGCGGAACTCGGCGCGGAAGTCGGCCACCTTCCGGCTCAATGCGTCACGCACGGCGCCGTCAACGTCGGCGCGATCATCCGGATGCACCGCCTCGAGCCATTCACTGTACCCCGGCGGAAGCAGAGACGGCGAACGGCCGTAGAGCAGAGAGCTCTCCGCCGACCATTCGATCGCACCGCTGCGGATGTCCCAGGACCACGCGCCCGCCTGCGCCGCCGCCAGCGCCATCTGCAGTCGCTGGGCAAGTTCGCTCGCTGATAACTCTTGCAGGCGCAGCTGTGTGATGTCCCGGGTGACGCCAAGCACCCGTCCGATCCGCCCGTCGGCCTCAAACTCCGGGACGAGGCGCGACGAGAAGTAGGTCACTCCCCCGGGGCCATCGAACGTCGACGCCAGCTCTTCCGCCGCACCGCTTTCGAACACGCGCGCCAGCGCCCCTTCCCATCGGTTGCGCAGTTCAACGGGCAGCCCCAACTCGCGAATGGTGAGACCGAGAATCTCCTCGACCGCCCGCCCGGTGACGCGCGCCACTGCGGCGTTGACGAAGACAAGCCGGTACGCACGGTCGAAACGCGTCAGAATGTCCGGTATGTTCTTCGCCAAACTGTCTAACTGGCGCTCGCGTACTTGCAGCGCGCGACGGCTGTCGAGCAGCTCGCGTTGCATCGTCCAGCGTTCGATGGCGTTGTCGACCGCCCGCGACAGCCCGGGAGGGGTCAGCCACGCCTTCCCGATGAAGTCCTGCGCGCCTAGCCGCAACACCTCGCGCCCGTGGCTCGAGTCGGCCGTCCCAGTGAGCACCAACACCGGACAGGCTGTCAGGCCCTCCGCAGTATGCAGGGCCGGCAGCAACTCCGGCGCATCCATGTCGGGAAGGTAAAAGTCGAGCAGCAGGCAGTCGGGCGTCTGCGAAGGCGATTCCATGACGAGTCGCAACGCCTCGGCAGCAGATTCGCACTCGATGAATTCGTAGCGCGATTCGCTGCCGGTCAGCAGGAGACGCCGGATCTCACGCCGGTCGTCAGGATTGTCATCGGCAATGACGACGCGGCAGGGCGCCCCTTTCATGCCGTCGGCATGCGGTAGGCCGGCCGCCTGACGGCGCCGAGCCAGTACTGCAGCACCTGAGTCATCTCGGCCAGATGGTGTGGGTGGCTCACCGGCTTGACGTGGTACGCATTGGCGCCGGCAGTATAGCAGAACTCGAGATCGCGCGGATTCGCCGACGCGCTGGTGATGACGACCGGAATGCATTTGAGCTTGCTGTCTTCCTTGATCTGGCGCAGCGCATCGCGACCGTCCGTTCCCGGCGTACTCAGGTCCATCAGCACCAGCGCCGGCGGTTGCGTCGCCCCCGCCCCCCGCAGCAGCGTCAGGCAATCGTCGCCGTTGGTCACGCGCTGCAGGCGACCCGGAATGCCGCAACGGCGCAACGCCTCGGCCACCGTATCAGCGTCCTCGTCCGAGTCTTCGACAAGGACGCACGTGGGCAGGTCAAGGATTGGGTGAATCAACGCGGCGCTCACTGCGCCCCCAGAGAAATGTAGAAGGTGCTGCCGACGCCCGGCTCGGAGTCGAACCACACGGTCCCTCCGTGGCGCTCGAGCAGCTTTTTCACGATGGTGAGACCGGCGCCGGTACCGCCGCCGTACTCGTCGCGGCCGTGCAGCCGCTTGAACATCTTGTACACCTGTTCGACGTGCCGAGCCTCAATGCCGATCCCGTTGTCCTTCACGAAAAAGATCGGATGCTGAATCACATCCTGAGGCCAGTGTGGCTTCCGATCAACGGAGTGCGGAGGGTACCAGCCGATCTCGATCCGGGCGGTGGGCTTCTCGTTGTACTTGAACGCGTTGGACAGCAGGTTGACGAACACTTCGCGCAACCGAACCCGATCTGCGCGCATGTGCGGCAGCTGCGGTGCCACGATCACCTCGTTCGGCTTCTCGCCACGGCGCGCGACCACCATTTCCAGCGCCTCATGCACCAGTTCGTCGAGGTCGACGTCCTCCAGCTCCAAGGCAACACGACCGACGCGCGAAAAGTGCAGCAGTGAGTCGAGCAGACTGTCCATGCGCAACGTCAGCCGTATCAATCCTTCAACGCGCTGCGCGTCCAGTGGATCGGCGAGCGCGGCGCTGTCGGCCAGCTGATGCGCGTACTTGTGCATGCCACGCAGCGGCTCCTTCAGATCGTGACTGGCCACGTACGCGAAGGCGTCGAGGTCATCGTTGCTGCGCGCCAGATTCAAATTGAGTTCCGTCAGCTGCTCGGCACGACTGATGACCAACTGCATGACCACCAGCCGGAAGCGCAGTGCGAGCTCGATTTCCCACTGTTGCCAGGGCAACGAGTGGCCACGCACCGAGTCGCTGAAGAGTTCAAAGCTGCGTCGTGGCGTCAGCCGGAGGCCGTTCGGGCCCGGCACCATGGGCTTGTCATGCGGATTGCCGCCCCACTCGACCGAGCGCAGCATTTCGGGGCGGAACCAGAAGATCAGATTTTTACCTCGCTTCGACAATGGCAGGGCCAGCAGCCCGGCGGCGACGGCGCTCAGTTCGGGGCTGCACGGCATCAGCGTGCCCAGTGCATCGGTGACGAACACCGGTTCAGCGGACGACGCGAATTCGGGTCGCTCGATCAACCAGTCGGCGATCGTATCAAGTTCGTCGTCGTGCGGCGTCTGCCCGACGCGCCACCAGCGCTCCTGGTGGAACAGTGCCGCCCCCTGCGCATCCAGTGCATCGAGCAGGGTCAGCTCTCCATCAACCATCGCCGGCAGGCCTCCCTCGTTCGCCGCCTGCGTGACGAGCAACTGCCGCACTTCATCGAACCGCAGCTGGTGGGACAGATAATCGCGATCTTCGGCCGCCTTGTGCTGCAGCGAGACGATTTGCGCCATCAGCTCGCAGGCGGCACGCATGTTGTAGGGCAGATCGAACGCACCGCTATAGTGATGACCGGCGATCAGGCCCCACAGCTGTTCGCCGTGCCGGATCGATAGCGTGAGGCCGGCGGTCACGCCCATGTTTTGCAGGTACTCGGTGTACATGACGGACGGTCCGCGCAGCGCGCAGTGGGTCATCGTCAGCGGCCGGCCGGTGTCGGGGTGGGCCAGCGGCACCAACTCAGACATCGGGGCACCGACCTCGCGCAGCGGCCGAATCCAGGTGCGGCGAAACACCTCGCGGGCGGGCTCGGGGATGTCTTGAGCCGGATAGTGCAGGCCGAGCCACGACGACAGATCCGGGCGTCGGCTCTCGGCCACCACCTCGCCGTGGCCATCGTCGTGAAACTTGTAGACCATCACCCGGTCCAGCCCCGTGAGCGCGCGGATTTCTGCGGTCGCGGCGTCGCCCAGCGCCTGCAGCGACGACGCGCTTTGCAGGCGATGCACACTCTGCTTGATCAACGTGAAATAATCGTGGCCGTCGGCTGTGGTGTGGGCCGTCGATTCGAACTCGACAATCACAACACCGTCGATGGTGTGCACGGTAACATCGAGCGCCGCACCGTTGTGACCCTGATGTGTCAACACGTACAACGGATTGCGATCGACCGGCTCGCGCGCGAGAAACGCGTGCAGTTCCTCCGCACGAGCCTCGCCGAGCACCCGGCTGACCGGCTGCCCGAGCAGGGTTTCAGGGGGATGTCCGAGCAGCGCGCCGCTGTTGTCGCTGACCTGCGCGACTGTCAGATTGTCTGCCCGCAGGACCAGCAGCGCACCGTGGCCCTGGATGCAGCCGGGTGTCTGCACCGGTTCGCTGTCGCAGTTGGTGATCGTCGCGCCGAAGCGCATGGCACTGTACGCCTGACCTTCCCAAGGCAGCCGAGCTTCACTTACGTCGCCGGTCACGCCGCCTCCCGCTGCTCGCACCACTCTCTGAACGC
Organism: Gemmatimonadales bacterium; assembly: GCA_038249795.1. Taxonomy (GTDB): domain Bacteria; phylum Gemmatimonadota; class Gemmatimonadetes; order Gemmatimonadales; family Gemmatimonadaceae; genus JACMLX01. The sequence continues at coordinate 671 of JBBSCZ010000228.1, read as the reverse complement.
CACGAATGTGGCGAGAGCGCCGGCAATCATCTCGTCCTGCGGTCCCGACTCACCACCGTAGGCGTCTACCGCTCGGCGGAATGTCATCCACATCTCACCGGTGTGCGCACCGTACCCGTTGAAGTACTGGGCGCCGTGCGTCGCGGTGTAGCCGAACTGCGCCTCGACGTGCCGACTGATGATCCGCCCGCCGAGGCTGGCGCCTTCCAACACGTAAAGAGTGCCAAAGGCCGTTGCCAAGGTCGGCAGCGACGGAAGGATTTCGCACATCGGAAGCACGTCGGGTTCCTCGACGCCCAGCGTGACGAGATCGGCTCGCAGCGATGCTGTCTTACAGCGTGCACGCAGGTCGATGCCCTGCTCGCCCCAGCCGTCAACGGCCGCCAGTGCGCGCTCCATTGGCGCGTAAAAGCCGAAGAAGGCTTCGAGATGGCGCCGGTAGGTGGCCGCCTCAATTTCGGGGTTCATGAGATCGAGCGCCGCATCGAGCGCATCGTGCTCGTGCTGCGTCGCGGACTTCAGTGCCGCCAGCGCCGAACTGCTGGACGATTTGGGCTCAGCGTGCGTCATTGCTTCCCTCACTGCAAGAGGTATGCTGACCTGAGACGCACCCGTCCGCGATGTCGAGACCGGGATCGGCAGGATTCGTCAGAAAAAACTCGGTGGTGTTC
>JBBSCZ010000227.1:0-5202 GCA_038249795.1 Gemmatimonadales bacterium | reverse complement strand
CAGCACCTTCGGCTCTTCGCGCGTGTCGTCGAAGTTGGCGCCGAAGTCCACCGTGCCGCGATCGATGTCGGCCAGCATCTCCATCGCGATGCGCGTCAGGCGCACCTCGGTGTAGCGATAGGCGGCGGCGTTGTCACCGTCGATGCTGCCGAAGTTGCCCTGGCCGTCCACCAGCGGATAGCGCAGCGAGAACTCCTGCACCATGCGCACGACGGCGTCGTAGACGCTGCTGTCGCCGTGCGGGTGGTAACGACCCAGCACGTCACCGACCACCGTCGCCGACTTGCGGTATGGGCGGCCGGCGGTGAGACCGGCTTCGTTCATCGCGTACAGCACGCGTCGATGCACCGGCTTCAGGCCGTCGCGCACATCGGGGAGCGCGCGCGAGACGATCACGCTCATCGAGTAGTTGATGAACGATTCCTTGATTTCCTCGTCGATCATGCGAGGGAGGATGCGTTCGCGGGGCCCTGGACCAGTCATGCGGAGATAGTGAAAGCGTGACCGACGTCGGGTCGCGCGTGCGCCACGCGACGTCGGGAATGCAGACTACGGAGAAAAAATGTGCGCGCCGAGACGCGGTACGTCATGCCACCGGCTGGTGGCGGCCGGTGGCCGTCAGCCCCAGGACCGCGCGATGACGAGCAGCAGCCAGGAGTTGCCCACGCGGTGGAAGATGTAGGTGCCGCCGCCATTGCTCGTCGGCAGCGCGCTCCCGTCACGATGCTCCATCGGACGGTGCACTGTCACCACCGCGTACTCCTTCCACAACATCGCCGCCGACACGCGCGTGTATGCCAACACACTGTTGGTGTCGTGCAGCGCTTTCGACGCCCAGAAGCGCGCGCGGAGCGCCGCCATCCCCCGGTCGCCGAACACGAGGGTCGTGCTGATGCCACGCTGCACCGGCAGCGACACCCCCGTCACCAGCGGCAGCACGTAACTCGCCGTGTCACCGCGCGCATTGATCAGGCACCGCCCCGTCTTCGCATCGGTGAACTGCTCGGTGAGCCCCGCCGCAATCGCCTCGCGTCCCGGCTTGCCACTCCGCACATCCCACTTCGGCCGTTCGCGACCCGTCTCCCATCGCAGCACCGTCCGCAGCAGCTCGCGACCATCCGGCGAATCGAGCGGCGCATCCACGGCATACGCCTGAATCAGCTTCTCGAACTTGTCGACCAGATCGGCCGTCGCCTCGCGCTTCGCGTCGGTGCTGTCGCGCGGGAAGGCGCGCAACCAGCCGTCGTTACAGCGATCCTGGCCAATGTCGGTGAAGTCCGATGCCCGCAGCAGCTGATCGCGATAGTCGTGCGCCAGGTCCACCGCAGCTTCGAGTTCGCTCTGCGGACCGCGCCCCATCAGCGAGACCGCCGATCCGCTCAGCACCTTCGGACGCAGTCCAGTCTCGGGCATCGCGCCGGACCGGCCGCACCCCGACAGCGCCGACATCGCGAACGCTGCTCCCGCGAACGAGAACGACCCCATTGACCGACCTGCGCGCGCTCGAGCACTCATACCAATCAAGATACCGCCGCCGCCCGTCTCAGGACAGACGCGACGCCCCACCAGCAGCCCCAACCGGGGCACGGTCATCCGCATCCTCATCAGCCAGCTCCTGGTCGATCTCAGCCTCTTCGGCGGCCACCTCCGCGTCGATCGCCGCCTGCTCGCGCTGGTAGCGCACCCACCAGCTTCGCGTCACCTCGGAGGCCAGCTCGCGATTGCCAAGCCCGAAAGCCAGCGCCAGCGCCAGCGCGACGGCGCCGAACAGAATCGCAAAGGCCGTGGTGACGATGTCGGTTGCCACGCCCAGCTCCTGCAGCGCCATGAAGATCGACAGCACCACGATGCCGCCGCGCCCCACCCGCGCCAGCGTCGGGCCGCCGTGCAGGGCACCCGCCGCTGCCAGCAGCAGCCCCTCAACGAAGCCACCCAGCACGATGCCCACGATCACGATCACGACGGCCGCGATGATGCTCGGAATGTAACTGACGAGCTCGGCAAACACATCGTTCAGCGATTGCAGCCCGGCCGCTGTCGACGCCACCAGCAGCACCGCGAACATCACCGCCCAGAACACCAGGTTGCCGAACACCCGCGACGGATTGACCTGGTGCCCGGCGTGCTCCACCGCCGACATCACCCCACCGCGCCGCAGCAGATCGTTCACGCTCAGTTTCCGCAGCAGCCGCTCGACCCCGCGCTGGATCAACTTCGCCAGCAGGTAGCCGGCAAACAGGATCACGAGTGCGCCGAGCAGCGCCGGCACGATCTCACCGAGCGTGGCGAAGCTGTCCTGCAGTCGGGTGAGGAAATCCATGGTCGATCAGCGGCTGTGGGCCGGCGCCGCCCCGCAGGACGCGCCATCGCGCAAACTTAGCACGTCAGCTTCGGGCGCGGCTACGCGCGCGGCCCCCACGCGCGGAACCGTCACCACGTACGCCCCTCCGAGTCACCGAGCCACCGCGATCCGTCGTCTCTTCAACGTGGCAACAGTGCCGACTCAGCCAACGACGAATCGCGGAGACTCGGGGTTCGGGAGGCGAGGAGTTTTTTCTGTTCGAGGGGTCAGAAGTGCTTTGGAACTCCCCGGTCAAGGGGTCGTTCCGTTCAAGGGGTCAGAGTCCTTGACCGTTCAAGGACTCTGACCCCTTGAAAAGACCCCTTGAAAAGACCCCTTGAAAAGACCCCTTGAAAAACGGCCCCTGGCAAAACACCTGTGACGGAAGTCGTCAGTTCCGCGTGCCGCGCTTGAGATCGAAAATCGCCGACCGACGGCACGCCGGACACACGAACCAGTCGCGTTTCCGCTGATATCCGAGCCCGAACGACCCGCCGCCGATTCCCTTCCGTGTCATCGCCGGATGCGCCGAGCAGCGCGGGCAGTGCGGCACCGACTCGGCCAGCACCGCCTCGCGAATCTGCGCCTGCTCCAGCAGCGAGTACTGCGCCAACCCACCATCAGGCGCCACCGCCTCGCTCACGGCGCCACCTGAATCACCACCTTCCCGAACTGCTGGCCACTCTGCAGCCGCGCGTACGCCGCCCGCGCCTCGGCCAGCGGAAACACCGAGTCCACCGGTGGCCGCAGCCCGCCCGCGCGGAATTCTGCCGAGACGGCGGCCCACTCCCCCTCACTGCCCATCGTCGAGCCGGAGATCGTCCACTGGTTCATGAACAGGCGCCGCACGTCGGTCTCCACCATCGGGCCGCTCGTGCCGCCGCAGGTCACCAGCCGCCCGCCGCGCCCCAGTGAGGCGAGGGAGCGCTTCCAGGTGGCGGTCCCGACGCTGTCGATCACCACGTCCATCCCCCTCTTGCCCGTCGCCGCACGCAGCCGCGCTGGCACATCGTCAACGGCGTGATTCAGCGTGTACGTCGCACCTAGCGCCCGGGCCCGCTCCAGTTTCGACGCATCGCTGGAGGTGACCCAGGTGGTGGCACCGCGAGCCTGCGCCAGCTGCAGCGCCGCCAGCGCGACGCCACCGCCGATGCCCCAGATGAGCACCTGCTCGTTGGCCTGCACCCGTGCCTTGCCCACCAGCATGCGATAGGCGGTCAGCGTCGCCAATCCGAAGCCAGCCCGCTCCGCCACCGGAGTCTCGGCCGGCACAGGCGTGAGTCCCCACTCCGGCACCACACAGAACTCCGCCGCCGTACCGGGCCGATGCTCCCCCAGAATCTTGTAGTGCAGACAGAGCGGCTGCTCATCGGCAAGGCAATAGTCACACTGCCGACAGCTGGTGCCGGGATTCAGCACCACGGTGTCGCCGACCTGCACCCGTGTCACGGCGTCGCCGACCGCCTCCACCACGCCCGTCGCGTCCGCCACCGGAATCCAGTCCGGCGTCAGCATCAATCCTGGCCATCCTGCCAGCACGAACAGGTCGAGCCGATTCAGTGCCACCGCCTGCACCCGGAGCCGGACGGCATGTGGCCCATCGAGCGCCGGCTCCGGCAGGTCGTCGCGGACGGTCAGTTGCTCGAGTCCTCCATGGCCGCCCAGCACCAGTCCACGCATCGCGATCCAACCTGTGAGGTGAGTTATGATTCTCGCGCGCGCGGCCCATCGCGCTGTGCAGAATTTTTCAGCGCGTTCTCTCGCGCCTCCATCGGAACAGGACCTTCGCGAATGATAGCGATCAAGGTGCCACCGCTCGGCGAGTCCATCGTCGAAGCCACCGTGTCACGCTGGCTCAAGCAGGAGGGCGACGCCGTCACTGCGGGCGAGACTCTCGTCGAACTCGAAACCGACAAGATCACCGTCGAAGTCCCGGCCCTGAAGGCCGGCGTCCTGACGGCTCGATCGAAGGCCGAGGGCGATATCGTCGCGGTCGATGACGTGCTGGGTCAGCTCGACGAGGCAGGCATCGCCGGTGGCACTGCGATGGCGTCGGCGTCTGCCGATCCGCCGCCGGTACCGAAGGATCCGCCCGGAGGTCCCGTGCCGGTGCCGGTGATGATGTCGGCCCCGGCCGATCCGCCGCCGGTGCCGAAGGATCCGCCCGGAGGTCCCATGCCAGTGCCGGTGATGATGAGGAGTGCACCCGCCGCCCGTCGCACCGCCGACGAGGCCGGGGTCGACATCGCTTCGGTGCCGGGCACCGGTCGCGGTGGTGTCATCAGCAAGACCGACGTTCTGAACACGATCGCCGCGGGCAGCAAGCCGGTTCCCGCCGCGCCGTCTGTGCCCGTCGCCCCCAGCGCTCCCCCGCGTACGGGTGAGCGGGAGACGCGCGAGAAGATGACGACGCGCCGCAAGCGCATCGCCGAGAATCTGTTGCTGGCGCAACACAGCACCGCGCACCTGACCACGTTCAACGAGATCGACATGAGCGCCACCACGGCGCTCCGTGCCCGTCTCAAGGACAAGGTGGAAAAGGAGCACGGTGTGAAGCTCAGCTTCATGCCCTTCTTCGTGAAGGCCGCCAGCATGGCCCTCAAGGCGTATCCGCTGGTGAACTCGCAGATCGACGGCGACAGCATCATCTACAAGCGCTACGTGAACATGGGCATCGCCGTCGCCAGCGACGCGGGCCTCGTGGTGCCGAACGTGAAGGATGCCGACCAGAAGGGCATGCTCGCCATCAGTCGCGACATCGCGCACCTGGCGGGCAAGGCACGCAGCGGCAAGCTGGCGATGGATGACCTGATCGGCGGCACGTTCACGATCACCAATGGTGGCGTGTTCGGCTCCCTCAT
>JBBSCZ010000226.1:0-5250 GCA_038249795.1 Gemmatimonadales bacterium | reverse complement strand
GATGAAATCCGTGGGGACGTAAGTGCCTCGGTAGTCGCCCTGCCGATCGAGCGGGACGAACGGCCATCGCACCACGATCGCACGTATGCGGTGCGTGCCGACACGTTCGTCGAAGGGAGAGAACTCGATCGCGCGTTCGTATGCGGCCATCGTTTTCACTCGCAGCGTATCGAAGACCACGCCGGACGGCGGCGCGGCTCGCAACGCCGTCCAGAAGGCTTCCGCGATCGACTGCGTGCCGAGACGATTCGGATGCACATGTTCGAGGAACAGGTCAGTGCCCGGACTACGAGCCGCCGTGCGCGCCGCGAACGCTTCGACGATTGGCACATAGTGCACCGCCGACGAACCGACCGCCCGTGTCACGCGCCGGACCACACTGTCGAAGGCGGAGGGCGCGCGAAAACGGATCACGTCGCGATCCCGTGCTTCGAGGAACGCCGAGTACGCACGGACCGAATCGCCTCGCGCCAGCGCAGCAGTGGCGTTGGTGAATGCCGCCTGAGCTGGTCCGTTGCCGGCGGCAGCAAAGGGCTGCTGATCACGCACGTTGCTGGGCGTCGAAGCCACGTACACCGGCACATCGGCATCGCGCAACCGTTCGACGATACGCGTCAGATTTTCCTCGAACTGACGACGGCCCGTATCGAACGCCGTGGAATCGAGGGCTATCTCGCGCCCGTCGGTGATCGACTCCATCAGGCCGGTCGATGCGGCATCCGCAGGGCCAGAGCGCGCGAGAGCACGCTGAGCCAGACGCTGCGCCACGAACCGATTCACCATGCGTACCAATCGAAGATGCTGCAACCTGACGAAGAACCGCGTGAGCGATGGGCTGGCGGCGAGCCGGATCGACGAGCCAGCCCCCAACGCGCCGATGTATTCGTTATGCCCGCCGTAATAGAGCACGGCGTCGGGATGCTGTGCGATGACTTCGTCCACCACATCGAGCATGGCATGGCTGTTGGTGGCGGCGATACCGAGCGTGACGACTTCGACGTGCCGCCCGGGTAACGCATCCGTGAGCGCCGGAGCGAGCAATCGCGCGAAGGAGCCCGTCCGTGGATACGGAAACCCCTGTGCCGACGACTCGCCAAGCACCAGCACGCGAAAGCCGTTCGCTGGTTTGTCTGCGAGCAGGTATTCCGGGTTCGGCGACGGTGGCATCTGCTCACCGGGAAACCACCGCGCTGCGACCATCGGATTGGTCATCAGCCAGCGACCCTGCCCCACCGGTGCGTTGACGAACAGCGGGAGTGCACCGTCGCGCCAGAAAAGACGCGCGGCGCCCTCGAGCGCGGCGAACAGCGCCAATGGCAACACCAGTGCAATCACGGCAAACCAGCGAGTCCGCGAGACCCTCGACGCGGGCGTCAAAAGATCGAGTAGATCAGCGGCGCGAGCACTGACCCCTGGGCCAGCACGACGAGCGTTCCCAAGGCCACGAAGATGATCACGATGGGCAGCATCCAGAGCTTCTTGTGTACGCGCAGGTATGCGAACAGCTCACGCAGCAGTGTCATCGCTCAAAACTGCCGCTCCATGGCCGCGCGCGTCAACTCCGGCGTGACGGGAGGGCGACGCACCCAGTACGTCGACGCGTCGGCGCGTCGCGCCAGCGGGCTGCGCGTGAGCGTGCGACGGCAGATGCCGATCGGCACGAATACCGCCCACCAGAGCACCGAGAAAAGCAGTGGCGTCGTGATGCGTCCCATCAGGTGGCCGAGCGCCATCCAGGCCCGCTCGACCGGGCCGAGCAGCCGCGGCGCAACGATGCCGAATACCAGGAGCACTGCGCCGACCACACCACTGGCAATCGCCAGCGGATGGTGTGTGCGCCACCAGAGCAGCGCGCCGATACCGAGCAGCGCCGGTCCGAGTATCAGCCCGAATCGACGCGACGTCGCGGCGTCGGTGCGCATCAGTCGAGGGCCAGCGGCGTATTCCATCGCGCATCGCCGAGTGTCGGTTGGTCGGCGCGCACGACGAAATACGGTGGAATGGCGAGCGCGTCGATCTCCGTGCGCATCAGGCAGGCGTACGCATCGGCAGGCGTGAGGACGACCGGCTCGCCACGGATGTTGAAGCTGGTGTTCACCAGCACCGGACAGTCGGTACGCGCCGCGAACGCCTCGAGCACGGCGTGCAGCCCCGGCGCGCGTTCCGGCGTCACCGTCTGCACGCGGGCCGACCCGTCGCGATGCGTGATGGCAGGCAGCGGTGACACATCGGTGCGGACGGGCACGACCTGCAGCATGTACGGTGAGTCATCGGCGCCGACGAACCAGTCGTCGGCGTACTCGGCCAACACCGCTGGCGCGAAGGGGCGAAATCCTTCGCGCAGCTTGATGTGCGCATTCAGGCGCGCCTGCATGTCGGCCGGACGCGGATCGGCCAGGATCGAACGCGATCCCAATGCCCGCGGGCCGAATTCCATGCGCCCGTCGAACCACCCCACGATGCGTCCCGCTTCGAGCCATTCGGCGGTGCGGGCCACCACGCCGTCGCGCCCGAGATGTTGCACCACCGCACCGAGCGCCTCCAATGACGAATCGATCTCGCCGGCATCGTAGGATGGGCCGAGCAGGGCGCCGTGCATGCCGTCGTGCTGCTGGGTCGGTGGGCGTTCGCCGCGGAAGTAACGATGCCAGGCGAGCAGCGCGGCGCCCAGCGCCCCGCCGGCATCCCCAGCCGCAGGTTGCACCCACAGGCGATCGACGATCCCCGCGCGGCGCAGCGTTCCATTGGCCACTGCATTGAGCGCGACGCCGCCCGCCAGGCAGAGATCGCGTACGCCGGCTTCGCGCACTGCGGTGACGGCCATCCGCTGTACGATTTGCTCCGTCACGAACTGCACCGACGCCGCCAGGTCCATCTCGCGCTGCGTGATCGGTGACTCGGGCAGGCGCGGGGGCCCCTCGAACAGTGCATCGAAGGCCGGATTCGTCATCCGCAAACCGTCGAGGAATCCGAAGGGCGCCAGGTGCAGTCGAAACGATCCGTCGTCGCGAAGGTCGACGAGCTGCGAGAGAATCGTGTCGGCGAATCGCGGAACGCCATACGGGGCAAGCCCCATCAACTTATATTCGCCCGAATTGACACGAAATCCGCACTGATACGTGAAGGCGGAGTAGAGCAGCCCGAGGGAGTCGGGATAGCGTTGCTCGTGGGTGAGCTGCAATGTCGCCCCGTGACCACGTCCCATACTGGCAGTGGCCCACTCTCCGACTCCATCGATGGTGAGCACGGCGGCGGAGTCGAATGGCGACGGATAGTAGGCACTCGCGGCATGCGACTCGTGATGCTCGCACCAGAGCACTCGCCCGCGGTAGTCGCCCAGCCCCCGTCGCAGCGCACCTTCGACATTCAGCTTGCCGCCCGCCCAGAGCGGCGCGCCTTCGAGAAACGCGCGCCAGCCACGGGGCGCCGTGTACAACCAGCTCTCGAGCAATCGATCAAAATGCAGGATCGGCTTTTCGTAGTAGGCCACCGCGTCGAGGGCGGCCGGCGTCGTGCCACCGGCCCGCAGGCACCAGGCCGCCGCCAGCGCCGGAAACGACGCATCGCCTTTCGTGCGGGAGAAACGCTCTTCGGACGCGGCGGCGATCACCCGACCGTCGCGTACCAGGCACGCGGCACTGTCGTGAAAAAACGCAGAAATCCCCAGCACGTCAGTCATCGTGCGGGGAACCTAAGGAGTCTCTGCACCGGGAGCCGACCCCGACTGGAAGAGTTGCGTTCGTTGGTCGAGTGCGTCTGGTCCCGATTCAGCCCGTCGAGCGACCCGCCAGCAGGTCCGCGAGCACCGCTGCCACTCGACGGAGCGCGGCCGGCTTGCGCAGGATCACATCCGCGCGGACAGACTCAGCCGGAAAGTCATCCTCGCCTGTCAGCATCACCACCAGCGGCGCCGCGGCACCACGTTCCTTGAGTCGGGCAAGCAACGTCCAGCCGCTCAGCCCCGGCATGTTCGCGTCGAGAATGGCGAGTGCCGGCTGCACGGAATCGATCAGCTCAGCGGCCATGACGCCATCGCGGGCCAGGTGCACGTCGTAGCCGGCGGCCTCCAGATACGTCTGCAGCACGTCCGCCATCTCGGCATGATCTTCCGCGACGACGATGCGCTGCCGCACCGACGAGGTGGCCTCAGGCGCTGCGGCAGCTGTCATTCCTGAACGAGGCGCATCGTCAGACATGGGGCGGGCAGGACGCGAGATGGTGAGCGGAGGACCTGAATGCGATTCAATCCTCGCACCAACTGTGCCGGACGCCCCAAAAGGCGAGACTGAAAAAAGCGATGGGAGCCCCTTTGGGGAGCTCCCGTCGCTCTCACAGCGTCCAGTCTCATCGTCACGGTGCTACACCGCCGTCGCCGACTCCGTCACCACGCGCACGATGTCGTCCACCACCTGCAGGAACCCCCCTTCCACCTGGAAGCTCTGCGAGGCGCCATCCAATCGCAGCGTACCCTTCCCCAATACTGTCATCAGGGGCGCGTGCCCTGGGAGAATGCCGAGCTCACCATCGAAGCCCGGCGCCACCACCCCGCTCGCCTGCCCCTCGAACAGCACCTTCTCAGGCGAGATCACCGAAACCGTCAGCATCACGCCTTCGCCATCGCGTCAGCCTTCGCCATCAGGTCGTCCACGCCACCGCACATGAAGAACGCCTGTTCCGGCAGGTGATCGAACTCGCCGGCGCAGAGGCGATCGAAGCTGCTGATCGTCTCCTCGAGCTTCACGAACTTGCCCGGGATGCCCGTGAACTGCTCGGCCACATGGAACGGCTGCGACATGAAGCGCTGGATGCGGCGTGCGCGGCCCACGATCTTCTTGTCGTCTTCCGAGAGCTCGTCCATGCCCAGGATGGCGATGATGTCCTGCAGTTCCTTGTAGCGCTGCAGAATGCGCTGCGTCTCGATCGCCACGCGGTAGTGACGCTCGCCGATGTACTGCTTGTCGAGAATGCGGCTGCTGGAGGCCAGCGGGTCCACGGCGGGATAGATGCCGAGTTCCGAGATCGGACGCGACAGCACGACCGTCGCATCGAGATGCGCGAACGCCGTGGCCGGCGCCGGATCGGTGATGTCGTCCGCCGGCACGTAGATCGCCTGCACCGACGTGATCGAGCCGTTGCGCGTCGAGGTGATGCGCTCCTGCAGATCGCCCATCTCCGACGCCAGCGTCGGCTGGTAGCCCACCGCGCTCGGCATGCGACCCAGCAGTGCCGACACTTCCGAACCCGCCTGCG
>JBBSCZ010000225.1:0-5266 GCA_038249795.1 Gemmatimonadales bacterium | reverse complement strand
CGTGATGCGTTCCGCGCCGAGCACATTGGATATGTCTTTCCGCAATTCAACCTGATTCCGTACCTCAGCGCCTACGACACCATCGCGCTTCCGTGCCGGCTCGATGCCCGCCGGCGCGCACGGCTCGGCAATACCAGCCTTGATGCCGCGATCCGCGACGTGGCTGCACAACTCGACATCGCCGGACTGTTGCAGCAGCAGGCCACGGACCTCAGCGTGGGACAACAGCAACGCGTCGCCGCCGCACGTGCACTGCTCGCCGCTCCCGAGCTGGTGATCTGCGACGAACCCACGTCGTCGCTCGACACCGACCGGCGCGATGCGTTTCTGGCGCTGCTGGCCGCGAGTGTCGCCAAGGCGAATGCCACGCTGCTGTTCGTGAGTCACGACGCCTCGCTCGGCGCGCGCTTCGACATGCAACTCTCACTGCCGGAACTGAATCGCGCCGCGCGACGGGACGCTGCGTGAACCTGCTCCTCAGCCTCGCCTGGCGTTCGCTTCGCAACCGTCCCGTTACCTCGATTCTGACCGTGGCGGCGGTGGCGTTGAGCATCACGCTGTTGCTGGGGGTGGAGCAGGCGCGCCGCGGCATGCGCGAAAGTTTCACCGGCACCATCAAGGGTACCGATCTCGTCGTCGGTGCCCGCGGCGGCACGCTGCAACTGCTGCTTGGCTCGGTGTTCGGGATCGGCTCGCCCACCGGCAGCGTGCCATACAGCGTGTACGAGCAGTGGGCGAAGCATCCCGCGATCAGGTGGACCGTGCCGCTCGCCATCGGCGACTCGCATCGCGGCTATCGTGTGATCGGCACGACGCCAGCACTATTCGAACACTGGCGTTACCGCAGCTCGGGTACGCTGCAGTTCGCAGAGGGGAAGGTGATCTCTACCGATGGCGACATGGTGCTGGGCAGCGAAGTGGCGGAGAAGCTCGGCTATCGCATCGGCTCGGAGGTGACCGTTGGGCACGGCCTCAATGCCGTGGCCGGACTCGGTGATCACGAGACGCATCCATTCATCGTGACCGGAATCCTGCGGCCGACCTTCACGCCGCTCGATCGCGCGCTTTTCGTGACGCTGGACGGCATCGAGGCGATGCACGAGGAAGGGCACGAGGAGGTCGCCGCGGCGGGTGCCGGCGCGATGCCCGGTGCCGACGGTCCACCCGCCATGCCCGGCGCCGAGGCGCCGACCATGCCCGGCGCCTCACCACCGCTCGCCATCCCCGGCAGTGCAGGACCGGCGTACACGCCACCGGCCAACATCTTTCAGGACGAGCCGCGGGCACTGAGCGCCTTTCTCGTCGGTACCCGCACCCGGTTCGAGACGCTCCAGCTGCAGCGGGAGATCAATCAGTTCAAGGCCGAGCCGCTGACGGCGGTGATCCCCGGCGTGACGCTGGCTGAGCTCTGGCGGACACTCGGCACCGTGGAAGGGGGGCTTCGGTTGGTGGGCGCCCTGACCATCGTCGTCGGGCTGATCGGCATGCTGGTAGCGTTGTACTCCTCCCTCGAAGCCCGGCGGCGCGAGATGGCGGTGCTCCGTGCGGTCGGGGCTCGGCCGGGGATGATCGTCTCGCTCCTCGTTCTCGAGAGCGGCATGCTCACGCTGCTCGGCTGTGCCTTGGGCGTGGGGCTGACGATGGGCGGCTTCTCACTGGCGCAGGGCGTGATCGAAGCGCGCACCGGGGTGCACATCGTGGTGCAGGCGCCCGGCGCGCTGGAGTGGATCTACATCGGTGTGGTGCTGACGGCCGGGGTGCTGGTCGGACTCGTGCCGGCGTGGCGCGCCTATCGCAGCTCGCTCGCCGACGGGCTCAGCCCGCGGCTATAGCGTTCATCGGCCGGCGATGGCCGTCGCCTCCCTCAGTGGGGCACGACAGGAGCGCCATTTGCCGACCGCGCATCCGCCGGCCCACACCAGACTGTGGCATCAATGCGACGCATCGGCGCCACACAAGCAGGCTCGACAGTTGCGCCGACGCAACGGAAATGGCCACGCCAAAAGGTAACACAACGAATAGTCGAGTTCGTTGAGCCTCTGAACGGCAGAGTTTGGTAAGCGCGAAGTCCTTGTGGTGCAACGATTTGTACTGTTTGCCGGTCGCGGTGACCGATGATCGTCAAGCCGAATGGTCGAGTTTGGCACCGAGCATGCCTTGGTAGTCAGCGTCGAAACGTTGACACGATCGATCACACCAATCCCGACTGACCAATGCTGAAGCCCATCGCTGCCCGCCTCGCCGCTTCGTTCGCCGCTGCCACCCTGATCGTCTCACCGCTCGCGGCACAGGCTGCCTGGCAGGCCATGCCGACGCTCTCCAATGCCGCGCACAATGCAGGTCCGGCTCGTGCCTTCTGGAACAACCAGTCGTCGGACGGTACGGGCTGCAACATCGGTTTCGTCGTGACCGGCGCCAACGGCACCTGCGCCAATCAGCGCCCGAGCAACTGGCTCCCGTACACCGGCGCGACGCAGACCCATTTCCTCGGCAACGGCAACATGGCCACCTCGTTCCTGTTCGCTCCCGGCACTTACGTCTTCAGGCAGACGGTGGGCCTGGGCGGTGACATCGCCGGCGACAACACCAACTGGGGCATGTTCACCGCCGACGCCAGCGGGAATCATCTCGCGACGCTGGCGCCGATCACCGGCAACGCCGGCACGATGACGATGACATTCTCGAATGCCTGGGGCTTCTACATGAATCCGTCGCGCATCGGTGGCGTCGCCGGCGGCAGCACGTTCTACTCCCACGACGCGGCCCGCGCCCGTCAGTTCGCGCTCTTCTCGACCGGCAATGACACGATGCTCGGGCTGCTCGGCACCAGCACCTACGTGCAGGCCGCCTACGGCAACGCCTTCACCGTCGGTTTCGAGGACATCGCCTGCAGCACGGCTGGTGTGTGCACTGGCGCCGACTTCGACAACAACGACGCCATGATGAGCTTCGCCCCGGTGCCGGAGCCGTCCACCTACGCCCTGATGGCGACGGGTCTGTTCGGCCTCGGCGCCCTGGCGCGCCGCAAGCGTGCGCGTGTGTGAGCGATCCCGAGCGCTCCGCCGCGTGAGGTCCGGGTCGTCTTCCTTCGGGGAGGCGGCCCGTGTCTTTTCCCTGTCCATTTCTTGCACCGCTCGCACCGCTCGTACCGCTCGTACCGCTCGTACCGCTCGCACAGCGGAGATCCGCGCGCTCGAGTGAGATCGTCAACTCCCATCACACGGAGGCGCGGAATCACGGTGAACTGCGAAAACAGCTGTGGGGAACTCCTCGCTCCGCGACCTGCTGCTCGCACACACGGAGCCCCGATCCCCGGGCCGACAACCACCAGCAGTTGCTGTTCTCGCTGTTCTCCGCGCCTTCGCGTCTCCGTGTGAAAAGAGTTAGCGATGCCATGGAGTGCACGGAACGAAATGCTCAACGCAAAGCGCGACGGGCTCGTAGGGTGCGAGTATTCGAATCGACTCACACTATAAGGATTCAGCATGTCCCTGTTCGTCCGACGATCGACCCTTGTCGCTGGCGCGCTGCTGCCGGCGTTGATTTTTGCCCAGCGGCCAGCCGAGGCGCAGGTGGTGCCGAATGCCCTGGCGATGCCGATCCCGGCCGAGCAGTGGCCGGAGTGGGTGCGGCGCGCGCCCGTCACCGACCCCGTGCTGCTGCGCATCATGGACGAGGGGATGCAGCGCTCGCAGGCCGGTGCGCTGGCGCAGGTGCTCACCGACTCCATCGGTCCGCGACTCACCGGTTCCCCCGGTTTCACGGCGGCCGGTGACTGGTTGGTCAAGAAGTACACGGAGTGGGGCATCCCGGCTCGCAAGGAGCAGTGGGGTACCTGGAGCTCGTTCAAGCGCGGCGTGACGCATGTGGATCTCGTCGCCCCGCGCACGCGCACACTCGAGGCGCACATGCTCGCCTGGAGCCCGGCCACCAACGGCGCCGTCACGGGCGACGTGGTGATCCTGCCGCAGTTCGAGACGGCTGAGGCAGCGCATGCCTGGCTGATGGCCAGCCGCGGCAAGTTCGTGATGATCAACGCGCCGAACATCACCTGCCGGAGCCCGCAGCAGATGGCGGAATTCGGCACGCCGGCGACCATCGCCTCCATGCGCGCCGCGCAGGACTCGCTCCGCATCAGCTTCAACCAGCGCAACGTCAACGCCATCGGTCTGCAGGACAGCCTGAAGGCGTACGGCGCCGCCGGCGTCGTCACATTCGGCTGGTCGAACTACCCGGGCATGAACAAGATCTTCGGATCGCCGCGTCAGCAGGTGCCGTCGTTCGACCTGAGCTGCGAGGACTACGGCCTCGTCTACCGCCTCGCCGCCAAGAATCAGGGCCCCAGGCTGCGCGTCGACATTCAGGCGGAATTCCTCGGCGAACAGCCGGTGGCCAACACGCTGGCGGAGATCAAGGGCAGCGGAAAGAAGGCTGAATACGTGATGCTGTCGGCGCACCTGGACTCGTGGGAAGCCGCCAGCGGCGCCACCGACAACGGCACCGGCACCGCGATGATGCTCGAGGCGATGCGCATCCTGAAGAGCGTCGGCTACAAGCCGAAGCGCACGATCATCGCCGGCCACTGGGCGGGTGAGGAGCAGGGGCTCAACGGCTCCCGCGCCTTCGTGAAGGATCATCCCGAGGTGGTGGCCGGATTGCACGCCCTGTTCAACCAGGACAACGGTACCGGGCGCGTCGTGGGCTTGAACGCGAGCGGACTGGTGAGCGCCGACACGGTGCTGCGCCGTTACCTCGGACAGCTGCCGAGCGAGCTGACGCAGTGGATCCGTTACGGTGGCGTGGGATCACCGGGCAGCGGTGGCACGGATCACGTCGCCTTCGTCTGCGCCGGTGCCCCCGGCTTCAACTTCGGCGCGCTGGGCTGGGACTACGGGTTCACCACCTGGCACACGAACCGTGACACGTACGACAAGATCATCGTGGATGACCTGAAGCAGAACGCGACGCTCGCGGCGATGATGATCTACCTGGCCGATCAGGACCCGGTCTTCATGCGCCGCCAGAAACTCGATCCGCTTCCTGCCGGCCCCAGCGGCACTCCGGGCAGCTGGCCGGCCTGTGTGGACGGCACGCGGAACACTGCCGGCTATCGGCGGTAATACATCCTGCGTGGAGGGGAGTCCACGCAACCTCCTGGGTGGGAGTACGCGGGGTCGGTCGCCGAAAGGCAGCCGGCCCCGTGTTTTTTTGAACTCTTCGCTACGTCGCATGCTCCGTTGATCTTCTCCGTTTGCGCAGAGCTGGT
>JBBSCZ010000224.1:0-5308 GCA_038249795.1 Gemmatimonadales bacterium | reverse complement strand
GAATTCCGGAAGCACCGGAATTACATCGCAGGTGCCGAATCGGTCGCCGGAGCGTTCTTGGCAGCGCGCTTCGACTTCTTCGCAGCCTTCTTGGCCCCCTTCTTGGCAGCCTTGCGACCACCCTTCTTGGCCGCCTTCTTGGCGCCCTTCTTGGCCGCCTTCTTGGCGCCCTTCTTGACGCCCTTCTTGGCCGTCTTCTTCATGCCCTTCTTGGCCGCCTTCTTGGCGCCCTTCTTGGCCGCCTTCTTCGCGCCCTTCTTGGCCGCCTTCTTCGCGCCCTTCTTGGCGCCCTTCTTCACTGCGCGCTTGGCACCCTTCTTCGCGGCGCGCTTGGCGCCCTTCTTGGCGGCGCGCTTGGCGCCCTTCTTCGCAGCCTTCTTTGCAGCCATTGGAACTACCTCCAGAACTGGAGTGATGCGGCCCGTGCCTCCCCCGGTGGAGGCCGGAACCAAGGAGCCACGCCCGATCGGGCGGGAGGCCCCCACGGCCGGCACCTCACGGAGTGAGATGCCGACGTCCTGCGCGAACGACACATGGTCGCCCGCTGTACCTTAGACCGCGTCGCTCAGGCTGGTGAACATGAAATCGCGTGCCTTGATGGCTGGCACGACGATCGGAACACCGGCCGATCCGCTCTCGCTGGCACTGACGCGCTGCGGCAGCCCGAGCGCTTCGATGTTGTTCAGGAGAAAGACTGGCGATTCATTGAAGCGTAAATTCTTGATGGCCCTGGTGACCTTGCCACGTTCGATGAGGAACGTGCCGTCGCGTGTCAGACCGGTGTAGAGAATCGTCCGCGGGTCGACGGGTCGGATGTACCAGAAGCGGGTGACGAGGATGCCGCGCTCGGTCGACGCGATCATGTCGGCCACACTCTGCGAGCCACCCGCCATCTGCAATGCACCCGGAAAGATCACCGGCGCACGATTCGACTTCTGTGCCCAATACCGGTCGTACGACAGGTCACGCACGATGCCATTCTCGATCCAGTTCACCTTGCGCGTTGCCTGACCGTCGCCATCGAACGGCACACCAGGCGCAACGGCGTGCTGAGGATCGGACATCAGGTTGACGCGTTCGTCCACCACCTTCATCCCGATCTTGGTGCCACCGCCGGGCTTCGAGAAGAAGCTGCGTCCCTCGTCGGCCTGTCGGGCATTGGTGGCAAAGGCGAGCAGCTGCACGAGATTGCCCACGGCCGTGGGTTCGAGCACGACGGTGTAGCGGCCCGGTTCCACGGCCACCGCACTCGCGGAGCGCTTCGCCTTGTCGATCGCAGTGGCGGCGAGGGCAGCGCCATCGATGCTGCCGATGTCACGTGCAGCGGCGCCCGCCCATCCGGATCCGGCGCCATCGGTGGTGCGGATCGTGGTGGTGAAGGCGCAGTCGGTGCTGCGATGATAGGCGAAGAGCCCCGCCGAATTGGCGATCGCGTTGGCCGAGGTGATGACCTCGAGATAGCCGGTCGAGCTGAGGCCGGCGGCGCGCGATGCGTCGGTGACCTTGCGCACGATCTCGGCGCGCTGCGCCGGTTCGGCGGCGGCGGTGGCCGAGTGGAATGCGTCGACGGCGGTGTACTGCTGCGGCCCGAGTTCGGGCATCAGCTCCGGATCGTCAGGCTGCAGCCGCGCGATGCGCTCGGCGATCTGCACGACCTGACGCAACGCTTCGTCGTCGAGCCGATTGGTGGTGGCGGCACCGACTTTTCGGCCGACGGTGACACGGACTCGGATGCTCACATCTTCGTTATCGCCGGAGGTCGAGACCTGATTGACGGCGAAGCGGGTGTTGCCGCGGGCGCTGCTCTGCAGTGAGACGCGGCAGCTGTCGGCCTGTGAAAACCCGACGATGCGCTTGGCCAGTGACTCGGCTTCGGCCTGCGAGAGAACGCGGGCGGGCTCGAGGAGGCTGCGCGGCGAGCTGTTGGCTCGCAGGCGATGACTCATGCCTTCCGTCCGGTGTTGATGACGTTGATCGCCCGGTGCCGCGTGGGTGGGCAACCATGGCTGACGGAATTCGACTGCGCCGGCTGACCCTTGCCGTCACCGAACGCGCCGCCAAGCAGGTAGCTCTTCCTGCCGCCGATCATGTCCATGGCGCCCCAGAACTCGGGCGTGCGAATCTGGTAGGCGACGTCCTTGAGCATGCCGACGATCTTGCCGCCACGAATCTCGTAGAAGAGCTGGCCACCGAACTGCGAGTTGTAGCGCTGCTGGTCGATCGAGAAGGAGCCATCGCCGACGATGGCGATGCCGCGATCGGTGGCGGCGATCAGATCCTCGTACGACAGATCCTTGTCGCCCGGCAGCAGCGAGACGTTCGGCATGCGCTGGAACTGCACGTCGGCCCAACTCTGGGCGTACGAATTGCCATGGCTGCGCACCGGCTTCCCCTGCTGCTGATACCACCAGGCGAGTTCACCGGCCTGTTCACGCGTGGTCTGATAGTCGACGACGACACCCTTCCGGATGATGTCGAACGTCTCGGGCGCGACACCCTCGTCATCCCAGCCGATCGCGCCGAGTGAGCCATCCTCGTTGCGGTTGCCCTGCACGTTCATGATCTCGGGACCGAACTTCAGCTTGCCGAGCACGTTCCGTGGCGGCGCGACGAAACTGGTGCCGGCGTAGTTCGCTTCGTAGCCAAGCGCCCGATCCAGTTCGGTGGGATGTGCAACCGATTCGTGGATCGTGAGCCAGAGGTGCGTCGGGTGCAGCACGAGGTCGTAGCGACCAACGTCCACCGACTTCGCCTTCAGTTTCTCGACGGCCTCGGCGCCCCAGCGGGGGGCGTTCTCCACCAGCTTGCCATCGAGCACGTGCTCGTAGCCGCGGCCGTGCGGCTGGATGTCGGTGGACTGGCGCGACTGGAAGTCGGAGTTGTCGGCCGAGACGGCGGTGACCGTCATGTTCGGCTGCGAGCGGTAGATCGTCTGCACGGTGGTGGTGCCATCGGTCGACGCGAAGGTCTTCTCCTCGCGGAGGAAGAACATCGCCGAATTGACGAATCGCACACCCGGCACCTTGAGCGCCGCTTCGTTGGCAGCGAGCAGCAACGCGACCTGATCCTCGATCGCGATGCTGAATGGATCGATGCGGATCGGACTGCTCCACGTGCCGTTTGCCGTGGGCGTGACGGGCGCGAGCTGCACCGGTGCCACCTGCGTGCGGCGGTTCGCCTTTGCCTGCTCGACGGCCAGTCGCGCGGTGCGCGCAATGGCGTCGGCGGTCAGTTCACGCGTGGCTGCGAAGCCCCAGGTACCGTCGACCAGAACGCGGATACCGCATCCCAGTGTCTCATTGTCGCTGAGGTTCTGCACGCGACGTTCGCGCGTGGAGAGTGTGCGACTGCGGTTCTGGCTGATGCGGGCGTCGGCGTAGCTGGCGCCGGCGCGCTTCGCCGCATCGATCGCCGAGAGCACCAGTTCGCGGGTGACAGGGTCGCCGACGGTCGGCGCAATGCGGAGGGCGTCGTCTGCAAAGCGCGACGCGGGCGCTGCGGCACCCGCATGACGCGGGGACGCGAGATTCGCTGCGAGGCCGACGGCGGCGACGCTGGCGCTGCTCTTGAGGAATTCGCGACGGGAAGTTGTCACGCAGTACCCTCGGCTCTGTGAGCCCTTGACAAGTTGACGCGAATATAGAAGTGCAGAAAAACGGTGCGCAAGACATGACCAAGAAAAAACCGGAACAGTGCAGACCGCGTCGAACGCGATGCATTCCCAAATCCGGCGCTGCAGCGTGAGTGTCGGACGCTCGGCCACATGATTGAATCGCGGGTGCCGCGACGGCACACGGCGCACGCGCCGTGCGCGACATCATGATCGTCGTCGCAACGAAATGCACATCCTGTGCGGTTTTTTGCGGAACGACTCGGTGCATGGTGCGGGTGCGGCCGCGTCGATTCGGCGCCGGTGCGGTGCCGCTGCCGCTTGCACCGCAGCGCATCGGCGGCGTGCGCCGGCGGCGACGATTCGCGGTGATCGCGGCTGCACCGCACCTTCCATCGGTGGTGCGCGTCCGGCACCTTTCATGCACTCCGGTGCACCGCGACGTGCTCCCGATGCGGTGAACGCACCGCTGAATTCCCTTCCTCAAGCCATGGAGCAGTGCTCGTGCGAGCACTCGTGAAGACCCACGCAGGCCCCGGATTCGAGTTGCATGACGTACCGGTGCCGACGATTCGAGACGATGAAGTTCTGATCCGGGTGCGACGCGCAGGCGTCTGCGGCACGGACGTACATATACATGAATGGGATGCCTGGGCGGCCGGGCGCTGCGAGCCGCCGTTCATCGTCGGCCATGAATTCGCCGGCGACGTGGTGCAGGCGGGACCGTTGGTGCACCACGTGAAAGCTGGCGATCGCGTCACTGCCGAAGGGCACATCGTGGACGAGCGCAGTGTGTTGAGCCGCACCGGCAACGCGCACGTCGATCTATCCACCCGGATCATCGGCGTCGACCGCGACGGCTGCTTCGCTGACTACATCGCGATGCCGGCGTCGAACATCTGGCCGCTCGATCCATCGCTCAGCTACGAGATCGGCGGCATCATGGACCCGATGGGCAACGCGTTCCACACCGCGCTCACGGCCAACATTCCCGGCAGCGTCGTCCTCATCACCGGCTGCGGACCGATCGGGCTCTTCGCCGTCGGCATCTGCAAGGCAGCGGGTGCATCGCGGGTGATTGCAGTGGATGTGAACCCGACGCGACTGGCGCTGGCGCGGCAGATGGGTGCGCATGACGCCGTGCAGCCGCAGGACGCGAAGGCGGCGGTGATGGGCTGGACGCATGGCCTCGGGGCCGACGTCGTGCTCGAGATCAGCGGTGCACCCGCCGCGGTCCATCAGGCGTTCGCACTCTGCCGGCCGGCCGGTCGCGTGCAGATGCTCGGCATTCCATCGAAGCCGATCGACGTGGATTTCGCCACCGAGATCATCTTCAAGGGACTGACGGTCTATGGCGTCGTGGGTCGGCGGATGTACGACACCTGGGACCAGATGTCACGCTTCCTGCGCTCCGGTGCCTTCGACCCGACGCCGGTGATCACACACCGCTTGCCGCTGGAGGCGTTCGACGAGGCGATGGCGGTGATCAAGGATGGATCGGCCGGCAAGGTGGTCTTCGAGATCAATGACTGACCCGACCCTCCCCACCTTCGCCGACGTCGAAACGGCTCGCGCGCGCCTGAGCGGTCAGGCGCACCGCACGCCGGTCATGACGTCGCACACGCTGGACGCGATGGTCGGCGCACAGGTGTTTTTGAAGTGCGAGAATCTGCAGCGCATGGGCGCCTTCAAGTTTCG